>JBOHFC010000424.1:0-10983 GCA_050701375.1 Pseudonocardiaceae bacterium
AATATGCACCCAGGTCACTGTCGGCGGATCGGTGAGCAGTCTCCCTTCCAGCACTAACGCCGACTGACGGGTCGCCTGGTAGGACAATCCGTGTTCCAGGGCGATCCCGGCGTAGCGGGCGATCTGACCCAACGCGCGCAGGTCGTCCTCACTCCAGGCCGGCCGGGTGTGATGCAGCAGGAAGGACACCACCGCGACCACCAGCCCATCCACGATCACCGGAGCGACCACTATGTGGGTCAACCCGTCGCGGAGGGGGCCAGCCGATCCGGTGTGCCGCGCCCACGATGGCGTCCCGGAATCCGGCATGGGTTGGCGGATTAGTTCTCCCCGGCGGATCGCTGCGGTGATCGGGTCGCCGTCGCCGTCCCAGCGCAGACCTCTCAACCGCGGTGCCAATGTGACCCCTGGTGTGCCGGCGACGGCCACTCGGTCGGTGATCACCGGCAGCGGCGGATCGACGCCGGGGGCCACCGGCCGGGCCAGCACGTGCACAGTGGACAGATCGGCGAGCTCGGGAACCACCGCCCGGGCGAGTTCCTGGAGTTCCGCGCCGGGGTCGAGGCTGCGGTTCAATGCCGCGCTGGCCCGCGCCAGCAGTTCCTGGCGGCGGGCGTGGCGTTCCAGCTCGCGGCGGGTTTGGACGCGATCGGTGACCTCCACCGCGACCACCAGCAATCCCCGGTGGTCCACGCCATCGCCGGCGGTGCGACGGATCGCAGAGTAGGAGAAGTCGAAGAACCGTTCGCGGGGGGAGAGCTCGCCGGGCCAGGTCATGCTCACCGGAGCCGCATCGGTGCGGTACTCGTCACCGCTGGCCAGTACCTGATCCATGAGCCCGAAGAACCCACCCGGCAGGCCCGGTAACGCCTCGGCAGCGGGCACTTCCAGCGGCAGCTCGCCGAACAGCGACTGGAATGCCGGATTGTGATACTCCACGATGTGCTGCGGGCCACGAGTGACCGCGATCGCCGCCGGCGCGGCGCTGAACGCATCCAGCAACCGCTTGCGGCGGTCGATGTCCTGGTGCAACGCCATTTCGTTGATCACCGAGTTCGCCAGCGCCTCCAGCGCCAGACGATCGACCCGCCGCCATCGGCGCGGCCGGGTGTCAAGTGCGCACAGGGTGCCGATCAACTGCCCGTCAGCATCGCGCAGGGGGCAGCCGGCATAGGCGTGGAATCCGAGCTCGACATGGGCCGCGTGATCAGCGAATGCGGGCTCCTCGGCGGCGTCCTCGATGTACATCGGCCTGCCCGTAAAGAACGTCAAGGGACAGAAACCGGTGTCAATCGGCAGGGTCCGGGATGTCCCGACGGGCTCACCGAGCCCGACCATGCCGACCAGGTGCTGTTGGGAGTCGATCAGGTTCACGACGCCGATCGGAGCATCCATGACAGTCGCGGCCAACTCCGCCAGCCGGTCCAGTGCGTGCCGGTTGGCGCGGGCCACCGGCAACGCTCTGGCCACCGCCGCTAGCCGCGCTGGGTCACCGAGCACCGTTCCGGCGGACACCCGCCCAGCTTAGCCACTGATCACGGCTGCCAACCGATTATGATCATCGGCACGTGTCGCCAGCTTCGTGGAGACGAAGGGACTTGAACCCTCAACCCCCGCCTTGCAAAGGAGCGGCCTACGACCGTTCGTGAGCAGGGACGTTTTCTTGGGCACGGTGAGTGAGAGTCGGACCGGTGTGGTCCGTGGTTCCCCGTGAGTCCCCGTGGGAACGGGCACGCGAGGGGCACGAGGCAAGATCATGGACGCACAAGGTGTACGCACTGCCGCACGCGCAAGGCTGCCTTGGCAGCGGACTGTAAATCCGTCGGCGTATGCCTTCCAAGGTTCGAATCCTTGACCAGCCACGCAGCAGAAATGGCCCATGACCAGCACGGACAGGGGCATGGGACAACCGTCGTCACGTCCGGCGCTGTCCGGCCGTGTCCGGCTGTTCACGGCCAGTCGCGCCCTATACACGCCCCAGCGCCCAGCTCATACGGTGGCGGACCGAAGGTCGTAATGCCTCGCTGCTTGCTAGCGATCTCGCACGCTGGGACTGTTGTGGCATCCCGTCGATCTGGCTCAGCCCGACCACGCGGTGCCCCGGGGGCAACATGCCACTGAACTTCCAGCCGAGCTTGCCAGGCTTGCCCCCGGGGCACCGCGTGGTAGCCCACTGGGAGATCGACGGGATGCCACACCCCGTCCACCCGACCCACTCCCGCCCGCGCTGGTGTCCGGCCATCCCAGAGATCTGCCCGCCCGGCGAGGGCAGGTTTGTTGGGACCGGGCTGCGGTTGCTGATGTAGCGCCGCTGAGAGAACGCTGACCAGGACTTCGATAGTTAGGACGGCCGCTCACGTGCGGGAAAGTTGGATGATGTTGATCAGTATTGGCTAGCGTTGGGTGACGACGGTTTGTACCAGATTTGTACCGAATCGCCTGCATGATCTCTTCGATGTGAGCGCGGATTGGTCCTGCGTCTGGCGCCCGAGAGTGTCTCTCTGTCGCCGCCGAACTGCGGCTACGTGCTCGCGTGACTCGATGGGTGCTAAATCGTGGTGCCCCTTTCGCTGACAGCTCAGTGACGATGATCATGTCGGCGACCAGGACGTGGCGGAGAAAATTCGGTAGCTATATCGATGCCGTATCTTGCTCGACGACACCCGCCATGAGGGGAATTCAATTAGCTTCGAGCTCGCCCGCGATGCCATTCGGTGCCGGACTTGGAGGATTCTCTTCGGCCAGCCGGTCCTGAAGCCGGGCGTGGCGGAACTGATATACTGGACCGATAGCGCGCAGAATCTGACGATCACGCGCATCGTCAAGAAACCGTAGGAGTCGCGCCGGAGTCCCACTCCGAAGCCACAGTTGTGCGCAGGCCAGCGTAGCTGTCCAGGTGGCTGAAGAAACCAGCCACACTCCGAGCCCGACTACGAGAAAGTCTATGAGTCCGAGTATGAGCCCGGTCAGTAGGCCACCCCTGTTCGGAAGCTCGTTTACAAGGACAGTCAGGAGTCCAACAGCTAGCCCGACTCCGAGCCCAACAGTGAGCCCGAACTGACGTTCCCGCCTCCACGATGAGCGGGGCTCAAGCGGGTTAGCGGCCTCCGTGGAAGGCTGTACCAGCCTAGCTAGGGCGCCCAACACGAGCCCGAAGCCGAGCCCCGCTGCGGCACCGATCGACAGCCCCTTCAAGCGCCCGACCTCGAGCCCGACCTGGAGCCCGACGAACAACCAGACCAGGAGTCCGGCGACGAGCCCGACCAGGAGGGTTGTTCGGCGATCGGTTCTATTCCACCGTCGTTGTCCTGACTGGCGCGGAGGTCGTCCCGCGAGCCCGACAACTACCACGAACGTGAATCCGAGCACGAAATCGAACTGGAGAGCAATAACGAAGCCGATTATCGTGGCAATGAGGGTTATTCTCGTACTGGACCTGTCCGACTGCGGCAGCCCTGACTGCTGGCGATATCTTCTGCGGAGCAGTACCACAAATCCAAACGCGAACGCGGCTAGGAACCCACTGGCCAGCCCAACCGTTAACCCGGCGCGTGGGCCGACCAAGGTCCAGACCGTGATCCCGAGAATGAGCCCCCAGATGAATTTGACCGCGAGCCCGGCGGCGAGGGTTGCTCGAAGGTCAGTCTTGCTCCACCATCGGCTCCTCACTGGCTGCTGCGGAGATCTCGCACCGAGATCGGTGACGAGGACGAACCCGAGTCCGACCAGGAACCAGATCAAAAGCCCGTAGCGTGTTCCGTCTACGAGCCCATACCTGAGGCCGTGTTTGGGCACGTCCTTGAGTCCGTTCTTGAACCCGAATGCGAGCCCGATCACGAGCCCAGCTGCGAGGGCTGCTCGGATGCGTGCGGTGTTCTCTTTTGACCCTGACCACCCCAACTGTTGTGGGGGGCGTGGTGTGCGCATGACTGCCAACCCGAGTCCGAACATGAGGGCGTAGCTAAGCCCAGCCACAAGCCCCAAGACCATGGTTGTCAGCCCGCCTATAGGACCGAACGCGAGTCCAAATACGAGGTCCAACACCACTACGATGGCTAGACTGCGTGGCCATTCAGGCGCCCATCGCGAGATCTGCCACCAGGTCAGGTTGCGGGTATTCCCATCGTGATTCATACACCGTGCTAGATACCCGAGCCATCGTTGTGCCTGATCGGCCGTGTATTGTGGGACAGGTTGACCCGGGTGGTGGGCGTAGGCGGTGGGCAGCACCTGGTCTAGGAGGTGGTCCTCGATGGCCTCTCGGCTCGGGAACCGGCGGTTGTCGCTCAGTTCGTTGACCTGATCACCATGGCCGTAGATATCGCGGACTAGGGTTAGCATTAGCGGGTTGTCCAACGCCTGCGCGACAATGCTGTCGGAATCCTTGGTCAGTTGGGTGATCAGATCTTGCCACGACCGGGAAAGCGGTTGGACCTGACAACTCGCGAGGTAATCCGCCGCCTGCTTAGGGCCAACCGGTAGGAGCTCTATCGCCGCGGCTCCCTGCAAGTGGTCCTTACGGACGGCGGCTACCATCTCCTCGCTGCGAGTCAACAGCACAATCCGAAAGGTGGCCTGAGTATCCAGCGCGCGCAATGCTACCGGGCGCAGCTCCTCAGGTAACTCATCCAATCCGTCGAGGATCACTGCGACGTAACCACCCTCGATGAGGCGAACTGCCGCATCCGATCCGTACTCGGGAGCTCGCAAGAAATCGTTGTTCCGGAGGAGCCGGCCCGATAACCAGTCGGTCAGACGCTCACTGTTCGGATCCCAGCCATGCGCCGTGAAGTACACCGGTACGGGAACCTGCGCCTGCTCCTCCGGCGTCCCTGTGCTCGCCCGATGCTTCAACGCGTCGAGTAATAGTAGGATTGCTGCCCCACTCTTACCGGAACCTGGTCCGCCGAGGATCACCAGCCGACCGGAACCCAGTCCGCCGTACACGCCGAGAAGATCTTTCAGCGCTCCAGACATCAGCTTCCGTTGCTTGACGGGCTTTATCCCGGGCAACGGGGCGAACCGTAAGGTGCCAGGTCCACTCGCAACGTCGGTCACCGTGCCGGTGATCTGCTGTGGCGACCATCGCCAGCGAACGGGAACCGGCGCTGAGGTTAACCGGCGCGCGGCGGCTTCGCGTTCCCACAGCCTACGTACCTGCTCCGCTAGCTGATCCGCCGCGTCTTTCAACGTCAGCCGCCCAGTCCTGGCTGGGCGACCCCATTTCCACAGCAAGGCAGCGATCGTGAATGCGAAGGTTTGCACGGTCACGAGTGTCTGCACAAGCGTGCCGGCCGAATCCCGGTTGCGGGCAGTGAGGACATAGACCTCAACGGCAGCTGCCCCCACCACGAGCAGCATCAGCCCGACCCACAAGAACACGCCTCGCCGTCCGGTCCCCATGATCTGAAGTCTGGCAGCACACAGACACCTGCTGGTGGCGTTCCACGATGTTGTTGGTTTGCTTGGGCCGATCAGGTGAAAGTTCGAGATTCCGCTCTTCACGTCGCCGGCCAACCAGTACTACGCCGCTGCCGGGACTTCGCCCGGTATCGGTGGCCCCTTCGGGGCAGCTCTGGAAACGGGCGCACGACACTCACCTGGCGTTTCGAGCCAGGTAGGCACACAACCCTCACCACCCCGCGCATTGTTTGCGTTTACGCAGGTAGATGGCATGGGCCGATCAGGTCCAGCGGCCGCCTCTCCGATGGGTCGCCCTATGGTCTCCGCTGGAGACGAGGTCTCTGCGTCCCTTTTAACCGGATCTGCGACAGCCAGCGATATGGGGTTGTACCGGCAAGCCGGCTGTCTCCCTCAGCTACCGAGGGGGTCGCCTCCGAGCGTGGCACACGGGCACGACATCGACAACTTTTTGTCGATCGGATGATCCCAAGCGCCTACGACGTAGACGATCGGGCTGGCTTTGCAACTGGCGGCGCTCTCCCGGTCGCTTCCCTGGTGGACCGGCCTCGCCGACCATGGACTGCCCCCAGGGTAACCACCGCGCCTGCCGGGCCGGGCCTGCGCGAGCACGGCCGTCAGGCCGCGCGCAGCAAGCGGGATCGGCCCGGCAGGCAGGCGAGATGAGTACCGACTCAGCTACGTCTGCGCCGCCACAGGCGGCGCCTTGATCCCATAGAGGGTAATTCGGCAACGCGACGCAGACGCAGTGTGTGCGGTCCCGCCTGATGCTTGACGTTGCGGTTTCAGCTGATGCTTGACGTCGGGCCTGATCGGCGTTTCTCTCGCTGTCCTGTGTAGACGGTGAGGGGAAGCCATGCCCGGTCTACGCGTGAGCGTCCGTAACGACGAGTTGGCCGAACGGGCGGACGGGCGGATCGAACGCCGCTGATAGCGTGGGTACATGCGTGGTGCGGGTGATCAGCTCAGCATCGGTGAGCGTATTGCCTTCTACCGGCGTCGGCGCGGCCTGTCGCAGGCCGTTCTGGCTAATTTGGTGGGTCGTACTGAGGACTGGCTGAGCAAGATCGAGCGGGGCGAGCGAGACATCCGCCGGATCGATGTGCTGGCGGACCTGGCGCGGGCGCTTCGAGTCACGCTCGGTGATCTGCTCGGTGAGCCCGTGTTGTTGGAGGACGACGAGGAGCAGGACGATGTTCCGGCGATTCGGGATGCGTTGATGGCTCCTGGGCGGTTGTCTCGAACGCTGTTCTCGTCGTCGATGCTGCCCGAGTACGTCGACCCGGCTCCGGTGACGCAGCTGGCGGAGGGCGCGTGGTCAAGCTATCAGAAGGGCGACCTTGGTCGGGTCGTGACGGCGCTGCCGGGTCTGATCAAGACGACTCAACAGATGGAGGCTGCCTCGACCGAGGATGCGGCCTACCGACGGGCCTGTGCAGCTGTCTCTGCGCGTATTCACCATCTAGCTGCGACCACGCTGAGTAAGATCGGTGAGGCTGATCTTGCTTGGATCGCGGCGGAGCGGGCGATGCAGGCGGCCGACGAGTCGGATGACCCGTTGGTTCTGGCCTCGGCCGCTCGGTCGGGCACGCATGCGCTGCTGGCGGTCGGGCGGTTTGATGATGCTGTGGAGCTGGGCGAGGTCGCTGCTCGGTGGCTCTCGCCGAGGATGAGAGTCGGTGACCCGGCGGCGCTCAGTTTGTATGGGATGCTCTTTCTCCGTACGGCGGTGGCTGCCGCCCGGCGTCAAGACCGGTCGACGGTAAATGAGCTGCTGGCACATGCTGGCCGTGCGGCCGATCAATTGGGTGTGGACGCGAATTACTGGCAGACCGGTTTCGGTCCGTCCAATGTGGAACTGCACCGGGTTTCGGCTGCGCTTGACCTGGGCGACGTCTCGCAGGTAATCGACTCCGCTCCGCGGATTAACGTTGAGCATCTTCCGGTCGAGCGCCGGGTTACGCACCTGATCGACCTCGCCCGGGCGTTCAGCCTGGTCGCGAAGGATGAAGACGCGCTGCAAACGCTGCTGACGGCCGAGCGGACGTCGCCGGGGATCGTCCGGCACAGCGCGGTCGTCCGGGAAGTCGTGCGGTCGATGTACCGCAGAACTCCGGCCACCGCTGGCAAGAAGTCCTCACCGCTATTGGCGCTGGCCGAACGTTGCCGAGCGGTGAAGTAGCCGCATGGTGTCACGGGTACTGGGCCTGGTCGGTTCCGGCGCGGGCGGGGTGCAAGAGCTGCTTCCGCGCTTGATTCGACCTGCCCAGAATGCAGGCTGGACCGTCGCGGTCACGCTCACACCGACCGCTGGTCGGTGGCTGCGGGAGTCCGGGGCGCTCGCGGAGATCGAGGAGGCATCGGGCTTTCCGGTGCGTGTCGACCCGCGCTGGCCGGCCGAACGCAGCCCACACCCACAGGTGGACTGCTATCTCGTCGCCCCGGCCTCGGCGAACACGGTAGCCAAGCTCGCCCTGGGCATTGCTGACAACCAGGCATTGACGCAGGTCAACGAGGCGATTGGCGCCCGTGACCTACCGGTGGTGGTGTTCCCACGCGTCAACGCGGCGCACGCTCGGCACCCGTCGTGGGACAGTCACATCGCTGCGCTGCGTCGAGCCGGCGTGTATCTGATCTACGGCGATGACGTGTGGCCGCTGCACGAGCCGCGTAGCGCGCCGGGGCGCGAACTGCCCTGGTCAGCGGTGCTCGACGCGGTGAACACGGCCGTCCCCGTGGGGCTCTAGCCCGCTACTCCACATACCCGGACAGTTTGTCCGGGTAAATGCCCCTACTCCGGTGTCTCCTAGTTGTACCGCGGCCGACCGGACGCGTTGAGACCGAGACCTCGGAGAGCAGATGAGCATTCACGTGGTAGTACAACCCCTTGCCGGGTACGGCGCCGAGGTCGTGTCGCCCTCGCCCGGCGTGCGGCAACTCGCTGCGGGGGGCGAGGGGACCACCCTTCTCGTGCAGGTGCCCGCCCGTATTGGCGGGTTGTCGGACACGGCGCGATTCGCGCGGAGTCTGGCGGCGGCGGCGAGCGAGTTTGGTGAGTGGTGCGAAACGCAGAACCGCACCCGTTCGCATTCCTCTCCGCTGCCTGAACAGTGGCCCAACGTTCGTCTCGATTCCCCTTCGCTCGGAGACGAAACTAGCGGCTTGTCTGTCGAGTGAAGTCAGCGGCTGTGGTACTCGCGCCGAGGTAGGCGCCGGGGATCTGTGATCTTGACTGGCAAAACGGAAGCGGAGAGCAACGGAGATGAGCACATCACCGCGCGTGGAGAGCACTCCACGCGTCACTGAGCAGGAATGGCGGACCGTCCTGGCGGCCGCTCGGGAGTTGGCGGAGAAGGTGTCGGGTCTCAGTCGCCGGTTGGCCGCAGTGGAGCAGCGGCTGAACTCTGATCGGCAAGCGTCCGCTCGACCACCGTCATCCGATCGGTGAGGTCGTCTATGGAGCGGCTGACTTGATGAAGAAGATCGAGGAGTTCGGAGACGGTGATGGATTCATTCGCGGTGGGTTGTCGCAGGACGTAAGCGCCTTTGCCTTGGCGGGACACCACCAGTCCCTCAGTGGCCAGGTGCCGGATGGCGTCCCGTGCGGTCATGACCGCGATGCCGTACCGGGTGGTCAGCTCGGCGAGGGTAGGGAGCTGGTCACCGGGCCGGTAGGTGCCGGCGGCGATGGCCTGGCGCAGGTCGTCGGCCACGCGTTGGTAGGCCGGTCGGGGGTCGGGCTGGTCCATCTCCATGAGCCAACAGTACCGCGTGAGCTAGCACAGACATAAATCACCCATTTGAGGCGGAACAACAAACCTTGATCCATAGTTAACCAGCACACATGACTAAGACGGATGTCTTGCCGCTCCTGCGGCGGGGCACGAGCTGAGAAGGAGTGTTGATCAATGGGTGCGCCCAGGAACATGCGGCTACCAGCCGATTTCGATCAATGGTACCCCCAAGGCCTGTACCTGGTAGGCGAGATCACCCCGGTGACCGAGTACCAGTCACCGGAAGACCGATCCCGCAACCGCCCGGTCCGACCCCGCACCGATGAGACGACCGGCCTGCCCCTGTTTCGGGGCACCTTCGCCGACCCCTCAGCGGAGAAGGATCGGGAAAAGTCAGTCACGGTCGAGTTCGCCTGCGCCTACCAGCCAGTGCCACCGGAAGCCGTGGCCGGTGTGCCGTTTCGGCCGGTGGTGCTGGAGGGCATGACCGTGGCGCCGCGCGCGGAAACCTCGGGCCTAGCAAAGTGGATCACCTGGGTCATCCGGGCCACCGGCATGACGGCACCCGGTGGCGCCTCGGCCACCGTGATGGCGGGGAGCAGGCAGCCGTCGAGCAGGCCTGCCGGTCCGTCTGACGCGACGGGCAGGGCAGCGGCATGAGCGGTCAGGACGCTTCGACACCGCCGCTGGTGTCCTCGGCTGAACCAGCGGCGCCGGATCCGCCACGGACGCTGGCGGAGGCCCATGATGCGGTGGCCGCCATTCGACCGGCTCGCACAGCGCCGCTGGTCGAGTGGCTGGCGTTTCACCAACGGTCGGCGGCGATGTACGCCGAGGTCGCCGAGATTGATCGGGGTCACCATCACGAGGCGCTGTTCATGGCCGAGCGGGAACGCCACCGGGTGACCGAGATCAAGACCGAGATGGCCGTATCAACGACCGGTGAGAAATGAGAAGGAGAGACGGTGATGAAGACGACGAAGCCTGGGCCGCCGCTGACGTTGATGGCGGCGCATGAGGAGCTGGTGCGGGTCCGTCCCCGCCGGACGGCGTCCCTACCGGTGTGGCTGTCGTATTACCAGCAGTCGGTAGCAGTGTATGAGCAGGTCGCCACGACCGATCCCAGCCACGACGGCGAGGCCCTGTATTGGGCGCACCGGGAACGAGTCCACGCGAGGGGAATCGAAGCTCGAATGAGGGCACTGGTACCCGGGTGAGTACACGACGGCGCGGGAAAACCGACTGCGAGGAAGGAGGGGGACGCTGGGACAGGCGGTGGACTGAACGGCTGGCTCGGCGGCGGGCGCGCCGATGGCGGGTGCGCCTGAGCTGGCAAACGTGCCGTCGGTGTGGAAGCTTCTCGTTTCTACCGGTCGGTGTTGAGCCGCTCTGTGGAAGCTGCCGCAGCCTGCAATAACACACACTGCGAAGAGAGACCAGAAGAGAAGTTCAACACACCCGGGGTGGTGCGGTAATGCCGCACGCCCTCATCACTAACAACAAAGACGTACGCGCAGAAGCGGATTTTTTCGGCTACCAACCTGGTCCGCTTCTGCGCTGTCCCTCCCGAGTCAGGAGTGAACAGTAGTGAGGATACGCACAACGACTGGGCGCGGCGCAAGCCACCTGTCCAGTCTGAATGAGAACAGCAATGAGAACCGCGTCGTGTTGGTCACCGGGATCACCTGTGTCGTGTGCGGGGGTAGCTATTCAGCTGGGGCCAGTGTGATGGTTGGGGCTGGTGCGGCGTGTTGGCTTGATCTTGAGGATTGGCCGGGCAGGGTGGCACCGTGCCGGATGCGCCGACCTACGAGCAGCTGCTGGCCCA
>JBOHFC010000425.1:0-1923 GCA_050701375.1 Pseudonocardiaceae bacterium
CCATGGCAGTGTTCACTGCGGTGACACCGAACGGCCCCACCAGGGTGCACAAGGTGCAGTCCCGGGCGGGGCCGTTCGGTGTTCGCTAGTCGAAGTCGCCGGATCGGATGCTGGACGTGAACGCGGACCACTGCGGCCCGGTGAACATCAGGGCCGGGCCGGTCGGGTTCTTGGAGTCGCGGACGGCGCGGCCCCCGGCGGGCAGGTCGGCAACCTCAACGCAGGCCGCATTGCCGCTGCTCCGGGTAGACTTGCGCCACTGGACGTGGGTTAGGTCATCCATGGTGATGCCTCTTTCTGCTGTTCAGTGTGTGTTTTCGGCGAACTCCGCGAGCAGGGTCAGACTCTCGTCGCAACCGAGAGACTGACTGCGGAGTTCGTCATAAAGCGTAGTCAGCGATGCCACATCCGACGGGTCATCGATGATGTGTCCACCCAGCGCGTACTCCTGCCACCCGGCGTCCGGAAGTAGGCCGTCCGGGAAGCTGAGCACGGTGAACGCTCCCGACATGCCACTATGCAACCCGGTGTCGAAGGGCAGCACCTGTATTTCGACGTTGGGAAGCTGTGCCCAGCCGATCAACTGCCGGAACTGCTCAGCGGCCACGCTCGGCTGACGTGCGCAGCGGGCCAGTGCTGCCTCCGATATCAGCGCGGACAGTCGCAGGGGGTCGCTCGCGGTGAGGCGCTCCTGACGCCGCAGCCGTGCCGTGACCCGCCGTTCCAGGTCATCCGGTTTCTGCCCGCGTAGCGCGTGGATCTCCCGGGCGTACTGCTCAGTCTGCAATAGGCCCGGGAGCAGCTCCAGCTCGAAGGACCGCATTGAGCTGGCTTCGGTTTCCAGGCCGACGTAGTTGGCGAGCCACTCCGGTAGTCGAGCGGTAGACCACCAGCCGCGTTTGCCGGCTTCCCGTCGCAGCTCTTCCAGGGCATCCAGTTTCCCTGCCGCGTCGGCGCCGTAATGCTGGATGAGCACGATCAGCTCAGTCTTACCGATGACGTTGCGGCCCGATTCCAGGTAGGTGACCTTCGTCGGCGAGCATCCGAGGACGAACGCTGTTTGCTCGCGGTTCTCGCCTGCGTCGATGCGCAACTGCCGGAGTGCAGCGCCAAGCTGGCGCTTGCGGATCGTGGGGCCAGCCATGGTTACGCAGCATAACCGCGTAGCGATGGTACGTCACCTTCTTGATACGTGACATTGTGACGTACCATCGTTTAGTCTTTCTGGGACGTCAGCAGCAGGGCTGGCGTAAGTCGCCCGGCTCGTGCCTCTTCGGGTCGGGCGGCGCACCAAGACAAGCCCGAGGCGGACCCCATGGCAGGCAGGCACAGCAAGCAGCCGCAGAACCGGCGCACACCGCGCGCCGGGCACACGGTGGACATGGTGGACGCCCGTACAGGCACCGCGCACCGGTTGACGCCCGACGCTGCGGCGGACGGCTTGCCCCGTGGCCGGTACAGCGCTCTGTGTGGTGAGGATGTGGTGCCCGCGGCGTTGGTGGCGCGGGAGGCCCGGTTCTGCCGGTTGTGCGTACCGGCGCAGCGGTCGTGGTGACCGTGACGAAACCGACCACCACACCGCCCGACACCAGCCTGAGCTGGTTCCTGCGGTCGTTGGGTGACCACGACACGCACCGTGGGCGCCTGCGCTCCGATGGCACGGTGGCAGCGCGCTGCGGGCTCAGCTTCACACCCAGACCGACCCTGCGGATAACGGGGCAGCCACCCGGGGCCCTGGTCGCGGGCCCGCTGGCGCTGCGAGGCAACCCACCGGACCCTGACCAGACCTGCTTGGAGTGCCGGGGTGGTGTCCGGTGAGCCCGCAGCGTTTCCTTGATCGTCTCGCCGTGGTGGTGATGCTGCGGGAGGTCGTCACCCTGGCCGATCAGACGGCCGGTATCACCGACATGGAGCTGCGGGCCC
>JBOHFC010000426.1:0-4441 GCA_050701375.1 Pseudonocardiaceae bacterium
TGACAGTGCAATCCTGCACTGTCACCACTCACTTTCGGCGATCACGAGAACCGCAGGCGACGCGATAGGCGACAGCCGCGCTGACCGCGGTTGATTCCTTCCAAACGACGATGCTCTATGAAGTGTCGATGTCACCCTCGCGGAGCGGCTCGTCTGCGCGCAGCGCGCGGTGCAGGCGGCGTCCGATCAGGGACTCAAGGCGCGCAGGTGGTATCCCGCCGGCCGGCTTCTTGGCGGTCAGGTCGTTGGCCGCGAGAACATGCCCGGCCGGCAGCGCGCAGCGGGCGACCAGCGAACGGCCGAACAGCGCGCGCATCGGCGCCAGCTCGGTCGCCGCCGCATCCTTGTCCACCGGCGCCGCGAGCGCCGACTCGACATAGCGGACGCCCTCGACGAGCTGGCGTAGCTCGCTGGTGGTCACCGAGGCCGCCACGTCGGGGCCGAACATCTCGCGGGACAACGTCACGTGCACCTCGATCACCCGCGCACCGAGCGTGACCGCAGCGAGCGCTGGGAAGATCGTGCCCGAATGGTCCGACAACCCGGCCGCGCAGCCGAATCGCTCCCGGATCTCGCCTAGGACGTTGAGGCCGACCTGCTGCGGCGCTACCGGGTAGGCCGACGTGCACTGCAGGACGGCCAACGGCCCGGCACGGGCTACCCGCAGCCGCGCGACGGCGCCGTCCAGCTCGGCCCAGCCGCTCATCCCGCTGGACAGCAGCACGGGAGCCCCGGTCTGGGCCACCGCGTCGAGCAGCTGCGGGTTGGCCACCTCACCGGAAGCGACCTTCCAGGCGGCGACGCCGACGCGACTCAGCAGGTCGACTGCTTCCAGCGAGAACGGGGAGCTCAAGAAGGCCAACCCGCGATCTAGCGCGTGGCACCGAAGGTCCGCCCAGGCCTGCGGGGTGAACTCCATCCGCTTCCAGTACTCGTAGCGGGTGTCGTCGGCGTAGCTGAACTTGACCCGCCACGGCTCGTCCGTCCGGCTCTCGGCGGATGCGATGTGTGTCTGGAACTTCACCGCATCAGCACCGGTGTCGGCTATCGCGTCGATGAACGCGTGGGCGGTGCCCAAGCTTCCGTCGTGCGCCTGGCCGACTTCACCGATGACCGCGACACGGTGAGCCCAGTCAAGTACAGTCACGCTACGCGATCTCCAGCCTTCTCGAATGGATGAAAACAATGCCACGAACGATGACAAACGAGCGAATCGCCGCGCTCGGTTACGACTATGGGGCGCGGGCAGCGCTGCGGCCCGCGGCGTGCAACCTGTGCGGGGCGCGCGAACACGCCGTCGAGGTCGCCTAACGTGACCGTTACGGTTCCCCAGCCACCTTCGTGGTGTGCCGGCGCTGCGGGCTCGGTTACCTCTGCCCACAGTTGAGCGCTACCCAGTACGAGCACTTCTACTCCGAGATCTATCGCCCGTTGGTGTCGGCCTACCACGGCCGCCGCATCGACGCCGAGACCGTGCAGGTGGAGCAGCGCGACTACGCCGCCGGGCTTGCCAACTTCCTGCTCCCACTGCTGCCATCGCCGCCGCGCACGATCCTCGACGTCGGCGGCTCAACGGGAGTGGTCGCCAGCGTACTGGCGGCACGCCTGAACGCGCGCGCAACCGTCCTCGACCCGAGCCCCGAGGAACTCGCCGTGGCGGGTGCCACCGGCATGGAGACGATCCCGGGCCTGGTGGAGGATTTCGATCCGGGTGAGCGCAGTTGGGATCTCGTGTTGCTGTGCCAGACGATCGACCACCTCCTCGACGTCCGCGGCACGCTGTCCGCGCTGCGCCGGATGACCGCCCCGGGCGGTCGGGTGTTCGTCGATATCGTCGACGTCGATGTCCTGCTGGACCGGACCGGCCACATCGAACGGGCGGTCAAGATCGATCATCCGTACTACCTGACCCGTCCTACCGCTGCGGCGTTGTTCACTCTCACCGGCTTCACGATCGTCGCCGAGCGACTCACCGATGACGGCCATCGGGGCTTCGTGCTGGCCCGGGGCCCCGCCGGCGAGCCCAACTGGCTCGCGCTGGAAGCCAGCGCAGCACAGTTCGTCGCCGCCGTCAGCTGACCCGGGACGGGCGCTGCGGCGTCGAGTTCCTGCGCCCGAGCATCGTGGGTGCCAACCGGGCTACCCGTCATGGCAACATCACCATCAGCGATGTTGACCACGACAACTGGAGCCACGACGTGCCTGACCATCGCAAGAAGATCTGCATCGTCGTCGCCAGCCGGGCCAACCTGGCCCGGATCACCACTGTCCTCGAGGCGGTGCGGGATCACCCGGCCCTGGAGCTGCAGGTGATCGCCGCCGCATCCGCCCTGCTCGAACGGTTCGGCTGTGCGGTGAAGGTCCTGGAAGCCGCCGGTTTCACCCCAGACGCCGAGATCCCGTTCATTGTCGAGGGCCAGACGCCGGCGATGATGGCCAGATCCACCGGGCTGGGACTGCTGGAACTGCCGACGGCGTTCGAACGCCTGGAACCCGATGTCGTGGTCACTGTCGCCGACCGCTTCGAGACGATCGCGACGGCCATCGCAGGCGCCTATATGAACATCCCGGTCGCCCACACCCAGGGCGGCGAGGTGTCCGGATCGATTGATGAGAGCGTTCGGCACGCGATCACCAAGCTGTCTCACATCCACTTCCCGGCGACAGAGCTCAGCGCCCGCCGCGTCGTCGCGATGGGCGAGGACCCACAGTATGTGTTCAACGTCGGGTGCCCGTCGATCGACCTAGCCGCCCGGGCCTGCCCGGGTACCCGCCGCGACGCGCTGGCTGACCACTGCGGCTCCCGCTCACCGATCGACCCGGAGCAGCCCTTCCTGCTGGTAATGCAACACGGCGTCACCACCGAGTACGGTCACGGCCTCGATCAGATGACCGCGACGTTGCGCGCGGTCTCGTCGATCGGGATGCAGGCGCTGGTCTTCTGGCCGAACGTGGACGCGGGCAGCGACGAGGTGGCCACGGGTATCCGGCACTTCCGCGAGCAGGGTCTGGCGCAGCGCTGCCACTTCTTCCGCAACCTGCCCGCCGAGGACTTCGCCCGGCTGATGATTCATTGTGCCTGCATGATCGGCAACTCGTCGGCTGCGCTGCGCGAGGGCGCCTATCTCGGCACGCCGGCCGTCAGCGTCGGCACCCGCCAGCACGACCGTGAATGCGGCCCCAACGTGGTGTTCACCTCGCAGGATCCCGACGACATCGCCGAAGCGGTCCGGGCGCAGATCGCGCATGGGCGCTACCCACGCAGCGACCTGTTCGGTTCTGGCACCGCTGGCCGCGACATCGCCGATGTGCTGGCAACGGTGAGTCCACCCATACAGAAGCGCCTGCACTACGACGCCGCCACCATGGTCGGCTGACCCCAGACTCCGACCCGCACGCCGTAGGTCGTGCCATCGGCATATCGCCTGCGGGGAGAGTGACGACGCGATATGCGCGGTGAACTTGACTCGGCCGGAGGAGGAGCTGGGGGAGATTCCCACGCGGCTCCGCGCGGCGGGCCTGGAGGTGCGCTGCGGATCGGGACGACGATCCACACCGACGGCGGATGTGATCGACGGCCTGCGTGGCTGCGTGGCATCCATCGCCGGCCAGGAGCTCTATACCGCCGAGGTCTTCAAGGCCTGTCCCGACTTGCGGATCGTGGTGCGCTTCGGGGTGGGCTTCGACACCGTCGACGTCGACGCGGCCACCGCGCGCGGTGTGCTGGTCGCGACCATCCCGGGCACGACCGATGGCGGTGTCGCTGACCACGCGATGGGCTGATGATCGACCTGGCGCACGGGATCTCGCGGCACGATCGAGCCATGCGGCGGGGCGAGTGGCAACCACACCGCGGGGTCGACATGTGGCAAGCGACGCTGGGCATCGTCGGGCTCGGCCGCATCGGTCGGGCGGTCGCCCGGCGGGCGATCGGGTTCGACATGCGATTGATCGCCCACGAGCCGTATCCGGTCATGGAATTCGTGGAGGAACACCACATCGAGCTGATGTCACTGGACGACGTATTGCGCCAGAGCGACTACGTGACGCTGCATCTGCCGGCGATGCCCGAGACCGAGCGGATCATCAACGCGGCGAAGCTCGCGCTGATGAAACCCAGTGCCTTTCTGATCAATACCGGCTGCGGCAATCTGGTCGACGAGGACGCCGTCTACGCGGCGGTGAAATCCGGCGAGATCGCCGGTGCCGGCATCGACGCCTGGACCATCGAGCCGATGACTGATCCCCGCTGGGCCGAGCTCGACAACGTCGTGCTCACCCCGCACAGCGCAGCGAACATCGATGGCGTGTGGGCGGCGAGCGCGGCCTTGGCAGCGGAGATCGTGGTGCAGGCGATGGGGGGTGAAAAGCCTGCGCAGCTGCTCAACCCCGAAGTGTGGGCTAGCGCCCCGTGAGTGGCGATACGAGTCCGGACTCGTAT
>JBOHFC010000427.1:0-6389 GCA_050701375.1 Pseudonocardiaceae bacterium
TCTGGGCGCGGATGCGCCGCCAGGCGACGACGCTTTCGACGACTTCGTGCTGCACCTCGACGGCTACCTGTGTGAGATCAAGGACGTGCAGATCCGCGACGGCCTGCACGTGCTGGGCCGCGCCCCCGAGGGTAATGAGCTGGTCAATGACGTACTCGCGGTGCTGCGGGCGCGCCAGGTCTTCGGTTCGGGCCAACCGCTGCCGGGGCTGCGCGCGGCGATCGGGGCGTGCATCGGCCTGGACGACGAGCAGGGGTCGCTCGCCGACATCGACCGTCTGGAGGGGCTGGCTCGCAGGCTGGTGCAGGGCACCTTGGCAGCCGGCTGGGATCCGGTGAAGGCGCCTGCTGTGGTGGCAGAGGTGTTGGGGGAACCGGATGCCGGGGTGGTGTCAGTACTGCGGTTCGCGTGCACGGAGCTGGTGCCCCGGTTGGCCGGCACCCCCGCGGAGATCAGCAACGTGCTGCGGGCGCTGGACGGGCGGTTCATCGAGCCGGGACCGTCTGGTTCGCCTACCCGCGGGCTTGTTTCGGTGCTACCGACCGGGCGAAACTTCTACTCAGTGGATCCGAAGTCGATCCCGACCCGCAACGCCTTCGACGTGGGCACCGCGCTCGCGGATTCCCTGCTCGCTCGGCATCGCGCCGATACCGGTGACTGGCCGACCTCGGTGGGTCTGACCGTCTGGGGCACGTCGGCGATGCGTACCCAGGGTGACGACATCGCCGAGGTGCTGGCGCTGCTCGGCGTCCGCCCGACCTGGGACGACGCTTCCCGCCGGGTCACCGGCCTGGCGGTGATCGGACTCGATGAGCTCGACCGGCCCCGGATCGACGTGGTGCTGCGCATCTCCGGCTTCTTCCGGGACGCCTTCCCGCACGTGGTCGCGTTGCTCGACGATGCGATCGCTGCCGTCGCGATGCTGGATGAGCCGGCCGAGCGCAACTTCGTCGCCGCGCACTACCGGGCTGACCTGGCGACGCACGGTGACGACCGGCGGGCCCGCACCCGGATCTTCGGCTCCAAGCCCGGCGCGTACGGCGCCGGATTGTTGCCGCTGATCGACAGCCGGGAGTGGCGTACCGATGCCGATCTCGCCGAGGTTTACGCCACCTGGGGGGGTTATGCCTACGGGCGGGGGCTCGACGGCACCGCGGCGCGTGGCGATATGGAGCACGCTTTTGCGCGCATCACGGTGGCCGCCAAGAATGTCGACACCCGCGAACACGATATCGCCGATTCCGACGACTACTTCCAGTATCACGGCGGAATGGTCGCGATGGTGCGGTCCTTAACCGGGCGTAATCCGGCCGCCTATGTCGGTGACTCCGCGATACCGCACGCGGTGAAGACCCGTTCGCTGGCCGAGGAGACTCGCCGGGTCTTTCGTTCCCGCGTGATCAACCCGCGATGGATCGCTGCCATGCAGCGGCACGGGTACAAGGGCGCCTTCGAGCTGGCCGCCACGGTGGACTACCTGTTCGGCTTTGACGCCACCGCCGGCGTCGTCGAGGATTGGATGTATCACCAGCTGGCCGAGTCCTACATATTCGATTCCGGGGTACAGCAGTTCCTGCGCAAGTCGAATCCGTGGGCTCTGCGTGGGATGACCGAGCGGCTGCTTGAGGCCGCTGACCGGGGCCTGTGGGCCCAACCCGATCCGGCGGATCTCGACGCGCTGAGGGCGGTTTACCTGGACCTTGAGGGCGACCTCGAGGGGCCCTGAGCTTGATGGCGCTGAGCTTCATGGCGCGGAGACTGATAGCGCTGAGCACTCAGTGCCCATTGGCGCTGAAGTGCATGAAATCCACCGGCGCCGACCACCGCCCACCCCATTTCCAGCCGGCCGACTCGAACGCGGTCACCGCGACGCCGCCGTCGAGCACCATGCCCGATCGCACCCAGTCCCGGTTGAGGTAGGACGACGCCAGCTCGGGCACCACGAGGTTGCCTTTGACATATGGGTTATTGAACGGGTTGAGGTCGACGGCCAGCCCGTAGGCATGGGCCGACCACTGGGTCTGACTCGAATCCGTCTGACCAGGGGTTTGGTGGCAGACGAAGGCGTTGGTGTTGTTGCCGTCCCCGGTTGGCGGCAACTTCAGCTCGGCTTCCGTGGTGATCCGCATCTCCTCGATGGGAAAACCCGCTGCGAACAGCCGCTTGAAGACCCCCACCACGGTCTGCGCGGCATCGGCGTTCACCAGCATCTCGCCGGTATGCGCTCGGGCGTCGAAGCCGCGGAAAGACATGGTGAGGTACCGCAGTTGCTCGGGTTTCACCGGGCAGATCGGTTTCCAGGTGCTGCGGGTCAACACCTGTGGGGGCACCGGTCCGATCGTCGACTGGAACGAGGTCGAGGTGGGTGGCGGCAGCAGATCGACGGTGGACAGCCGCCGGTTCACCAGCGCGGGGGGAGTGGACCGCGCCACCCCGAACCCATCCGGACGCCGTGGCAGCGGGATGGCTCCTAACACCCACGGAGCCACCGGGCCGGGGGTTGCCGGCTGGCTGGCTGGCCCTCGTTGACCGGCTGGCTCCGCCTGGGTTCCCGCGGCTGACGCAGGAGTGTGTTGGGCAGCGCGGACCCGCTGGACGAGGGTGCCTCCAGCCACCAGCAAGGCTCCCGCGAGCAGCCAGACCAGGGTCCACCTCAGAGTGAGCTGCCATGACCGATGGGGCATCACACCGCCACGATGTCAGACCTTCTGGTAGGCAGGAGCTGTGGGCAACACCGTGTTACACCGCAGGCTAGCCGCCGACCTGTCGACCGCCATGATCTACGCCCTGCTGCGTTTGCGGGTCGAGGTGTTCGTGGTCGAGCAGGGCGTTCCGTACCAGGAGCTGGACGGGCATGATCTGGAGCGGACAACCAGGCACTTCTGGCTCGCACCCGATGGCGCGATAGAGCAGGCGGCGGCCACGTTGCGGCTGTTGGAGCCCGTCGACGGTCAGTTCCGGATCGGCCGGATCTGCACGGCCCGGCAAGCCCGTCGCCAAGGTGCGCTCCGGCGGCTGCTCCAGGCGGCGCTGGCCGAGGTGGGTGATGCCGCCTGCGTGCTGGACGCGCAACCGTACTGCGTCGAGCTTTTCGGTTCGTTCGGCTTTGTGGTGAACGGGCCGGAGTTCACCACGGACGGGATCCCGCACGTGCCGATGCGCCGCGAGGCGTCGGCACGGGTTCGCTGAACGATGGGTGCTGCCCGGTATCCGTTCTCCGCGATCGTCGGGCACGACGACCTCCGGTTGGCGTTGCTGCTGACCGCGGTACATCCGGGGATCGGTGGGGTGCTGGTCCGCGGCGAGAAGGGCACCGCGAAGTCGACCGTGGTCCGGGCGCTTTCGGCGCTGTTACCCACGGTGACCGCGGTACCGGGTTGCCGCTTCGGTTGCGACCCGGTGGCCCCGGATTCCACCTGCCCGGACGGCCCGCACGCCGTCGCAGCTGGGCAGTCGGTCCGGCCGGCCCGGCTCGTGGAGCTCCCCGTCGGCGCCACCGAAGACCGCCTGGTGGGCTCGCTTGATCTGCAGCGCGCGCTGACCGAGGGCGTCTCGGCGTACCAGCCCGGCCTGCTCGCCGCGGCGCACCGCGGGGTGCTCTACGTCGATGAGGTCAACCTGCTACCCGATCATCTCGTCGACGTCCTACTCGACGCCGCGGCGATGGGTCGGGCGCACGTGGAACGCGACGGCGTGTCAATCTCGCATGCCGCGTCGTTCCTGCTGGTCGGCACGATGAATCCAGAGGAGGGAGAACTGCGCCCGCAGTTGCTGGATCGCTTCGGGCTCACCGTCGAAGTGGCCGCCTCCCGCGACGTCGAGACGCGGGCCGAAGTGATCCGCCGGCGGCTGTGCTACGAGGCGGACCCAGCTGGTTTTGCGGCGGTGTGGCATCCCGAGGACGCCGCGCTCGCTGAACGGATCACGGTAGCCCGAACCGCGTTGCCCGCGGTCGCACTTCCCGATGCCGAGCTGCGCCGGATCGCTGCAGTGTGCGCCGCGTTCGAGGTCGATGGGATGCGCGCCGATCTGGTGCTCGCCCGCACCGCCATGGCACACGCTGCCTGGCGGGGCGTCGCAGCGGTAGGCGAGGAGGACATCCGGGTCGCCGCGGCACTGGCGTTACCGCACCGCCGCCGGCGTGACCCGTTCGACCAGCCCGGCTTGGACAGCGAGCAACTGGAGGACGCCCTACGCGCCGCAGACCAAGCCCCCGACAATCCCCCTGACGGCCCCCCCGACGGACCCGGTGGCGGGGGCGTCGAGCAGACAGGTGACGGCGAGCATCCCGCTCGGGCATGCAACGGCTCCGCAGCCGATCGCCCCGTGCCGGCGCCGGCGGCGTCGTTCCGGGCTCGGCTGCTGGCGCTGCCTGGCGTCGGCGCAGGGGCGCCAGGCCGGCGGTCGGCGGCAAGGACCAGTACCGGCCGCACGGTCCGGGCGTCGGCGTCGGACGGCAGCGGGTTGCACCTGTTGGGCACCCTGGCGGCGGCCGCGCCCCACCAGCGTGGCCGCGGGCGATGTGGCCTTGGCCTGGTGGTGCACCGGGCCGACGTCCGGCGTGCGGTGCGCGTGGGGCGCGAGTCCAATCTGGTGTTGTTCGCCGTCGATGCGTCCGGGTCGATGGCGGCCCGGGCCCGGATGTCCGCGGTCGCCGGAGCGGTGCTGTCCCTGCTCCGCGACGCCTACCAGCGCCGCGACAAGGTAGGGCTGGTCAGCTTCCGGGGCACCGAGGCGCAGCTGGTATTACCACCGACGTCGGCAGTGGATGCCGCTGCGGCCCGCTTGAGCGCGTTGCGCACCGGGGGGCGAACACCGCTGGCTGCCGGGCTGCTGCGCTCGGCCCGGGTGCTGGCCTGCGAGCGGCTGCGCGATGCCGACCGGCGGGCGTTGCTCGTGGTGCTCACCGACGGGCGGGCCACCTACGGCGGGATGGATGCCGCGCTGATCGCGGCCGGCCTGCTGCGTCGCGACGGGGTGGCGTCGATCGTGGTGGACTGCGAGTCGGGTCCGGTCCGGTTGGGACTGCCCGAGCGGCTCGCGGTTGCGCTGGGCGGTGGGTGTGTGCGGCTGGCGGAGCTGTCCGCCGACGCGGTGGCCGGAGTAGTCCGTGCCGTCAGATCTGCTGCCTAGCCGGAAGTCCCCAGCTTGAGGAGGTCACTGTGCCCCAAGGCGTACCGGTCACCGTCCCTGATGACGGGCTGTCCACCCGGCAACGGCGCAACCGGCCGCTGCTGATCGTCCACACCGGAGCGATGAAGGGCAAGTCCACGGCTGCCTTCGGTTTGGCGTTGCGGGGTTGGAGCGCCGGCTGGTCGATCGGGGTGTTCCAGTTCGTCAAGTCCGCGAAGTGGAAGGTGGGGGAGCAGGCCGCGTTCCAGGCGCTGCACGAGGTGCACCAGCGGACCGGGCAGGGCGGGCCGGTCGAGTGGCACAAGATGGGCGAGGGTTGGTCCTGGGCGCGCAAGCAGGGCAGCGCCGATGACCACGCCGCCGCTGCTGCGCGGGGCTGGACGGAGATCGCCCGCCGGCTGGCAGGGCAGGTCCACGACCTCTACGTGCTCGACGAGTTCAGCTACCCGCTGCACTGGGGATGGGTGGACACCACCGAGGTGCTGGCCACGCTGGCCGACCGGCCCGGCCGGCAACACATCGTGATCACCGGCCGCAACGCGCCGCCCGCGCTGCTCGACGCCGCCGATCTGGTGGTCGAGATGACGAAGGTAAAGCACCCGATGGACGCCGGGCAGAAGGGCCAGCGCGGCATTGAGTGGTGAGGCACGGGTGCTCATCTCCGCGCCCGCCTCGGGCGCCGGCAAGACCACGGTCGCCACCGGGTTGATGGCCGCGCTGCGACGGCGAGGCACCACGGTGGCGGGGTTCAAGGTCGGCCCGGACTACATCGACCCGGGCTACCACGCGCTGGCAACCGGGCGACCCGGCCGCAACCTCGATCCAGTGCTGGTCGGCGATCAGCGCATCGCTCCACTGGCCGGGTACGGCGCTGCCGGGGCGCAGCTCGCGATCGTGGAGGGCGTGATGGGCCTGTTCGACGGTCGCACCGGGGCCGCAGGCCACGGCTCGACAGCACACGTCGCGGCCCTGCTGGGGGCCCCCGTATTGCTGGTCGTCGACGTGCGCTGGCAGGGCCGCAGCCTCGCTGCGCTGCTGCATGGGTTCCGAACTTTCGACGAGAGCGTCCGGATCGCCGGGGTGGTGCTCAACCGGGTCGGGTCGGCGCGTCACGAGCAGGTCTGCCGGCAGGCCTGTGTCGAGGTGGGCCTGCCGGTGCTCGGTGCGCTGCGCCGGGATGACGCGCTGGCGGTGCCGTCGCGGCACTTGGGGCTGGTCACCGCCGCCGAACACGCCACCGCGGCAGGCGTGGTGGC
>JBOHFC010000428.1:0-3724 GCA_050701375.1 Pseudonocardiaceae bacterium
GGCCAGCCGGGCGCGACGGGTGTACCGGCTCACCGCCGACGGCAAGGAGCGCTTCGCCACCTTGCTCGCCGACGCGGGCCCGCAGACCTGGGAGGACAACGGGTTCGGCGTGCACCTGGCGTTCTTCTCGCGGACCCCAGCCGAGGTCAGGATGCGCATCCTGGAGGGTCGGCGCCGCCGGGTGGAGGAACGTCGAGAGGGACTGCGCGCCGCGCTGGCCCGGACCGGCGATCAGATTGACCGCTACACCCTGGAATTGCACCGGATGGGTCTGGAAACCAGTGAGCGCGAGGTGCGCTGGCTCAATGAACTGATCGCCCATGAAAAAGCTGATCCAGCCGCATCACATCATGATGACACTGAAAGGGCGGACCATGACTGAAGGCCGCGACGCCGGTCCCGGTATCCGGGTCGCCATTGTAGGCGTCGGCAACTGCGCTGCCTCCTTACTACAGGGCGTGCAGTACTATCGCAACGCCGACCCTACAACGCGAGTTCCCGGACTGATGCATGTGCGGTTCGGTGATTATCACGTCGGTGACCTGGAGTTCGTCGCCGCTGTCGACGTCGACGCCAAAAAGGTCGGGCGCGACTTGTCCGAGGCCATCGTCGCGAGTGAGAACAACACCATCTCGATCTGCGACGTGCCACCGCTGGACGTCACCGTGGCGCGCGGGCACACGATGGATGGCCTGGGCGAGTACTACCGGGACATCATCACCGAGTCCGACGAGCAGCCGGTGGACGTCATCGCCGCGCTGCGCGAGTCCGGCGCCGAGGTGTTGGTGTCGTACCTGCCGGTGGGCTCCGAGGACGCGGACCGATTCTACGCCCAGTGCGCGCTGGATGCGGGCATCGCCTTCGTCAACGCCCTGCCGGTGTTCATCGCCTCCGATCCGCAGTGGGCCGCCAAATTCACCTCAGCCGGGGTACCGATCATCGGAGACGACATCAAGTCCCAGGTCGGCGCGACGATCACGCATCGGGTCCTGGCCAAGCTGTTCGAAGATCGTGGCGTGGAGCTGGTGCGCACCTATCAGCTCAACTTCGGCGGCAACATGGACTTCATGAACATGCTGGAACGCAAGCGGCTACAGTCGAAGAAAATCTCCAAGACGCAGTCGGTGACCTCACAGGTGCCGCACGAGATGGAGAAGGCGGCGGTGCATATCGGACCGTCGGACCACGTGCCGTGGCTTGACGATCGCAAGTGGGCCTATGTGCGGCTGGAAGGCCGGGGCTTCGGCGATGTGCCGCTGAGCATGGAATACAAGCTCGAGGTCTGGGATTCACCCAACTCCGCCGGCGTGATCATCGACGCGATCCGCGCGGCGAAGATCGCCTTGGACCGGGGTATCGGTGGCCCGATCACCTCCGCGTCAGCGTATTTCATGAAGTCCCCGCCCGAGCAGTACTCCGACTCCGACGCCTACGCAGCTGTGGAGGCGTTCATCCGCGGCGAGGTAGACCGGTAGTAGGCAGTGATCACGATCTGGGTGCGTCGAGCGACATGATCTGTAGCTCGACGCACCCAAACAGTGATCACCGCTCGTTGACCGGCTCGCACATCGCCTGTTCTGGGTTTCCGGCGGCGGTAGGCTGACCGCCGTGCTTGCGTCCATGGTGCTCGGGGTGCTGTTGCTGGTGGCTGGGGCCGGGCTGCTCACGGTCGGCCTGCTCGGTTGGCGTCGACTGTTACCCCGCAACCGATTCGCTGGTATCCGCACTCCCGCGACGCTGCGCTCGGACGTGGCCTTCATCGCCGCCAACCGGGTGGCCGCCCCGCCAGTCCTCGCCGCGGGCGCCGTCTGCATCGCTGGGGGCGGGTTAGCCCTCACCGCGGGCGGCCCGGCGCTACCGGTGATCGTGGCGGTAGCCGGTGCCGGCGCGGTCGGGTTATCCCTCGCCGGCGGATTGCTGGGCCACCGGGTCGCCGTCGCCATCCCGCCGCCGCCGGCGGGTGGCTGCGCCGGTTGCGCCTGCGGCGGCACTGGCTGCACCGCAACCTGACCCGAATCGAGCGTCGGGCGTGGATCACAGGTAGGTGCACTGAGGCCCCCGCGCTCAACTCCAGGGCTGTGCGGCCGAGCTGGAACAGCGCTGCTGTTGAGTTCGGGAACCGGAGGGTAGGCCGCTAGCCTGCGACCGCTGCCAGCTGCTGCTGGGCCTGGTCGTCGAGCTCGATGTCGGCGACGGCGAGATTCTCCGCCAGGTGCCGCACGGACGATGTGCCGGGAATCAGCAGCACGTTGGGCGCGAGCCCCAACGTCCAGGCAAGCGCCACCTGCGCCGGAGTGATTCCAAGCCGCTCGGCGGTGCCGAGTACCAGCTCGTTGCCCAGTACGGGATTGGGTCGAGCGAAGCCGGAGCCCAGCGGGAAGAACGGCACGAAGGCGATTCCCCGCGACGTGCACTCCTCTAGTACCGGTAGCGAGGTGCGGTTGACCAGGTTAAGCGGATTCTGCACGCACGCCACATCCGTGCGTTTCAAGGCGCGCAGCAACCGCTCACGGGTGACGTTGCTCAGGCCGACGCCGCCGATCAACCCCTCATCGCGTGCCTGGATCATGGCGGTGAGCTGGCCATCGAACCGCTCGTCCGGTGTCGCGTCGTCCATCGACCGCAGGTTGACGGCCGCCAACTGCTCGACATCGAGGCTGCGAAGGTTGTCCTCGATGGCCCGGCGCAACTGGTCAGGTTCGTCGTAGGGCAACCACCCCCCGGACTCGTCGCGGCGGGCACCGACCTTGCTCACCAACGCAAGGTTCTCCGGGTAGGGGTGCAGCGCCTCCCGGATCAGCTCGTTGGCGACATCGGGCCCGTAGTACTGCGAGGTGTCAATATGATCGACACCCAGGTCGACGGCGCGCCGCAGCACCGCCAACGCCTGGTCGCGGTCCCGCGGCGGGCCGAACACGCGTGGACCGGGCAGCTGCATCGCACCGAAGCCGATGCGGGCGACGGAGAAACGGGCCAGAGGGAAGCTCTTCATAACGCTGAGGCTAGATAGACCACACCCGCCGGCCTGCCCTGCGGGGCAATGGCGAGCAATCCATGCTAGCTGTGACGAACACGACGGAGGCGAGCGTGCAATACGCACTGCTGGGCCAGACCGGGCTGCTGGTATCGCGGCTCGCGTTCGGGTGTCGTGATCGCCACCAAGGTCGGTTTCCGCACGGGTGCGCCGCTGACACAGACCGGTCTGTCCCGCCGGCACATCACCTGGTCAGTCGACCAGAGCCTCACGCGGCTGGGCACCTACTGGATCGATGTGTACCTGGCGCACCGCGAGGACCCGTACACACCGTTGGAGGAAACGTTGTCGGCGTTCGACGCGCTGGTGGCCTCGGGCAAGGTCCGCACCTCGGGTTCCCGAACTGGTCAGCCTGGAAAGTCGCTCCGGCGCTGGAAATCCAGAAGGCCAACGGCCTCGCGCCGTTCACCCACGGCCAGATGCATTACTCCCTGCTCGAACGCGACGTCGTGCCGATGATGCAGCGCTACGGCCTCGGCATGACCGTCTGGAGTCCGCTGGCTTCCGGCTTCCTCAGCGGCAAGTACACCCGGGTGACCGACCAACCCGTCAACCAGGTGCTCACCAGCCCCAGGTGCCGGGGGCGCCTTTGAACGGGCCGACGACGTCCGGGGTGATCCAGCCGCCGTAGAACTCGCCCGGCTGCGGAGTCACCGGCTCCCCGTCCAGGGTGACCTCGTCGAACCGGCC
>JBOHFC010000429.1:0-3034 GCA_050701375.1 Pseudonocardiaceae bacterium
CCAGTGTGTTCGAGGAACTGACCGTGCTGCAGAACCTCGACATCGCTGCGGGGTCGGGCCGCAGTCCGCTGTCGCTGCTGCGCCGCCGCACGTCGGTGCCCCCGGAGGTCGAGGCAGCGATGGACACTGTCGGCCTGACTGGACTGCGGGACCGCCAAGCAGGCGCGTTGGCGCACGGTCAGAAGCAGTGGCTGGAGATCGGCATGCTGCTCGTACAGAACGCGCGGGTACTGCTGCTGGACGAACCGGTGGCGGGGATGAGCGCCGAGGAGCGGGTCCAGACCGGGGAACTGCTGCGCCGGATCGGCTCCGAGCGCACCGTCGTGGTGGTCGAGCACGACATGGACTTCATGCGGTCCTTTGCCACCTCAGTCACCGTGCTACATGCCGGAAAGATACTGAGTGAGGGCACCGTGGCCCAGGTTCAGGCTGATCCCAGGGTTCAGGAAGTCTATTTGGGCCAGACGGCGGTCGCGTCCTGATGTTGACCATGACCGATATTCACGTCGGCTACGGGCGGAGCACTGTGGTGCACGGCGCGAGCATTGAGGTACCGGCCGGTGGGGTCGCCGCGGTGATGGGACACAACGGCGCCGGGAAGACGACCCTGCTACGCGCCGCGGTCGGGCTGCTGAACCCGAGGTCCGGACGGATCGTCCTCGACGGCGAGGACATCACCCGGATTCGGCCCAACGAGCGGGTCAAGCGCGGCCTGGGCTACGTGCCGCAGGGCCAGCAATGCTTTCCACAACTGACCACCCAGGAGAACCTGCAACTGGTAGCGGACACCCGGCGAGAGGGCAAGAAGCTGATCGCCGAGATGCTGGACCTCTTCCCGGCGCTGGATGGACTGTTGACGCGCCGGGCTGGCTTGCTCTCCGGCGGTCAGCGCCAGCAACTCGCGATCGCCCGGGCCTTGATCACCCAGCCGCGCCTGCTGATCCTGGATGAGCCAACCGAGGGTATCCAGCCGACCGTGGTGGCCGAGATCGAGCAGACGATCCTGTCGTTGACGTCCCGCGGAGGTCTGTCAATCCTGCTGGTCGAACAACACGTGGGCTTCGCCCTCGCCGCGGCAAGCTGCTACTACGTCATGGAAGCGGGCCGGATCACGTCCACCGGAGCGGGGGGTGCGGACGCCCACGCCGATGTCCGAGCCGCCATGGCGATCTAGGAACACAGACCATAACCGCAGTCTGGATGCAGACTGCGGTTATTCGGGCCCCTTTTACCGCAGTCTGCATCCAGACTGCAGATCGTGGCACAATCGTTCGGCGCAAGCCGCGGTGTGCTCCTCGCCGAGAGGCGACCAGCTCGCTCGGCCCGGACCCATTCACCGGCGCTTGACAATGAGGATGGCAAAGCCATGAAGGGTGATCGCACCGAGATCGTGATCGATGCCGGCGGCTCGACCCGGATCTATGAGATCGAAGCCACCCGCAATGGTCGGCGGGTAGAGATCACCCACGGTAGGGGCATCGTTGAGGTCACCGAGGTCACCCGTAGCGGCACCCCAGTTCGGACGGCCCGGTTCATGGCCTCCCGCGTGCTAGCCCTGGTTGAGCACCCTGCAGCCCGTCCAACGGCGCGCGAGGGCAGGCCGGCCATCCCACAACCTCGGACACCTGGCAGCCCGGCGGTCCTTCAACCCACCGAAGCGGTGTGACAGTCATACTTGGTGACCCATACTCATCGACCGCCGCGCAGCGGGTGAGGAAGGGACCGACATGCTGTTGTCCCCGCACGAGCAGGAGAAGCTTCTCGTCCATGTGGCCGGCCAGCTGGCCAGGGAGCGGCGAGCCAGGGGACTGCGGCTGAACTACCCTGAGGCTGTGGCGCTGATCACGTCGTGGGTGTTGGAGCGAGCGCGGGACGGGCGCAGTGTCGCCGACCTGATGGCAGGTGGCCAGCGCCTGCTCAACCGCGAGGACGTCATGGACGGCGTGCCAGAAATGATCACTTCAGTACAGGTCGAGGCGACTTTCCCGGACGGCACGAAACTCGTCACCGTCCACCGGCCGGTCCAGTGACTGGGGTGCCCGGCGAGCTGCTGCTTTCCGATGAACCCGTGGTACTGGGGCCGCAGACCGGTCGTGAACTAGTGGTGCTGAACACCGGTGACCGGCCGATCCAAGTGGGGTCGCACTACCACCTCGCCGCGGCGAACCCGGCGCTGGAGATGGACCGCAAAGCCGCCACCGGGATGCGGCTGGCGGTTCCGGCCGGCACGTCGGTGCGCTTCGAACCGGGTATCGAACGGGTGGTCATGGTCGTGCCGCTGGGCGGTACCCGCACCGTGCCCGGCCTGCGTCTGGATGTACCGGACGCGCATGGCGCGGCCCAGGGAGCCGTGGGCGGGGGCACGTGGACGGTCGAACGCAGCCGCTACGCCAAGCTCTACGGCCCCACCGAGGGCGACCGGGTGCGGCTGGCCGATACCAACCTGCTGGTGGAGGTCACCGAGGATCGCTGCGGTGGGCCGCACGGCGGGGATGAGGCGGTCTTCGGCGGGGGCAAGGTGATCCGGGAGTCGATGGGCCAGGCTCGGGCCTCGCGGGCGGATGGTGCGCCGGACCTGGTGATCACCGGCGCGGTCGTGCTGGACCACTGGGGGGTGGTGAAGGCTGACATCGGGGTGCGGGACGGCCGGATCGTCGGCCTGGGCAAGGCCGGGAACCCGGACATCATGGACGGGGTGCACTCCGCGCTGGTCATCGGACCGGGCACCGAGGTGATAGCCGGCAACGGGATGATTCTGACCGCCGGTGGGGTGGACAGCCATGTGCACCTGATCAGCCCGCAGCAGGTACCTGAGGCGCTGGGGTCGGGCGTCACCACGTTGATCGGCGGCGGCACCGGCCCTGCGGAGGGCACCAAGGCGACCACGGTGACCCCGGGTGCCTGGTACCTGGCTCGGATGCTGGAGTCCCTGGATGGGCTGCCGGTGAACATCGCGTTGCTGGGTAAGGGCAACACCGTGGGTGAGCAGGCGCTGTACGAGCAGGTCGCGGCCGGCGCGAGCGGTTTCAAGCTG
>JBOHFC010000430.1:0-15947 GCA_050701375.1 Pseudonocardiaceae bacterium
CTCGTCACCGTAGGCCTGCAAAACGCCGAACGCTTCGTCAAGCGAACGTGGAGCCTCGTAGTGAAAACGAGACGGGTACATCCAGATCCTCCCTAGTCCCTGAACAGTCCGCGGAAAAGCTGTACAACCTTGGGGCCGCCCCCGTGAGAACGTCCTGATTCGGACCCACGAAGGTCGACTGTTACTAGCAAGCGCTCGAATCAACCAATTTATCGAGCCACTGAGGACTAGCTCAGGAGTCCAGCAGCCCAAGTCCGTGACGCGGCGGGGCGTCGTCCTGCGACCCGTACTGCGGGGCTGAGTCGTCCCGTGGGGCAGGTGCCGGGCGCGGCGCGGCCGCCGGCGGGGCCGCTCGACGCGGCTCCGGGCGCGCAGGCTCGACCACCGCAGTCGGGACGCTCTCGTCCTCGGGGTTCGGGCGCGCCTGCTGATGGGGCGGCCATGGCCCGGGCACCGGCTGACCGGCTATCCGGAGCCAGTCCACCACCTCTGGCCAAGCAAAGATCGTTGGGCTCTTCCCGGTCTTCGGTGCGTTCTCGATCAGCTCAAAAATTCGGGGGTTACCTCGGCTGTGCCCGGTTGACTCGATCGCCATCGTCTGTGCCCCTTTCTCGCTCCCGTGCCGGCGTCTCGTGGGGTCGCCCGCTCCCCGCGTCGATGTTCCTGTGACGCGGAGCACTAGTCCACACGGATTAGGTAGGTGGTGTCAAGAGGATCTACGCGGGCCCGGCAGGGGTCCGATCCGCCCTCAGATGCCCCAGGCAGTGCTATGTGTTGATAGTTGTTTTACGGTTCGCGTTGGGAGAGGATGAGGCATGGCTACAGCGCCTCCGTTGATCCTGCAGGCGGGCGACCACCCTCGCCTGCTGGCGTTGGTCCGCTCGCCGTCGGCGCGGCCGAGCCTGGTGCAGCGAGCGCGGATAGTGCTGCTGTCCGCGGAGGGCTTGACGAACACCGAGATCGCCCGCCGGACCGGAGCCACCCGCCCGACAGTGATCAACTGGCGCAACCGCTATGCCGCCGCCGGCATCGGCGCGCTGGGCGATCTGCCCCGGTCGGGCCGACCACCCGTTGTCGAAGAGCTCGAGGTGGTGGCCACAACGCTCGCGGACGGCGGCCGCCCACCAGCCCATCTGGGAGTCAGCCACTGGTCGACCCGGCTGCTGGGCCAACAGCTCGGCATCTCGTTCGCCACCGTCGCTCGGATCTGGCGAAAGTGGGGCATCCAGCCGGATCACGTCGAGACGTTCACCTTCAGCACTGACCTCACCCACCAAGCCCAGGTCCGCGACCTCAGCGGACTGTATCTCAACCTATCCCAGCGAGCTGCGGCGTTGCACCGACCGGCCTCGGCCGGCACCCCGGAACGAACGGCCGCGGGTCAGCCCGACCCGTGGCTCAAGCTGGTCGAGGTCTCCCTCGGCATTATCACCCAGCAGGCCATCCGGCGGGGAACCTTCGCCTCAGTGCACAACCTCATCGACGCCATCGGCTCTCTTACCGACGGCTGGCAGGATCACCCCGAGCCGAGCGGACAGACCGGTCCGCTCGCGAACGCAACCAACAGCATCAGGGCGAGCGGCAACCGTCAAGTGACTTCTGACACGTCGGATGACCTGCACAGGCGATCTTCACGATTGGTGGAAAATGGTGCGCAACCGGACCCAGATCGGTCCGCCGGCCGGCCCCGAAACGCGAAATCGGTGCGGGCGGAGTTCCACGGGGCCAGGGGCCGGCGGACCATACCGACCCACCGACCAGCCGACTAGCGCGGCCTGACGGTCATGTCGATCGAGCGAGTGCACCCGCTGCGAGCGGTCATCTTCGACGTGGACGGGACGCTCGCCGACACCGAGCGAGACGGTCATCGGGTGGCGTTCAACGCGGCCTTCGAGGCGGCCGGTCTGAACTACCGGTGGAGCGTCGAGGAATACGGCGAGCTGCTCGCCACAACCGGTGGACGCCGACGAATCGAAGGCTACCTCCAAACCAGAGAGCACTCCGCGCCCGAGGCTGCCGCACTGGCCGCGACGCTGCACGCGGACAAAACGCATCGATTCGTCGCGCTGGTTCGCGCCGGCGCGATGCAGGCGCGGCCGGGCGCGGTCGAGCTGATCGATGCACTGCGCGCCGAGAGGGTGGCCGTCGCGGTCGCGACCACCGGCACCGGCGACTGGGTGTTGCCGCTGCTCGACCTGCTGTTCGGTATCGATGCATTTGACGTCGTCGTCACCGGGTCAGACGTTACTGACCTCAAGCCCGACCCTGCCGTCTATCTGGAGACTCTGGTTCGACTGGACCTGACTGCCGCCGATGCAGTAGCCATCGAGGACTCGGCCAACGGCGTGCAGGCCGCCGTTTCCGCGGGGCTGCGGTGTGTGGCGGTGGTCAACGGATATACCCGAGATCAAGACATGTCTGGTGCGATAGCAGTACTCGACGACCTGGCCCGCTCAGGTGGCGTCACGGTACTCAGAGGCGATCCTCAATTGGCTGACGGGCTGACTGTCGCGGCATTACGGCGCCTCGCGGGGATCGTGGCGTAACGTCGAACGGGCTGGCAATCGTTGGAACCAGATTTTCTGTCCGCAGGAGGTGCATCACCGGTGTCCGGATCGGTTCGGGTGGCAGTGATCGGGTCCGGTCCGGCCGGACTGTACGCGGCCGATGAGCTGAGCAAGCACGACGCGGTGTCAGTCGATGTTATAGATCGGCTGCCGTGCCCGTACGGGCTGTTGCGATATGGAGTGGCGCCGGACCATCTGAAGATGAAGTCGCTGGAGATTACGCTTCGCAAGATCCTCCAGAGGCCCGGTGTGCGTTTTCTCGGCGGGATTGAACTCGGTTCCGGTATCAGTGTGGCGGAGTTGCGGGAACATTACGATGCGGTGGTCTACGCAACCGGGTCGTCGGTTGACCGCCGACTATCCATCCCCGGCGAAGAGCTGCCGGGCAGCTTCTCCGCCACCGAATTCGTGGCCTGGTACTGCGGCCACCCGGATGCGGCGGTGGACGCGTTCACTTTGACTGCGCGCAGCGCGGTTGTGGTCGGCGTCGGCAACGTCGCGGTGGACGTCACACGCATTCTGGCGAAGACGGCGCGCGAGCTGGACGTCACCGACATGCCCGACCACGTGCTGGAGGTACTCGATAAAAGCGCTGTGCGCGATATCTATATGGTCGGCCGGCGCGGCCCGGCGCAGGCGAAGTTCACCACAAAGGAGCTGCGCGAGCTGGGTGAGCTGGCTCATGCCGATGTGGTGGTGGATCCCGCTGAGCTGGTACTCGATCTGGCCGGCAAGGAGCTGGTGGAAAACAACAAGGCCGTCCGGCGCAACGTGGAGACACTGCAGGAATGGTCGACCCGGCCACAGCAGGGCCGGCCGCGGCGGATTCATCTACGGTTCCTGCTCTCCCCGGTGGCGGTGCTCGGCACCGGGCGGGTGGAGGCCGTTCGGTGTGAGCGCAACGAACTGGACGGCTCCGGCGGCGTCATCGGCACCGGCGAGGCGGAGACCCTGCCCGCACAGTTGCTGCTGCGTTCAGTGGGCTACCGCGGGCTGCCGTTGCCCGGTGTCCCGTTCGACGAGCGATCCGGGGTGATCCCGAACGTGCTGGGCCGGGTGCAGCGCAACGGTTCAGCCGGCACTGGCGAGTACGTCGTCGGCTGGATCAAGCGGGGACCCACCGGGGTGATCGGCACCAACAAGGGCGACGCCAAGGAAACCGTGGAGCAGCTGCTGCACGACCTCGACGCGCTGCCTCGCGCGCCCTACCGGGATTCCGACGCAATCATTGAGCGGCTCAATAAGCGGGGTGTCGGGGTGGTCAACTGGGCCGGCTGGGAGGCCATCGACGCTGCCGAGGTGGCGCTGGGAGTCGCGGCGGGGCGTACCCGCATCAAGATCGCGGACCGGGCGGCGCTGCTCATCGCCGCAGCGAACGCCTTGCGCGGCTGATCCGCGTTCACCGATCCGCCCAGGCACACAGCTGGTCAGCGGACCACGTGTTCACCACTCGCTGGGCAACCACTTCGCAGGCGGCGGCGCGCTCGCAACCGTAGGGCAGCCAGTCGAGCTGTCCGGGCGCGTGCGCGTCAGAGTCGATCGCCACCAGGCAGCCCGCCTGCACCGCGAGACGCAGCAACCGTTTCGGCGGGTCCAGCCTCTCGGGTCGGCAGTTGACCTCCACCGCGACGCCGTGCTCGGCGCAGGCGGCGAAGACCGCATCGGCGTCGAACTGCGACTCGGCGCGCTGGCGAGAACCACCCACCAACCGGCCGGTGCAGTGCCCGAGCACGTCGACATGTGGGTTGGCGACTGCCCGGAGCATCCGCGCAGTCATCTCCGGGCCCGGCATCCGAAGCTTTGAGTGCACCGAGGCGACCACTACATCTAACCGTGCCAGTAACTCTTCGGATTGGTCCAGCGCACCGTCGGCGAGAATATCGACCTCGATCCCGGTGAGGATCCGGAACGGGGCCAGCGCCTCGTTGCACTCGGCGACGACCTCCAGCTGGCGGCGTAGCCGTGGCGCGGATAGCCCGTTGGCCACGGTGAGCCGTGGTGAATGGTCGGTCACGACCAGGTAGTCGTGCCCGAGCTCGCGGGCGGTGACCGCCATCTCCTCAATGGGTGAGCCGCCATCGGACCAATCAGAGTGAGTGTGGCAGTCGCCGATCAGCGCCGCCCGCAACGCCGCACCGGCTTCGCTTGGATCGTCTGCGGCCCGTTCATCTGGCGACGTGGCGCCGGTGGCTTCCAGCCGGCGCAGGTATTCCGGCTGCTCCCCGGCGAGGGATTCGGAAACGCAGCGGGCAGTGACCTCACCGACGCCGCTCAGCGCGGTCAGGGTGCCAGCGCTGGCGCGCTGCGCCAGGTCGTCGCGGGCCGCGAGCACCGACGCGGCGGTCCGGAAGGCCCGAACCCGGTAGGTCTGCGCGGCAGCGCGCTCGAGCAGGAAGGCGATCCGCCGTAGGTCCACGACCGGGTCCCTGGGTTGCGCCACGCCGGCCCTCCAGCCTCGTGAGTGCACAACGATGTCAGCTGTCAGGTTTCCCTGCCATTCGGCGTGCCCCGGATGGGTGGCTTCACGCTTCTGAGGGCGCTGGGGGACTACGGTGCTAAAGCGAACAGCTCAGAAAGGAGCCGCCGTGTTGCTTAGCCGCGTTGCCCGCCCGCTGCTTGCCGCCGTGTCCGTCGCCAACGGTGTGGACACCCTGATGAACCCGAAGCCGAGGATAGAGGCGGTCACCCCGCTGCTCGCCAAGGGACAGGGAGTATTGCCCTCGGCCGTCAGCCCGGCGTTGGTCGTGCAGGCCGGTGCTGCCGCGAAGATTGCCGCCGGGGTGCTGATGGGTCTGGGGTGGGCTCCGCGGCTTGCCGCGACGGTCCTCGCCGTGGACCTGATCCCGAACACCGTGGCCGAGCAGCCGTTCGGGTCGGCCGGTTCTCCCGACGCCCGCAAGGCCCGCCAGGAGCGCTTCCTGTCCAACTGCGGTCTACTGGGTGGGCTGCTGCTGGCGGTCGCCACGCCCCGCGGCAAGCGAAGCAAGCGCGGCAGGAAACTCGCCAGGAAGATCGCCGCGAAGCGTCGGGCACGCAAGGCTCGCTGAACGCTGAGCGCGGAGGTCGCCGTGGTCCACGAAGTACGTGGGGTGGTGGCGCGCGGCAAGGGCGCGCCGGTAACGGTGGAGACGGTGCAGGTGCCGGACCCTGGCCCGGGTGAGGCGTTGGTCGCGGTGCAGGCGTGCGGCGTGTGCTTCACCGACCTGCACTACCGCCGGGGTGCGATCAATGACGAGTTCCCGTTCCTGCTCGGGCATGAGGCCGCTGGCGTGGTGGAGGCCGTGGGTGCCGGGGTTGACACGGTGGCACCCGGGGACTTTGTCATCCTCAACTGGCGCGCGGTCTGCGGACGCTGCCGTGCGTGCCGGCGCGGCAAACCCTGGTATTGCTTCGACACCCACAACGCCGCGCAGCCGATGACGTTGTCTGACGGCACCGCACTATGCCCCGCGCTGGGTATCGGGGCGTTCGCCGACAAGACCTTGGTGCACAGCGGCCAGTGCACCAAGGTCAATCCGGCGATCGCGCCGGAGATCGCCGGACTGCTCGGTTGCGGGGTGATGGCGGGGCTCGGCGCGGCGATCAACACCGGCGGCGTCAGCCGCGGCGACTCGGTAGCGGTGATCGGTTGCGGCGGCGTCGGCGATGCGGCCATCGCCGGGGCGGCCCTGGCGGGTGCGACCACGATCATCGGCATCGACGTCGACCCCGGCAAACTCCGCTGGGCCACCGACTTTGGCGCGACGCACACTGTCAATGCCCGGGAGTCCGACCCCATCGAGGCGGTGCGGGCATACACCGGTGGCTTCGGAGCCGATGTCGTGATCGACGCGGTGGGTCGGCCGGAGACCTGGCGGCAGGCATTCTTCGCCCGCGACTACGCGGGCACCGTCGTACTGGTCGGGGTGCCCACCCCAGAGATGATGGTGCCCGAGATCCCACTGCTGGAGATCTTCGGACGGGGCGGAGCGCTGAAGTCGTCATGGTACGGCGACTGCCTGCCCGAGCGGGACTTCCCGATGCTGGTCGATCTGCACCTGCAGGGACGGCTACCGTTGGAGAAGTTCGTCTCCGAGACAATCACCCTGGACGATGTGGAAGCGGCCTTCGGCAAGATCGAACGCGGCGAGGTGCTCCGTAGCGTGGTGCTGCTGCCCAGCTTGTAACCGTGGATATTGAACGCGCGGGCCATGTTGAGTAGGGCTGTCATCGCCACGCTGGCCCGACCAGTCCTGCCGCCGACCTGCTCATCACCGAAGCACCTGAATCTCAATTGATGAACAATGGACAACAGCTGCAGCGGTGGGTGGAGCGCCAAATGCCCCCCGCTACCCACGTCGCCGGCCTCGGTCCAATTTGACACCACCAACGCCGACCCGGCATCCAGCCCCGCCGAAGTTGATCTTACCTCACTGCGCTCGTATCAGGCACTCTGAGCTGCGCGTATGTCGGTCCAAGTGTGTCGGCCGACGTATTGACCAGTGCAGTCGTTGACGTCTCCTCACCTCTCCGTCATCATGACCGCGAAGGTTTCGTTAACTTCTAGCAAGGAGGTTCTATGCGCGCCAGATTTCTAGGAAAGGACCCTGATTCAATCGAGGGTGAGTCTCCTACCCTGTTCACTACCGACCGCACCGACCGCACGACCTACATCGCGCAGGGGTGGAAGGTGACCGACCCGCAGGCACTCGCGGACATCGGCCGGGTACCCGACCACGAGACCTTGATCGAGATCCCCGAAGATGTGCTGAAGCTCTACGCACGCCGCTACATGGAGGAGGGACGCTGAATCTACTCGTCGGAGACGATTTCGGTCGGCTGTTCCGTACCTTCGAGCTCACAGCTTTTCGCTTAGAGGTACGGGACCGCTACAACGCGCCCCGTGAAGTTGAGTCGTTCCGAAAGTTCTTAGCCGGTGAGCCTGACAACCTATCGTGGGCCGAAAGCTGGTTCAGTATGATTCGCGAGGCGACGGCCGAAGGGCGCCGGTTCTCGCGCGTGCGCGTGGTGAGCCTGCCGCTCACTGACTACAGTCGATTTGGACTATGGGCGTCCCAATTCACCCGCGCTGCGGGTGAAGATATTTGTTACGTCACCCGCGAGGTAGCACAGAATGTCAAGCTACCAAACCACGACTACTGGCTGTTTGACTCGCGCAAACTGGTTCGGATGCACTTCGGTGACAACGACCGCTTCCTTGGTGGCGAAGTCATTGAGGAAGCAGCCGAGATCGTAGAGCATAACTACTGGCGTGACGCCGCCTGGCACTGTGCCGTTGGACGGGACGACTTTGGCGCCGAGCAAGCTTAGCGGTTTAACTAGCGTTGATGAGGCACGCAACGCGCTTGGCAAACGACTCCGCGAGCTGCGCCAACAGGCCGAACTAACCGGCAAGCAGCTCGCGGAGTCGTTGTCATGGCCTGCTTCTAAGGTGTCCAAGCTAGAGAATGGCCGGCAGACGCCAACCGACCAAGACATCCTTGATTGGACGCGGGCAACCAACAGCCAAGGTGATACTGAGGCGCTCCTTGCCTCGCTCCACACCCTCGAAGTCCAACACGCCGAGTGGCAGCGCGTCCTTAAAGCGGGACTTCTGTCCCATCAGGTCGAGCTAACTGAAACAGACCTACAGACAAAGCTCTATCGGGCGTTTGAGCCTGTCGTCATTCCGGGACTCCTACAGACACCCGAGTACGCCCGCGCTCGTTTTTCGCAGGTCATCATGGTTCACCAGATACCCAACGACATCAATCAAGCGATACAAAAGAGGATGCAGCGTCAAGAGATATTGTATCGCCCGGACAGGCGATTTCACTTTGTGCTGACCGAGGCGGTCTTGCGCTACCGACTGTGCTCATCCGAAATCATGCTTGGGCAACTTGACCGCTTGATCTCACTGACCTCGCTAAGGAACGTCCGACTTGGCATCATCAGCAACGAAACGCAATATGTGGTTGACCCTCGTCATGGCTTTTGGCTGTACAACAGCGATCTCGTAAGGGTCGAGACCTACTCGGCTGAACTCAACCTTCGTCAGCCTCAAGAGATCGAGCTGTACAGCAGCACTTTTGACAAGCTGGCGGCCGTCGCCAGGTACGGCGGAGCCGCGCGAGCGATCATCACGCGGGTTATAGATGACCTTGCCACCGTGGCCAGCAGCGAAGATGGCTCATAGTTTCACACGGTCACGTTGTTCAGATTCTTTCGAGAAATACTGAGCAATGTTCTGGTCGATCTGTTTCCTTGACCTTACGCTCCCAAGCTGACAGCACTCAGCCGTGGCTCTGCGTCACTTGGGAGACAGTACGTGACCACCTTCGTCCCGCTGCTCAGTCGGGCGCAGATTGACCAACTACCTGAGCGCGCCCGTGAGGTGGTCGAGTACCGAAAGAGCGGCTTGAGCCTGAACCACGTCCAGGGCTGCCCGTTGGACTGCGCCTACTGCATCAGACATACCTACGGCTTGTGGGACCAGCGACAACCCCGCGCACTGATGTCAGATGCGCAAGCCGTCGATGAACTGGTGAACCACCGATAGTTCCAGCCACACGTAACACCCGTCCAGCTCTTCAACCGATCCACCGACTCCTTCTTGCCTGGCGTCCGGTCGCACACCTTCGCCGTACTTGAAGACCTGGACGCACGCGGGCTGCACAACCATGTGTTGGTCATCACTCGACACCAGATGAAGCCGGAAGACGCTGCCCGGCTCAACCACCTCATGAACATCAAAGTGACGCTGCTGTTCACCTATTCCGGCATCGACAACAAGCAGATTGAGCCCTACCCGTCGGGTGTCGCGGCCGAGTCCTTGAAGCTCCTGAGCGCCTCGTCACCGCGCAAGTACCGCACCATCTTGTACTGGCGTCCGCTGGTGGCGGGGTTGAACGACACCGACCAGCACCTGGCCGAAGCGTGCGACTTGGGTAAGCACGCGGACGCGACCGTGCTCACCGGGTTGTTCTACCGCGACCAGATCGCCGAGTACTACAAGGCCAACGGCTTGCCCGAACCCTATGGGGACACCGCGCGTCGCAAGATCGTCCCCGAAACACTAGAGCAGCGCGGGCTTGCCGCCTTCCCGGCATCAAGCCCGCTGTTCCACAAGACCTCCTGCGCGGTGTCCTACGTGCATCACCTGCCCGACTACAACGGGCATTACGGTGTCCGTGAACTCTGCGACATCTGTCCGCTGAGTCAGCTCGAACTGTGCCAGGGTGCGCATCTCGTTCCCACTCCTGGCCAGATTTACGAGACCGCCCGCGTGTTGCCTGAGGCCAAGGGATTGGTGGTTGTCGACGTTACTGACCGGGCGGCCGTTGTCGCTGGCCCGACCGATGAGCAACCCCGCTACTACCTGCAACATGCGCTTCGGTTCCAGGTACACGACGTGAGCCACCCACACCACGAGCGGCGGCATGGCCGAGCTGACATCGGATGGAAGGACACCGCACAAGATGGCTGACTGGGCGAGCCTTCACTACGTCGTCGTTGGGCAACGGCCGGCAGCCGTCCGACCTGGTGGAGCTGGCAGTCGTGCCCATCGTCGGTGGCATCATCGATGAACCGACGAGCTGGTTGGTTCGTCCTGATACTCCGGTCACCGCCCGCGCCCGAAGTATTCACGGCATCACCAACGCGCAGGTAGCCGATTTGCCGGTGTTCGCCGACATTGAAGCTGACGTGATCCAGGCGCTTAACGGTTCCGCCTTGATTGCCCACAATGCGCATGTTGATATCGGTGTGTTGCGCCGCAAGCTCGGCACGTGGGAGTGTCGCGAGGTATTCGACACCCTCAAGCTGGCTCGTCGTCAGCTCCCCTGCGGAGTCCGGCACCCTTCGGCTACTGTGCCCCCGCTCTGGCGGGTGCTAAGACATGGGCTGGCGAAACGCCCTCCTCGACGCCCTTGGTGACACCTGGCTGATCGGCTTCGATCACGCCGCGATCGGCCACCCATTGCTGGACTTCGCCAAGCTCTGGGACTGAGAACTCGACGATCCCACCGCCCGGCAGGTGTTCCTGAGCGGTTACCACCAGCAGCAACCCGCCATGCTCATCCTCGACCGCCTCGAAGCCCGGAGCTGACGGCATCGCCGGCGGATCCTGCGATCTTCGACGCTACTCACCGCATTACCCGCCACTCGCATCTGATCGGCCGCCAGCTTCGAACCTCGCACCAACGTCTCGTACTTCTGATCTTGACCACAAGATCGTCATGGTGCTAGCTCGCCGCGATACGGCGCGATACGGTAAGTGTGAACCCCCACCGCGAGTAGGTAACAGATGAGGACGCGGTTTCCCACTCACAGCGCGATCGAGGGGAGTGCAATGGAGCGGGTAGTGACGTCGGGCACCTTCAGTCTTGACGGTGGAACCTGGGCGGTGGATAACAACGTCTGGCTCGTTGGGGACGAACGCGAGGTGATCGTCGTTGACGCCGCGCACGACGCGGACGCCATCGCCGCGGCAGTAGGCGACCGTCGCGTGCTGGGCATCGTGTGCACCCACGCCCACGACGATCACGTCAATGCGGCACCCGAGCTGTCCCGCAAGCTGGCCGCGCCTGTGCTGTTGCACCCTGCGGACCACGTGCTATGGCAGCTCGCACACCCGAACACCCCGCCGCCGGATGCCGAGCTCAGCGACGGTGACGTGCTGCACGTCGCGGGCATTGCGCTGCGGGTACTGCACACCCCCGGGCACTCCCCCGGCTCGTGTTGCCTCTATGCGCCCGACCGGGGCGTAGTGTTCAGCGGGGACACGCTGTTTCAGGGCGGCCCCGGCGCCACCGGTCGGTCCTACTCCGACTTCGATGAGATCACCGCTTCGATCCGGAGCCGGTTACTCACCCTTCCCGCAGCGACCGAGGTTCGGACCGGGCACGGCGACTCCACGACGATCGGCGACGAAGCCGAGCACATCGGTTGAGCGGGTCAGGATGCGCCGACCAGCCGCATGGCGGGAACCGACACGGTGCGTTGCACGCCCACCCGCTCGGTCACCCGGGACGGCTCGATCACCCGACACTCGGTAACGATCGCGGTGACCAGGTCGGCCGGGGTCACATCAAAGGCGGGATTCAGCGCGGTGGACTCGGCCGGGGCCATCCGCCAGCCCCCCACCAGCAGCACCTCGTCGGGATCTCGGTACTCGATGGTCACCGCTGCTCCGGTGGGCGTGTCCGGGTCGAGCGTGGCGGTCGGGGCAGCCACCACGAAGGGGATACCGGCCCGCGCCGCGGCCAGGGCCAGCGGGTAGGTGCCCACTTTGTTCACCACGTCGTAGTTGGCTGCGATCCGGTCCGCTCCGACGATGACCGCGTCTACCTGCCCACTGGCGATGAGGCCCGGACCGGCGGCGTCGACCACCACCTGATGCGGCACCCCCAGCTCGGCGAGTTCGAACGCGGTGATCCGAGAGCCCTGCAGCAGCGGGCGAGTCTCCCCGACCACCACCATCGAGATCAACGAGTCGGCGTGCATGGCCCGAACAATGCCGAGCGCGGTGCCCCACTCCACGCTGGCCAGCGCGCCGGCATTGGAGTGGGTATGCAGCACCATCGGCCGGTCGCCGACATAGCTGCGTAGCAGGGCGGCACCGAGCCGGGACAGCGTCGCGCACGCTCGAACGTCGGCCTCCACTAGTGCGGTCGCGGCTTCGAGCACCGCTGCGGGTCCATGCGACACCGCGGGCAACACCTGCTGCACAGCCCACTTCAGGTGGGCGGCAGTGGGGCGGGCGGCGGCGATGCGACGGGCGTCAGCGCGCACGGCTTCGGGATCGTAGCCCTGGTCCGCAGACCGGGCCGCGGCGAGCGCGACGCCCAGAGCACCCATCGCGCCCAGCGCGGGCGCGCCACGCACGACTAGCCGGTGGATCGCGTCCACCACGTCGCGAACGGTGTGCAGGGCCACTCGCCGCTGTTGCGGTAGGGCCGTCTGGTCAACCACATCGACGTGTCCGTCGATCCACTCGATGGTGCGGCGCATGGGTACCTGGCTTCCCGGTTCGGTCTGCGGGCAACCTACGCGTCGGGCGGCAGGTCGCGCACCGCCCAACGGATGATGCTGGGCCGAGAAGAAATTAGCGCTGGGTAATGTCGGTGTACTCCCGTTCGGAGTAACCGGTGTAGACCTGCCGGGGCCTGCCGATCTTGGTTTCCGGATCGTTGATCATCTCGCGCCAGTGCGCGATCCAGCCCGGCAACCGCCCCAGCGCGAAGAGCACCGTGAACATCTTGGTCGGGAAGCCCATCGCCCGGTAGATCAGACCGGTGTAGAAGTCGACATTGGGGTACAGCTTGCGCTCGACGAAGTAGTCGTCGGCCAGCGCCGTGGCCTCCAGCGCCAGGGCGATGTCGAGCAACGGGTCGTTGACTCCCAGTTTGTGCAGGATGTCGTCCGCCGTCTTCTTGACGATCTTCGCACGGGGGTCGTAGTTCTTGTAGACCCGATGCCCGAAGCCCATCAGCCGCACACCCTCGGCGTGATTTTTCACCTTCGTGACGAAAGCGTCCACATCACCCCCGTCGACGCGGATGCGCTCAAGCATCTCCAGCACCGACTCGTTCGCCCCACCGTGCAGCGGGCCGAACAGCGCATTGATCCCCGCCGAGATCGACGCGAACAGGTTGGCCTGCGAGGAGCCGACCATCCGCACGGTGGAGGTCGAACAGTTCTGCTCGTGATCCGCATGCAGCATCAACAACAGGTCCAGCGCGTCGGCCACCACCGGATCGACGTCAAAGGGTTCAGTGGGCAGCCCGAAGGTCATCCGCACGAAGTTGTGCACCAGGCTCAATGAGTTGTCCGGGTAGAGGAACGGCTGGCCGATCGACTTCTTGTAGGCGTAAGCGGCGATGGTGGGCAACTTGGCCAGCAGCCTCGCGGTGGAGATCTGCACCTGGTCGTGGTCGAACGGGTTGAGGCTGTCCTGGTAGAAGGTGGACAACGCGGATACCGCGCTGGACAGCACCGGCATCGGATGGGCATCGCGCGGGAAACCGTCGAAGAACCGCCTGAGGTCCTCGTGCAACAGGGTGTGTACCCGGATCAGGTCGGTGAAGTTGTCCAGCTGCCCACGGGTCGGCAGGTTCCCGTAGATCAACAGGTAACTGGTCTCCAGGAACGTCGAGCGCTGCGCCAGCACTTCGATCGGATAGCCCCGGTAGCGCAGCACGCCCGCGTCTCCGTCGATGTAGGTGATCGCCGACGTGCACCCGGCGGTGTTGACGAATCCCGGGTCAAGCACGACCATCCCGGTGTCGGCCAGCAGCGTGCCCAGATTGATCCCGGATGCCCCCTGGGTCGCCCTGGTGATCGACATCCGGTGCTCGCCGTCCGGGTAACCCAGGGTCACGGCTGGTTCACAAGGCACCTATCCAAGGTAGCTTGCCGTGAGTTATGGAGATAGAACACCGTGGTGGGGTTATGGGGCCAGCCGTTGAACAGTCCAGTGGCCGTCCTCGGCGACCTGGTAGCGCAGCCGGTCGTGCATCCGGTTGGGCCGGCCTTGCCAGAACTCCACGCTCACCGGAGTGATCCGCACCCCGCCCCAATGCGGCGGCAACGGCACCTGCTCGACGCCGGCGAATCTCGCCGAAGCCTGCTCCAGCGCGACGTCAAGCGCGCGCCGGTCGGGTACCACAGTGGACTGCGCTGACGCCCACGCCCCGAGCTGGGCGCCCCGGGGACGGGTCTGCCAGTACGTTGCGCTCTCCTCGGGCGTGATCACCGCAACCGGCCCCCGCAGGTGCACCTGACGGTGCAGCGCTATCCAGGGAAACGTCGCCGTGGCGAACGGCGTGACGTCCAGGTCGCGCATCTTGGCGGAGGTGAAGTTGGTGTAGAACACCAGACCGCGGGAGTCGAGGCCCTTGGCCAACACGGTGCGGGAGCTGGGCAGCCCAGCGGCGTCCGCGGTGGCCAGCACCATCGCGTTGGGCTCGGGAACGCCGGCGGTCGCAGCGTCGCCGAGCCACCCCGCGAGCTGCTCATGCCAGCTGCCGGCGAGGTCGGCTTCCTCCAGCGCGGCCGCGGGGTAGGCGACCCTCATCCGGGCCAGGTCATCGATCCGCCAGCCCCGGTCTGTCCCCCCAGCCGCCATGCCGCACACTCCTCGCTCAGATACCCGCAACCCTTGCGCCGACCACATTGGGCTGTGCACCTTGCGCCGTCCACATTGGGCTGTTCACCAGTCGACCCCCGGATTGCCAGCAGATGGCCATTGGGTGCACTGTTAGTCAACCCGCGCGGCGCCGCGCTGTGGCGTGCGCCCACCCCGCTGGCCGATCAGCGACCCGCGCGTGTCCAGTAGAGGGCCGCATCGCGCGAGGAGGTCGGCGTGACTGTGCTGAACGGGCTAGCAGACACCACAGGTTTCAAGCCGGGTCTGGAGGGCGTAGTCGCCTTCCACACCGAGATCGCCGAACCGGATCGCAGCGGCGGCGCGTTGCGCTACCGCGGCGTCGACGTCGGGGATCTCGTCGGTCATGTGACCTTCGGAGACGTGTGGGCGTTGCTGACCGACGGACGCTTCGGCCACGGGCTACCCCCCGCCGAGCCCTTTCCGCTACCCGTGCACACCGGTGACGTCCGGGTCGACGTGCAAGCCGCACTGGCGATGCTCGCGCCGATCTGGGGCTACCGCCCGCTGCTGGACACCTCCGATGCGCAGGCCCGAACGGATCTGGCCAGGGCGTCGGTGATGGCCCTGTCCTACGTGGCGCAGTCCGCCAGGGGAATCCACCAGCCGGCCGTGCCGCAGCGCCGGATCGATGAGTGTTCCACCATTACCGAGCGTTTCATGACGCGGTGGCACGGCGATCCGGACCCGGCGCACGTCCGGGCGGTGGACGCTTACTGGGTGTCGGCCGCCGAGCACGGGCTCAACGCCTCGACCTTCACTGCCCGGGTGATCACCTCCACCGGTGCCGACGCCGCCGCCTGCCTCTCCGGGGCGATCGGCGCGATGTCCGGACCGCTCCACGGTGGCGCGCCGGCGCGGGTGCTACCGATGATCGAGGATGTGGAGCGCACCGGCAATGCCGCCGCGGTGGTGCGCACGGTGCTGGATCGTGGTGAGCGGCTGATGGGCTTCGGCCACCGGGTGTACCGAGCCAAGGATCCGCGAGCCCGGGTACTGAGCCGGCTGTGCAAGGAACTCGGCGCCCCCCGCTACGAGGTGGCGGTGGCGCTGGAGCAGGCCGCGCTGGCCGAACTGGCCGAGCGGCGGCCAGACCGGGTGATCGAGACCAACGTCGAGTTCTGGGCTGCGGTGGTCCTCGACTTCGCCGATGTGCCGCCGCACATGATGCCGGCGATGTTCAGCTCGGCGCGGACCGCGGGCTGGTCGGCGCACATCATGGAGCAGAAGAAGAC
>JBOHFC010000431.1:0-1906 GCA_050701375.1 Pseudonocardiaceae bacterium
GCCGCCGTGCAGTGCGTCGCCGGTCCGAGACACACCCGCGGCACCCCATCCAACGTCATAGAAACGGATCCGAGAACCTGGCTGCAGCTAGCCACCGGCCGCCTAACCTGGCCGCAGGCCCTGGCCGACGGCCGGGCGACGGCCTCCGGCCCCCGCGCAGACCTCTCCCCTTACTTACCCCTCGTCTACTAAGACCCTGTGCCCTCCTCGCATTCAGCGGGCTCAGCGGGGTAAATGCAGTGTCGATAACCCCGCTGAGCCCGCTGAATGCGGGTGGCGCACGATGGAGGACATGACGGTGTCGGGGTTGCGGTGCGGGATTGGGGAATTCGATCGGGGGGTGCGGGCGGTGCGGGCGGAGCAGTGGGCAGACCCGACGCCCTGCACCGAGTGGGACGTCCGGGCGCTGGTGAACCACCTGGTGACTGAACAGCTGTGGGCGCCGCTGCTGCTCGATGGTGCCACCATCGAGGACATCGGGAACCGCTTCGACGGCGATCAGCTCGGCGATGATCCGGTCGCGGCCTGGGCGAGTGCCGCGGCCGCGACGCTCGAGGCGTTCGCGGCGCCGGGTGCCCTGCGACGGTCGGTCGAGCTGTCCTACGGGCGCCGGCCGGCCCACGGTTACTGCCAAGAGATGACCATGGACCTGACCGTGCACGCCTGGGACCTGGCCCGGGGGATCAAGGCTGACGAGCGACTCGATCCGGAGTTGGTGAGCGAAGTGCTGGCGTTCATCGAGCCGCAGGTCGAGCAGCTGGCCGATAGCGGCTTGTTCGCCCCCCCGGTGAGGGTGAGTCCCGACGCCGATCCCCAGACCCGACTGCTGGCCCTGGTCGGGCGGCGGCCATGATTCGCGCGCGGGGGGCCCCTGGCCTAGCACTAGAATAGAAGGCGCAGGAGTCCGGCAGCTCGATTCTCGTCAGCACCCTGGAGTCGCAGGTGGGCAACGAAACGCCCCGGCATGAGCCCGACCACCAGTGCCCGAACGATCACTGCGCGGACGACTACGAGGGACCGCGCGAGGAGTGCGGTGTCTTCGGGGTCTGGGCTCCCGGCGAGGAGGTCGCCAAGCTCGCCTACTTCGGGTTGTACGCCCTGCAGCACCGGGGTCAGGAGGCCGCCGGCATCGCGGTGTCCGATGGCTCGCAGGTGCTGGTGTTCAAAGACCTCGGTCTGGTCAGCCAGGTATTCGACGAGCAGGTGCTGTCCAGCCTGTCCGGGCACATCGCGATCGGGCACTGCCGTTACTCCACCACCGGCGCCTCCATCTGGGAGAACGCCCAGCCGACATTTCGCACCACCGCCACTGGGTCAGGCCTGGCGCTGGGCCACAACGGCAACCTGGTCAACACCGCAGAGCTGCTGGAGCAGGCTCGCAAGGTCGGCGCACCTATCCGTAACGGGGCGACCACCGACTCGGATCTGATCACCGGATTGCTGGCCACCGGTGCGGCAGACACCGGCATCGAGAACGCCGCCCAGCGCCTGCTGCCGCAGCTGCGCGGGGCGTTCTCGCTGGTCTTCTGCGATGAGGGCACGCTGTACGCGGCGCGAGACCCCCAGGGCGTCCGACCGCTGGTGCTGGGCAGGTTGGAACGCGGCTGGGTCCTCGCCAGTGAGACCGCGGCACTGGACATCGTCGGCGCCAACTTTGTGCGGGAGGTCGAGCCGGGCGAGCTGCTCGCCATCGACGCGAGCGGCTTGCGCAGCTCCCGGTTCGCCAACCCCGACCCCAAGGGCTGCGTGTTCGAGTACGTCTACCTGGCCCGGCCGGACACCACGATCGCCGGGCGCGGGGTGCACGCCACCCGGGTGGAGATCGGCCGCAGGCTGGCGATCGAGCACCCGGCCGATGCCGATCTGGTCATCCCGGTGCCGGAATCCGGTACGCCGGCGGCGATCG
>JBOHFC010000432.1:0-2678 GCA_050701375.1 Pseudonocardiaceae bacterium
CCATCGTGATCCCCAACCAGTGCCTGCACGCCACCGGCTACGCGATGGGACAGCGGCTGGATGGAAAGATCGGCGACGCCGACAACGCTGAGGCCACGATCTGCTTTTTCGGCGACGGCGCCACGTCCCAAGGTGACGTGCACGAGGGTTTCGTCTGGGCTGCGGTCTACGACGCGCCGGTGGTCTTCTTCTGCCAGAACAATCAGTGGGCGATCTCCGCATCAGTGGATCGACAGACCCGGGTACCGCTGTATCAACGGGCCCGGGGCTACGGCTTTCCCGGAATTCGGGTAGACGGCAACGACGTGCTGGCCACGCTGGCCGACACCCGCTGGGCGCTGCGCGAGTGCCGCACCGGCAACGGCCCGGTACTGATCGAGGCCTGCACGTATCGGATGGATGCGCACACCACCTCCGACGACCCCACCCGTTACCAGGTCGCCGGCGCGCTGGAGGAATGGAAACTCAAGGATCCCCTTGAGCGGGTCCGGGTACACCTGGTACGGGAGGGGCTCGCGGAGTCGGAGTACTTCGATGGGGTGGCCGCCGAGGCCGACGAGTTGGCTGTCCGGCTGCGCAACTACTGTATTTCGATGCCCGCCCCCGGCCCGGAGCTGATCTTCTCGAACGTCTACGCCGAATCGACCCCCGCGTTGGAGTCGGCCCGGGACGACTCCCTGGCTTACCACGCGTCGTTCACCGACGTCGGGAGTGCCCCAGGGAGCAGGCACTGATGGCGGCCACCGGCGCGCCGCAGACGATCACCCTCGCCAAGGGCCTCAACCAGGGGCTGCGGGCAGCGATGGAGGCCGACCGCAAGGTCCTCGTGATGGGCGAGGACGTCGGTCGGCTCGGCGGAGTGTTCCGGATCACCGATGGTCTGCAGAAGGACTTCGGCGAGCAGCGGGTCTTCGATACGCCGCTGGGTGAGTCCGGGATCATCGGCACGGCGGTTGGGCTCGCGGTCCGTGGGTACCGTCCGGTCTGCGAGATTCAATTTGATGGATTTGTCTTTCCTGGCTTCGACCAGATCGTCTCCCAGCTCGCCAAGATGCACTACCGTTCGCAGGGCAAACTGCGGATGCCGGTGGTCGTGCGCATCCCGCACGGTGGTGGTATCGGGGCCGTCGAGCACCATTCTGAGTCCCCGGAGTCCTATTTCGCCCACACCCCGGGCCGCAAGGTCGTCGCGTGCGCCAACCCGGTCGATGCCTACTGGATGATCCAGCAGGCGATCGCCTGCGACGACCCGGTGATCTTCTTTGAGCCCAAGCGGCGGTACTGGGAGAAGGCTCCGCTGGACCTCGCGACGCCGCCGGTGCCGCTGTTTCGCTCCCGGGTACTGCGGGCCGGTACGACCGCGACGGTGGTGGCCTACGGGCCGATGGTGCGCACCGTGCTCGATGCCGCGACCGTCGCCGAGCAGGACGGCCACGCTTTGGAGGTGATCGACCTTCGCACGTTGTCCCCGCTGGACCTCGCGCCGGTGTTCGACTCGGTACGCCGCACCGGAAGGCTGATCTGCGTGTCCGAGGCGCCCGGAGAGGTCTCACTGACCTCAGAAGTGGCCGCCCGGGTATCCCAGGAATGCTTCTACTCGCTGGCGGCGCCGGTACTGCGGGTAACCGGGTTCGACACGCCGTACCCGCCCGCGAAGTGCGAGGAGGATTACTTGCCGGACCTGGACCGGGTGCTCGACGCCGTCGACCGCGTGCTGGCGTACTGACGATGACCAGCATCTTCGCGCTGCCCGATGTCGGGGAAGGTCTCACAGAGGCGGAGATCCTCAGCTGGCACGTCGCGCCCGGGGACACCGTCACCGTCAATCAGATCATCGTCGACATCGAGACCGCCAAGGCCGCCGTCGAGCTGCCCAGCCCCTACGCCGGAGTGGTCAGCAAGCTGTTCGCCGAACCCGGCGCCACCGTGGCGGTCGGCACCCCGATCATCGCCATCGACACCGGCGCAGACCCCGCCGCCGCGCCGGCAGGTCCGATCGGACCGGCCCCGGCGGGTGCGATCGGCGAGGAAGGAGCCAGCGGGCGGATTGCGAACCTGGTCGGTTACGGCCCACGAACCGCGACTGTGGCCCGCCGACCGCGTAAGGCCGCGCCGTCTGCTGGTTCAGCCGCTCCATCTCCCGTTCCATCTCCCGCAGCGGCGCCGCTGGCCAAGCCGCCCGTGCGCAAGCTGGCCAAAGAGCTGGGGGTCGACCTGCGGACAGTGCTCGGATCCGCGGCCGGCGGGGTGATCACGAGGGAGGATGTCGAGCGCGCAGCCCACGTCGTCCACGATGGCGGGGCCGGCTCCGCCGCTCGCTCCAGCCCTGGATCCGGCCTTGGGCCAGGCGCTGAATCCGGTGCTGGGCAGCGCCGCGAGCCCGTTCGCGGCGTGCGCAAGGCCACCGCGGCGGCGGTGGTGTCCTCGGCCTTCACCGCGCCGCACGTCACGGTGTTCCGCACCGTCGACGTCACGCCGATGATGGAACTGCGGGGCCGCCTGGCTGCCCAGCCGCGGTTCCGGGACGTGAAGCTGAGCCCACTGGCGTTCACCGCTCGGGCGCTGTGCCTGGCGGTGCGGCGTACCTCGGAGGTCAACGCCAGCTGGGACGAGGCGACCGGTGAGATCGTCTACTTCGACTACGTTCATCTCGGGATCGCCGCCGCCACCCCGCGCGG
>JBOHFC010000433.1:0-18550 GCA_050701375.1 Pseudonocardiaceae bacterium
GACGTTTTTTCGCCTCGGAAGGTCGCTGGTGTCGAGTTCACGGGGCCTGGCAACGGCACACCCGCGGAGTCGACTCAACCCGCACAGTTGACTCGAGATTGACGGCCGTGCCGCCTAAGCCCGCTAACCTCCTGAGCCGTTCGAAGGCCGACGGGCCAACACCACACCGCTGAGTTCAGCCATGCGGCTTATGCAGAAATCGCCCAGTCTGGACGGTCCAGCTCTGGTGTTCACACACGTTTTGCGTAGATTTCAAGGCCTTTTGAGCACATCGGCTACGGTCGCACGCGCGCCTCGCAGATCACCGGCGAACACCCGTGGCCACTGCTGGAATAATCGCTCAAAATGGGCGACTGATTGCTGCCCAGCGGTTAAGGCCTGGGGTAGCTCCACCTGTCCGATGGCTCGTACCCGCGCGAAAACCCATAATGCGCGGGCGAGGTCGGGTTCGAATGCGGCGGGGTTTGCAGCGGCCAGCCGGCGGCGAATTTCCACGGCTTGGCGGGTGGCGGTCAACGCGTCAGGCAGCCGACCCAGATCCGCCAGGTCGGCGCCGAGGTTGGTGAGCGCCCGGGCGAGGTCGGGTTCGAACGTGGTGGCGGTGGTGGCCGCCAGCCGGCGGTAGATCTCGACGGATTGAGTGCTGGCGGCTAAGGCGTCCTGCCGCTGACCCAGATTCGATAGGACGACTGAGAGATTGTTCAGCGCCATGGCAAACCCGGGCTCGAACGCGGTGCGATTGCCGGCTGCCAGCCGGCGCCGAATCTCCACAGCTTGGCTGCTGGCGGTGAGAGCGTCGCGCTGCAGCCCCAAGTCCGACAGCATCACGCTGAGATTGTTGAGTGACCCGGCAAGATCGGGTTCGAAGGCGGTGCGGTTGGTTTCGGCCAGCCGGCGGTTGACCTCGACCGCTTCGGTGGTGGCCATCACGGCATCCTCCCACCGGCCCAGAGTCGCCAGCCGGATGCCAAAGTTGGTGAGCGTCCGGGCGAGGTCGGGTTCGAATGCGGCTGAGTCGGCGGCCACCAGTCGGCGGTAGACCCCGACGGCTTGGCTGCTGGCGGCCAGCGCATCCTCCGGCCGCCCCAGCGCCGCCAGCCGCAAGCTGAGGTGGTCCAGGCGGTGGGCCTGTTGAGCGGCGCCGGCGGTGGCGGGCAGCGCGTCGTAAAGGCGGCGGGCCAGGGCGGTGGCGGCCCACAGCAGTTCGGTGCTATATCCCGGCAAGGCTGAATAGATGGCGGCGGCAACCTCGTCGGGGGCCTGATCGACGACCATCTGAACCGTCGGGGCGGTGGCGTGCGCGACGAGGGCAGGTCGGCGGCGCAGTAGCGCGAACAGAGCAGTGGCGGCGACGGGGTGCCGGGAAGCAGCTACGGTGAGCACGATCAGACACCGTCGCACGGGCAATGCGGCCCCGGTCGATGCGGTCATCCCCTGCCCGTCTGGCGCGACGAGCACCGAAAAGAGCTCAGTCGGGTTCCTCCGCGTTGCGCCACGGTGCTGTCCTCCGTTCGCACAGTCCCGACGCCGACTCGATCCCGTCAGATCAGGCAGGCAGGACCGCACCTTCTCAGGTTTGCGGCAGCATAAGACCTGGTATCTCGGTTTCGTGCGTTCTGACCACCGCCACGCCGAGGGAGCAGTAAATCGAACGCCGACCTTAGATCGTTTAGCAGACAGTTCATGAGACGTTCGGTGAACGTTCAGCCCAACCTCACCGGCCGTGCAGGAGTTGATCTCCTACTGACCGGCGCCACCACTGGAGCCAGGCAGATCTGGCGGCGTCGATCCGCGTGGGCCAACCAGCTCAACGACCGAAGCTGCCCAGCGATCGTGCACGACACCAAATCCACTCGACTCCGCCAGCAACCCGCAGAACTTTTGAGCTGCGGACCGTTTATCGCCGACTGCAGCTCGTTTAGTGGCGTCATCAAGTAGCACAGGCAGCGGTGGGCTCGTCTGACGGCACCGGCCGTCGCTGTCGCTTAGCGCCTACTTCGACTATGCCGGTGAGCTCGCCCGCCCTCGACGCGTGCGCACCACCGGCTGACCCGGGCCCTTTGCACTAGGGAACCTACTGAGAGTAACGTTCTGTAACCCAACGAATAGGAGCGTCACATGGCCGTGGACGAGCGGCCTGTCCGATCAGGCAGCGGCCGTGCAGGCCGGCTATCGCAAGCTGTTCGCCCAGGCCGAGACGAAACCCCTCAGGATCCGCGCCGCAGGCAAACCAGTCACCAACGAGCGGGCGAAGCCATGCAGCACAATCATCGCGACGAGGGTTCCCGGGGTACGACCTCAGCGATCTGGCAGCAGCTTCAATCGGCGTGGGTGCACCGCCCGTACACCGTTGTACTGGCAGTCGCGCTGCTGGTCCCCGGCGCACTGGCCATTGTTTACGGGGACGAGGTATCCCAAGCACTGAGTAATATCGCGGCGGGCACGATCTCGCGCATGATGGGGACTCTGCTCGTGGTGGGGTCGACTCTCACGCTCCTCGGAATCGCCCGCAACAGGGCACTGACCGAGACCCTGGGTCTCACCGTGACCGCCATTGGATGTGCCATCTACGGCCTCGGCGTCATACTCGGGCTCGGCCTGCACGGCGCGGTCGCTGGGAGTGGATTCCTCGCTATCGCGGCGGGCACTATCAGGCGCGTCATCACGCTCGCAGCAGTCGCCCGGGAAGTCGATCGCGCCAGTGAGTCCTGACACGCTGCGTTTCGTCCTCCAGGTGGTTGCGATCGCGCTCGGTGGCGGTAGCGTGCAGATGGGCATCTTCCTGCTCAAACGCCGCAGCGAGCTGCGAAGTCTGGATGCCACATCGGGGTCGACGGCGCTCACCTCGGCCAACGAGTACATCGCCACGCTTCAGGGTGGAGAGAAGGCGATGCGCGAACAGTTGGACAAGGCTCTGGCCCGAACCCAAAAGTTGCAGAAGGAATGGGACATCGAGCGAGCCGAGCTGACTATGGCATTGGAGAACGAGAGCCGGCAGGTCGCCCGGCTATCCGGATACTTGGCACGCTGCAAGGCGGACCTCGCGGTGGCGGAGTCTCAGATCGAGGAGTTGGCGCACCACGGCCGCACGTCAGCGCGTCAAGGCCACTCTTCGGCCGGCGATTAGCGCCAAGTTCGCGGGACGGTTATCGTGGCCACGATTCAGTGTCCAGTGCTGTACTCCTCGCAGCGGAGTGGGTTGTGTAGTGGTGTGCGGATGGGGTCGATGATCGCGGGTGGGATGAATTCGACATGGCCGTGGAGGATGAGAATTTCCCAACCGGTGTGATGCACGTGCCTATGGTGCGTCTCACACCGCAGGACGCAATTTCCGAGTCGCTATGTACTCATAGATTTTAGGTCAGGGACGGCTACGTACGGTGATCAGCTCGGCGCCGAGACTGGCGGCCTGACCAGCGCAAGGATGACGGTCGAGCTCGTGGTGACCGGCCGCTGCAGGCCGACCAGGTCTGCCCGGCCTGCAGGCTCGCCAAGGTCGCCCGGTGAACCGGTCCGTGGCGCGGGGCGCTGTCCCCGCACAGCTGTCAGGTGGCCCCTGGTGGCGACGGGTGGCCAGGACGGCACAAACAGGCTGACGGCCCGCTGTGGTGCCTCGCTGACGGCGGTCGCCATCGCGCACGACCAGCCACCACCGGGGCCGGCGTGCGCGCGCTGCTCGCAGATCTTCCTTGGGCAGTTTGGGTGCTGCGGTGAGCGATTCCAGCAGCGACCGTCCGGCCGGTTCGAGCAGCGCTGCGCGCATACCAAGTTGGTGGACGAGTACCGGAGACTATGCGGTGACGGATCCTGCTGACCGGCTTCGTGTTCTCGCGGAGGACATTGAAGCTGACGCCACCGAGTTCGACGTCAGGACACCCCAAGAGGCGGCATCCCTGAGGGTTTAGGCCGGTCCTGGGAACGCACTTTAGGTTTCCGATCGGTCTGTGGTCTACTATCTGCGCCACCCGCAGAAATGTTGATCGTGAGGAGACTGCCTACATGGCGCAGAAGGTAATCCGAGAGTTCATTGACGACATCGACGGCTCGGCGGCGGAGCGGACGTTCAGCTTCGCTGTCGACGGAACCAACTACGAAATTGATCTATCGAGCCAGAACATTAAGGAGTTCAACGAAGCCATCGGTGGATTCGTTGAGAGCGCCCGGAAGGTCAAGGCCAGCGGTTATGGCCGCCGTGCCCACAAGACAAGCACCAGCGACAGTGGTCGGTCCCGTGAGCAGACCCAGGCTGTGCGCGAGTGGGCCCGGCAGCAGGGCCACAGCGTCAACGACCGGGGCAGGATCCCGGTCTCGATCCAGCAAGCATTCGACCAGGCGCATTAGGGCTGACAGCTGGTGGCCGTCGGGTGACGGACCATACTGAATTGACCGTAGCGGCAGCCGTGGATGCAGCAGCAGGTGGCTGTGACTAAGAATCGGGGTGAGGTTGCGGCGGCGCGGACGGCCCGCCGCAACCCCCGTCGCCCTACGGGAGCTGGACTGCTCCGAAGGTGTGAGTCCGGTACTAGCTCCAGCCCGCATTGGGTACCATGTGCCACCTGCGGGTTCTTGCGTTCGGCCGCCGTCGTTGGTTCCATGGAAGAACGCGAGGACGGAGGTCACGAATGCCGGTCCGGACGGTCGTTGCAGTGGTGTGCAGTCGATGGTGACGACTGAGGACGCCCGCTGGCTTGCCGGCTACCTGCGGAAGTTGATCTCCGCTCGCCCGGCGGCCTGGGCGGGCACCGAGATGACCCTGTCTCAGCTGATCGCCCTGCACATCATCGGGGCACGGGCTCCGATGACGCTGATGGCGCTGTCCGACGCCTTGGGCACCCGGCCGCCAGCGACCAGCGCGATGGTCGATCGACTCGCCAAGGCCGGGCTGGTCTGCCGCACGCCGGACCCCAAGGATCTCCGGCGCGTCATGCTGGCCCTCACCGGCACCGCAGCACAGATGATCGGCAAGATCGACCCGGACACTGCCCGACACCTGCAGGCAGTGCTGAAAACCATGGGCTCTGCAGCCCAGCGCGTCCTCACCGAGGTCCTCAAGGACACCGCGCGGCGCCTCGCCAGATAGCGCCGATACGGCACTATCACTCCGGTGACCGCCGCACCGTATCCCGCCACCGTCCCTGACAACCTCTTTGCCGACCCGGACGCGGAGGCCAACTGGCGGGCGCGGTTCACCGCGCCGCGAGTCAGCCTGCCGGACTGGGCCCGAGACGCCCCGGACCGCTGCCTCTACACCTCCAACGCCTCAGGCACCTGGGAGGTCTACGCCTGGGACCGCTCCACGGGGACACACCGGCAGGTCACCGACCGGCCGCACGGCACCCACAGCGCCACCGTGACACCCGACGGTGGGCACGTGTGGTGGTTCGCCGACACTGACGGCGACGAATTCGGCAGCTGGGTGACCGAGCCGTTCGCCGGGCGAGCCGCGGACGAGCAACCTCAGCCGGCCGTGCCGGGCACCGCGCCCGGCTACCCCGCCGGGCTTGACCTCGGTCTGCGCACCGCAGTGGTCGGCGCCGCCACCGACGAGGGCACCACGGTCTGGATCTCCCGGGACGGCACCGCGCGGGTCATCTACCGCAGCGAGCACGACGCCGGGGTAGGTGCGCTGTCCCGCGACGAGCGGTTACTGGCGATCGTGCACTCGGAGCACGGTGACTCCCGCCACCCCGCTATCCGGGTGCTGCACACCGGTGCGGGCGCCACCGGCGAAACGCTCGCCGAGAAATGGGACGGGCCCGGCAAGGGTCTGGAGGTGCTCGGCTTCTCCCCGCTGGCGGGCGACCCCCGGCTGCTGCTCACGCACGAGCGACGCGGCCGCCAAGAGCTGCTGATCTGGGACGTCACCGCGAACACCGAGACCGAGATCGCCCTGGACCTGCCCGGCGAGGTGACCGCCGACTGGTACCCCGACGGGGCCGCGCTGCTCGTCGTTCATGAACACGCGGCGCGTTCCACACTGCACCGCTACCAGTTGGCCACCGGCGAGCTGACCGCGTTGGACGTCCCCACCGGCACCGTCGGCGGTGCGGCGGTCCGGCCGGACGGCACCGTCGAGTACGCCTGGTCCTGCGCCGCCCAACCGCCCACCATCCAGGCCCTGCACTCAGATGGCACCCACCGCAGCCTGCTGGCGCCCCAGGGCGAGCCGGCGCCCGGCTCGCAACCCTTGACCGACCAGTTCGTCCCGACCCCCTACGGCGCGGTGCATGCCCTGGTGGCCAGACCCGCCGGCGCCACGGAAGGTCCGCTGCCCACCGTGTTCGCGCTGCACGGCGGCCCGCACGCCGCCGACGAGGACCGCTTCTCCGCAGGCCGAGCACTCTGGCTGGACGCGGGCTTCGCCGTCGTGCACGTCAACTACCGCGGCTCGACCGGCTACGGCTCGACCTGGCGCGACGCGATCGAGAGCCGGCCGGGACTGACCGAGCTGGACGACGTCGCGGCAGTGCACGACTGGTCGGTGTCCAGCGGGTTCGCCGACCCGGCGGGGTGCGTCGTCGAAGGTTGGTCCTGGGGCGGCTACCTCGCCCTGCTGGCGCTCGGGACCCAGCCGCAGCGCTGGGCTGCCGGCATCGCCGGAATCCCGGTCGCCGATTACGTCGCCGCCTACGCCGATGAGATGGAGCCACTGCGAGCGTTTGACCGGGCGCTGTTCGGCGGCTCTCCCGAGCAGCTGCCCGAGCTCTACCGGGAGTCATCTCCGATCAGCTATGCGGCGGACCTGCGCACCCCGGTACTGCTGCTCGCCGGCGACAACGATCCGCACTGCCCGATCCGGCAGATCGACAACTACCTCGCCCGGCTCGCTGAGCTGGGCAAACCGTACCGGAGTTACCGATACGACGCGGGTCACGGGTCATTGGTGGTAGCCGAGAACCTCCGGCAGGCCGCTGTCGAGGTCGCATTCGTCCGCGAGGTACTCAGCAAAAGTTGAAAAACCCCTTACCCTTCGTCAATGTGACGGTAACGCCGGCAGCGGATGCTGACCCAGGAGGTGGTCACAGATCATGAACCTGTGGCGGCTACACGTCGACGTCGCTGATCAACCCGGCCGCCTGGGTGCGCTCGCCGCGACCGTCGGTGGGTGCGGGGCCAACATCGTCTCCTTGCACGTTGTTGGCGAACCGGCCGAAGACGGCGCGGTGACCGACGAGCTCCTCGTCCGGCTGCCACCGAAGCGCGGGGTGCCGGCATTGGTCGAAGCCGTCGAGTCGGCCGGGTTTCGGGTGACCGTGGTGGTCCAGGCCGACGCGCAGGCGCTGGCCGACCCGGTGACTGCCGCGCTGGCGCTGGCGCACTGTGTAGTGGTCGACCCCGCCAGTGCCGACCGGGCGGTGGCGGCCATGCTGCGAGCTGAGCTCGCCGAGCCTGATGCGCCACCAACCGCGCATCAGGCCGCGCATCAGGCCGACGTCGGCGTCGGGGCGGCGGGGGTGCGGCTGGCCGTTCACCGCAACCGAGATCTCCCAGGCCTCAACGCTGCTCGAGCTCGCCGCTGCCTGCCGCGCAGATCCCGCGTCAGTGCGGCTTGCGCCATCTCGAGTAAGCGTGCAGCTGACCGACGGCGCCGAGGTGGTGCTGCGGGCCGCGACGGCGGCCGACGCGCCGCTGGTCGCCGCGCTGCACGCGCGCTGTTCCCCGCACACCCGGGCATTGCGATCCCTGTCCACCAGACCAGTGCTGACCGCGGCGGTACTGCAGCAACTGATCGGCGCCGACGGCTCCACCAGCGTGCTCGCGGTGACCACCGATGGCGGCGCCGCGGTCGGGTTGGCAAATCTGGTCGGCACCGCACCGGGCACGGCCGAGGTCGCGTTGCTGGTGGAGGACCTCTGGCAAGGCCGGGGGGTAGGAACCGCGCTGGCCCGCAAGCTGGTAGAGCTGGCCCGAACCGATCATCTCACCGAGTTCACCGCGGTGTCCCGAGCGGGCAACGGCGCGCTGACCCGGGTGTTACGCCGTGCCGGGTTGCGCCCGCGCGGCAAGTTGGAGGGCGGTGCGCTGTGCGTACGGGCCGCCCTGTACCCGGAGGAATCCAGCCCGACCGAAGTCAGCCTGGCCTAGCCGCGAACGCTGATGACGCTGCTCGATCTGTACGGCGTGGCAGGATTTGACATTGCAGAACCTTCCTCTGTAGCTAGCTGTCCTTAAGCCAGGGGCCTCTTCCCTCTTGCAGCGGAACGGGTAGCCGCGTCGAACACCGCTTTCATTCCCTGCAATGCGTCGTCGTTCACGGTGGCTCTACAATACCTCGGCTCTACCTTCCGTCGAGAGATGCGGATCGGCTCGTCGGATCGAGGTCAGCGATGAGGGGTTGGAAACTCGTTGACCGACGAATCCGGTCGCCTAGTAGGACCACTCTTCGGCGACGAGGCTCTCACTGTCCGTTGGGTTCGGGGCTGGTGCGTTGAATCGGGATGTGGGCGGGCAACGTCTGCAGCCGGTCGTGCAGATCTCGGGAGGTTCGCCCAGGATTGCAGTGCAGTGTCGACGTATTCACCGGCGTGGCGGGCGACCATGGACTGTGCACCCAAGCTCCACCCAGCTAGCCGCTGGTCGCCGACCGTAATGCCCAGTCGTGCGCCGGTACCTAGGTGGATCTGTGCCCCAGCGTAATCGGAGAGGGTGAAGGCCAGATCGCCGAGCTGCGCGGAGAGCCACCCTGCCAGCCGACGCAACTCTGTGCGATCGTTCTCACGCTGGTCGCGCGCGAGCATGTCGACGACCATCGTGCGGCACCGGTGAATCTCAGCAGCCAGGATAGCCGGTGTGTATCGGGCGTATTGAATCGCGTAGTAGTCCACCGCCCGCTGGACCTGTTCACGGGTGGCTGGCCCGCCGCGGGGTCCCTCAATCTCGCGTTGGAGCTGCACCGAGTCAGCGACGGCTGTTAGTGCGTTATCGGCCATGGCGGCTCCCGGCTCAGACGGTTGCGTGGGGTGACCGTACCCACGATCGGCCACCATTGCGCTCAGGTTGATGCCGAGGCGGTGTGGGGGTACCTGGTAGACCCGTGACAGCGCGTGGGCGTAGTCGAGCTGGGTTGAACGGCGTCATGTTCCCACCGGCATAACCGTGCGCTGGTCAATCCTGGCTCGGCGAGCCCTGCGGACCGGTAAATATCCAGCACGGCGGCGACGACCTGAGGACGGCTCCACCCGTAAGCGAGTCGTCAGACTTCCAAGGGCTTCACTTCGGGGAGCTGGCGTGCGATCTCCTCGGCAATGACAGCCACATCCCACGCGGCGCGCTGACCTTGTTGCCGTATCTGCGCCGCGCGGTACTGAAGTTGGGCGCGACGTGCCCGACTGATCCTCGGCATGACCGTTCCCTCCGCTGGTCATGGAGAGTATCCCGTCCGGTCTGCTCCCACATTGCCGCGCGGGGCAATGTTCGTCCACGTGACGGCATTGAACCGGGCCGCCGTAACCGGCGACCGTGGAGCACATCCGCCGAGGATACGAGGAGGTGAGTGGCATAGACGATCATGACGACGAGCTCCTGGTAGCTGTTGAGCAGCTTTCCCGTGTGCAGAACCGGGGCGATTTCCAGATGTCCGATGGGGCGCAGGGGGACTCCGGCGATACCCGGGATCCGTAGTTAGTTCGCTAAATCCCACCGGTGGCGCGTAGGGGCCGTGAGACCGTTGCACGGCCCCACGTGCTCTGGCCATTACCGCGAGAGGTTGGTCATGCATCGTCATCGACTGATCGACGGCGTTGAGCAGGCATTCGGCTGGACTGGACCTGACTCCTTGGGTACCCAGTTCGGCCCCGGCGCTGGTCATGGTCCGCGCCGGCCTCCTCGTGCCCACGGAGATCCTTGACGCCGGCGAGAGGCTGGCCACATGGTTCGGCCTGGTCGCGCGAGCACGGTGGGGAATGAGTCCGTTCGGTGGCGAGGCGAGGCATCCAGTGTGGGAGCAAGTCAACCCCCGACGGTTCCTCCGAGGTGCTAACGACTGTGCGCCCGCCGCAGCCGCGTTCCGCGTCGCCTACGAAGTTCCACAAGTCAGCCGCATGGCCGTCGGCGCCAGCACCGCCGAGCACCTGGCTCAGCTGGTCGCCACGACCCCGCTCGACGCCGACCACAACCGAATCGCCCAGTACCGATCGCTGTTGCGCGCCCGGGCAGTCAGGACTGAAGCAAACTGATCAGCCGGGCTGCCTCCCAACGCGAAGGCTCGGCCAGCGGCCCGGCGTAGTCCGCACCGGCAGCGATGGTCTCCGCGCAAAAGAATAGCTGGGACAGCAATCCTGACCAGCTGTCCAGATCAGTCTGGTATTCCCGCTGCACACGGTCGGCCAGATCAGGGACGGTGAGGGAGTTGCCCCACAGGGGCGCCGCGTCCCAACCGCGCGGGGCCAAGCCCCAGTCTTCCCAGTCCAGCAGCCAGCACTCCGGGGAAGTCAGGTTGGCCCACGCCACGTCAGCGTGAGCTACCGCCCACTCGGTCACGGTGGTCTCGACGTGGCCGGCAAACACCCTCTCGATGGTTGCGGTCACCCGGTTCTGGGAGATCGGGATCGTATGTGGAGTCGCCACCCGGGTGGTGGTGTGCGTCGCAAGCGCGCCCCGGGACGGGCCCAGCGTGGACCACCACGCATCGGCCAACAGGGGGTCGGTCCTCAACACTCCACCGGGCTTGATCGGGGACGCGGTGACGAGCTCGAGTTCATCGGCTCGCCACAGCAGGCATTGCTCCGGGGCATGCCACGAAACCCCCTGGTACCAGCGCGGTCTGGCCACGGTCACGGGCAGACATGCCGTGCCTGCTACGCCGCTGCCCTGCCCGGTGAGCTTGGACAACGGCCGCATCTCCAGGCGAACCCAGGTATCTCGTTCGGTCCGTGCACCCACTGAACGTCGCTTCACCACGGCGGTCTTCCGGTCCAACCGCACACCCAGAGCGCGCTCCACCCGATCGATCGCGGCATCGCAAGGCTGAATCCTCAGATCCACCGTCACGAACGTCCTCTCGAGGCTCCGGGCTAGAGCGCGCTGCCTGCGCGGTGGGTTTGCGCGTTCCCGGCGCGGTGATCCAGCGCGAACTGCACCACCTGCTGGCCGATCGTGCGCAGTGTGCGGTCGACCGCGGGATCGGTGGCGACACCGTGGTCGTCGAAGCTGACCTCTGCTGAGTTCAGCGCCGCGCCCAGCGGCGTAGGCCAGCCGCGCAGCGCATGGACGATGGAGCGCAGCGCGGTCAGCGTCGTCACGGTCGCCTGCCAGCCCAGTGCCATCGCGACGCAGCCGACCGCTCGCCCGTCCAGGTACGGTCGGGAATCGGCGCGCAGGTCCTCGACGTAGTCCAGCGCGTTTTTCACCAAACCGGAGACGGTGCCGTGGTAGCCGGGCGAAACCAGCACCACCCCGTCGGCCTCCCGCAACGCGTCAACCAGCCGGTACGCCAGTTCGCTGCGCTCGAGCACCGCCGGGTCGTAGAACGGCAGGATCAACTCCGTACCGGTGATCGCGACGGTGTCCGCACCGGCGGCCCGGGCGCCCTGCAGAACCACGCTCAGCGCCCGCTGAGACTGGGAGTCCTCGCGCATCGACCCACCGATGCCGACAACGGTGAGCCCTGTGTCCGTGACCCCCATGCCCTCGACCTTACGGCGAGGCGCCCGCTGCCGGGTGCGCGAGGGCCCGGCACCCCCAGCGTGCCGGGCCCTCGACTTCCCCTCGGTCAGGCTATTCCCTTCGGTCAGGCTATGCCCTTCGGTCAGGCCTTGGCCTGCGCGCCGGAGCGCGCCGGGTTGGCCTGCTTGGCCGCCTTCGGATCCAGTTCGGACTGCTTTGCGCGGACGCCCTGCTCGATCCGGTCGCCCAGGCCCTTGTCGACGTTGCGCCAGTACTCGAAGGCCCGTTGCAGGACCGGGTCGGTCACCGCGTTGAGCAGATGGCCGACGACATTGTCCACCAGCCGCCCGCGGGCCGCGTCGTCGAGCACCTCACGGACCATCGTGCCGGACTGGCCCCAGTCGTCGTCCTGTTCGTGCAGGGTGTAGGCAGCATGGACCATGTCCCCGCTGGTCTGCCATCCCGCCGACTCGCCGTAGCGGTCGCTGTCGGCCTTCGGGCCGCCCTTGGAGTTCGGCGCGTACACCGGGTCCGACACATTGTGGAAGCGCATCGCGCCGTCCTTGCTGTAACTGTGCACGGGCGACTGCGGAGCGTTCACCGGGAGCTGCTGATAGTTCGCGCCTATGCGGTGCCGGTGGGCGTCTGCGTAGGCGAACAGGCGACCCAGCAGCATCTTGTCCGGGCTCGGGCCGATGCCGGGAACGAGATTGTTGGGCTGGAAAGCGGCCTGTTCCATCTCGGTGTGGTAATCGGTCGGGTTGCGGTCCAGGGTCATCTTCCCGACCTCGATGAGTGGGAAATCGTCGTGCGGCCAGACCTTGGTCAGGTCGAACGGGTTGAACCGGTAGGTCTTGGCGTCCTCGAACGGCATGATCTGCATGTTCAGCGTCCAGCTCGGGTACTCGCCGGAGGCGATGTGCTCGTACAGGTCGCGGTGGTGGTAGTCGGTATCGATCGAGGCCATCTGATCGGCTTCATCCTGGGTGAAGAACTCGATGCCCTGGTCGGTCTTGAAGTGATACTTCACCCAGAATTTCTCACCGGCGGAGTTGACCCACATATAAGTGTGGCTGGAATAGCCGTTCATGTGCCGCCAGGTGCGCGGGATTCCGCGGTCACCCATCAGCCAGGTGACATGGTGCGCCGATTCCGGGGACAACGACCAGAAATCCCACTGCATGTCGTGGTCGCGCAGGTTGTTGTCGGCGCGACGCTTCTGGGAGCGGATGAAGTGCTGGAATTTCATCGGGTCGCGGATGAAGAAGACCGGCGTGTTGTTGCCGACCATGTCGTAGTTGCCCTCGGTGGTGTAGAACTTCAGCGCGAAGCCGCGCGGATCACGCCAGGTGTCGGGGCTGCCGCGCTCGCCGGCCACCGTGGAGAACCGGGCCATCATGTCGGTCTTGGTGCCGGGCTGGAACACGGCGGCCTTGGTGTAAGCGCTGACGTCGTGGGTCACCTCGAACCGGCCGAAGGCGCCGCCACCCTTGGCGTGCGGCTGACGCTCAGGCACCCGTTCGCGGTTGAACTGCGCCATCTGCTCGATGAGATAGTGATCCTGCAAGAGGATCGGGCCGTCCGGGCCGACGGTGAGCGAGTGCTCGTCACTCGCGACCGGAATACCGGCATCCGTCGTCGTCGGCTTGGGCTGCTCGCCGGTCACTGTAGCGCCTCCTGATAGTGGGTTTCGTCGAGTTCTTGACGGCGTGGGGATGCTCAGCCAACCACTGCAACACCGACTGGCGAGGCGCGGTTACCCGCAACCCGGCCTGGCGCAGCTGATAACTGACGTCCGAGGAACTCATGACGCAGCCCACTATCCCGCGCTATCTGGAATCAGTCAAGAAATGACCCGCCGTCAGCTCAGCCCGATCTGCTGACCGTGCGAAGTTACAGTGAACCGCCAGCGATCCACATCGGGCTTGCCCTGGTCCACCCACCACCGGTGGGCCGCGTGGACCTCGTCCCCCAGCCGCCGGGGCCCGGATTGGTGCACGCGGAACTCGTCGTCGCCGGCGTCGGGGGTGGTATGGATCAGCTTGGCCCATGATCGAGACTCGAAGTCCAGCAGCCAGAACACGCCCGCACCGGTGTCCTCGTCGAAGGGCCAGTATCGCCACTGGCACTGGTGCACCCGCTGACCGATCGCGAACCGAACACCCAGATCACCCACAACCGAGTGCGGATGCAATGTGGTGGTGCGCACCTCGGCGCGGGCGTCGCTATCACCGACCACGGCGCCCACAGCTCCCCGCCGTTCGCGCTGGGCGCGCAGCCACATGAACGACGACTCGCCGACGATCCCGCCGTAGGCGCTGCCGTCACCGCTGACGGTCAACGCGACGAGCGCACCGGTATAGCTGTTTGCCCAGGGCAGTAGGATCCATCCGCCGGGACGGGTCTGGGCCACCCACGAGTGCGGGATGCGGCACACCGCGGCGGTGGCGATGATCCGGTCGTAAGGAGCGCGCGGTGGGTACCCGAGCGCCCCTTCGCCGGTGACGGTGCAGATCTTTCCGTAGCCGGTCTCGGACAGCGCTCGAAGCGCCCGGGCTGCTACGGCTGAGTCGATCTCGATGCTGGTGACCTGCTCGGCGCCAAGCCGGTGGGCCGGCAACGCCGCGTTGTACCCGGTGCCGGTACCGATCTCGAGCACCCGATGTCCCGGACGTGCCGGGGCCCGCTGCCATGGCAGACCGCCACGGTGCCACCGCCGACGCCCACCGGGCCAGGTCGTCGTCCACCAGCAGGCGATCAACCATGCGCGCCCACAGCATGGCGGGATCAGCGGGCTGGCTCACTGGTCGTGCTTGTTCGGGTCCGGGGGGGTCCGGGGGTGGTGGTAGCGGACGATCACGCGAGCCGTTCCCAGTGTTGTCCTCGTCGTGATGCCGGCCAACATCATCGCCCTTACCTCGGTCATCGTTTTCGTTTTGTCATTGTCCTTACCCACAATTTCTCCTTTCTGTGATGACCTGGCAGAGCGATTCAGAGGCGACACTACGGAGTTTGGTGACCGGCTGGCCGCCAGGAGCAGGGCGTCGGGGGCCGCTCGCTCTACCGGCAGCCAGCCGGCGATCTGGGGTCAGGAACCGGTACCTGACCCCGGCTCCCAACTCGGCCGTCGATGACGCGGCTCCTACTGTGACCCTGCTGCGCACGCCGACGCTGGGCCCTATGCAGATCTGCATAGAACGTGGGTGGGGTGAATGACCACTACAGTGCACGACGTCGAGCAAACGATCGACCCACCGTTTATGGGAGAACGTGCCGATGGCCATGGACCCAAGTGCGGTGGCTGCGGTCCTCATCTCACCGCAGGGTCGCGCTGCCATTGCCGCGGGCGCGGCGGGGACGGTCATCCGACTGGTCCGCCAAGCCCACGGCTGGAGCCAGCAGGATCTCGCCGACCGGTCTGGCTACTCGCAGGCCACGATCTCTCGCTTGGAGCGCGGGGTGAGCCGCGCAACGCGGGATACCGCCGTTCTGACCGATCTTGCGAACGCGCTCGGAGTGCCGTCCGCTGTCCTGGGCCTCGTCAGCCACCCAGCACAGCGTCCTATCATCGATGATGTGGACCGCCGGGAGTTCCTTGGTGGGACCGCAGGTCTCGCCGTGACGGCGCTGTTGCCTCAGAGTGTGGCCACGCCTGGGCGTATCGACGCCACGGAGACGACACAGCGCTGGATTGCGTTACGCCGCATCGAAGAACTCGATGCCCGCCAGGGAGGAACGGTTGTCTGTCAGATGGCCGAGGGAATGGCACGCCGACTCAAAGACGCTCTTCGTAGAGGTCGCTATCGGCCCCCAGTCGGACGCGAGTTACAGAGAATCACGGCCGCAGCCATGGACCAGGCAGGGTGGCTCGCCTACGACGCAGGCTGGCAGGACAGAACACGCCGGTGGTGGCTCGAAACCTGCCACTTTGCGGACATAGCCGAGATACCTGACGTCCGCGTGTCCGCTCTGGCCGCGATGGCCCTGCAAACCAGCAATGCGGGTGACGGAAGGGAGACAGTTGACCTGGTCCACGCCGCCAGGAAAACTGCTACCCGCGAACAAGGCGGGAATCCCCTGTTGCAGTCCCTGCTCGCGGCGCGCCAAGCGATCGGACACGCCCAAACAGGCGAGCATAGCGCCGCCACCTCCGCCATTGCCCAAGCCCGCCAATGGCTCGACCACGGGCCGCGAGGAGACGAGCCATTCTGGCTGGATTTCTGGGGCGTAGCAGATCTCGCTTGGCACGAAACACGGGTCGCGTTAGTCACAAAGCAGCCCAGGACCGCCGAAATAACCGCCCGAGCTGCCCTCGCCAGCGCGGCCAACTCGACGAAGCCATCAGCGTCGTGGGTCAGGCCGTCCAAGGAGCGCACGCGGTCCGAGGATCTGGCATGACCCTCTCCCGACTGCGCCATGTCATTGATTTACTGGCACAACAGAAGTACCCCGCGACGACAACGTTCGCAGCCGCCGCTCGCCGCCTAATCCCTACGGTCCCATGAGTGGCTCTGCCCGGGTGGGTGTGGACCATCTCACGGTGACTATCTACGGCACAGACACCAGTCTTGATCAGCGCGACGCAGTCCGTGATCTCTATGCCGAGATCTATGCAAAACCGCCTTACAACGAGGGACCGACGGAGGCGGACGATTTCGCTTCCGGATGGCATCGAACAATCGATCAGCGAAATTTTCGTCTCGTTATCGCGCGACGAGCAGGCGAGCCCATCGGATTTGCTTTCGGAGTCCAGCTCCGAGCACGGACGAAGTGGTGGAACGGCGCTCTCACGTCGCTTCCTGAAGATGTCATCACCGAGTATCCCGGACGAACATTCGCGATCATCGAATTAGCGGTGCGGCGCCCTTACCGGCGACAAGGTGTCGGGCGCAAGCTGCATAGTCATTTGGTCGCCGACCTATCCGAGGATCGGATCGCACTACTAGTTCGCCCGGAGGCACCAGCACCGCAACAGGCTTACCTGTCGTGGGGCTACCGGGCTGTTGGTCAGATCCGGCCATTCCCCGGTGCCCCAGTGTACAACGCCATGATCAAGCAGCTCACGTGTCCCGGGACGCAGCCGTAAGAGATTCGCGCCGCCAATACTGCGCAGATCGAAGGAAACGAATTCCCTCTCACGCGTCAGGGTGCCGTCGCGGGGTTCGCTGGGGTGGGCGGCAGCTTGGCGTGCATCAGCGAGACGTTGTAGCGGTCGTACTGGGTCATCGTGAAGTAGATATCGGACCCGCTCGAGTCCGGGTTCAGAAAACCGCCGTAGAGGTGCGGGTACTGGCTGGCGGTCGCCACCGGGATCGGCGCACCCCACGGTCCGGTCGGCTCCGGGGCCAACCGGACCACGATCGCGCCGCGTGACTCATCCAGGGTCATCATCTCCCAGCTCTTGAGGATCTGGTCGTAGCGGACGGACAGCTCCCCGACGGGACCGTGCACGATCGCAGCCGCGGTCGCACTGGCGCCTGGCAGCCAGGTCTGCCCGGTCCAGTACTGGTAGGCGGACAGGTCCAGCAGCCGTTGCTCGGGGACCCGAGCGACATAGGCGTCGCCGAACCGGCCGTTCGGTGTGCAGAAGGCGTAGACGAAGCCATCCCGCCGGGTATAGGCGATCATCTGGAACTTCTCGTCGAGGCCCGGGCTGTTGAGCCGCCGCGTGCCCAAGGCGTCCTGCCAGGTCCGCCCGCCGTCGTCGGAGTAGGCGACGCCACTGTAGTTCGTGGTCCACTGACCAGGTTGACCGAAGTGGCGCACCGACATGTAGGCCAGATAGTTGCGACCACCGACGTTGACGCCGCCGGTCGGGATCGTGCTCATCTCGATACCGTCGCGTTTCAACGAGGGCACCAGTTCCTTGGCGTGGCCTGGCCGGTCGCTGACGAAGTCGGTGAAGGACATGCCGTCGGCCGGGTTGTGGTCGGTGCTGCGGGCCAGTGTGTTCGAACGCCAGTCGATCGCTGCGGGATCCGCGGACACGGTGCCGGGTGGGCCGGTCCACCCGGCACCGAAGGTGTCACCGAAGGCGGCCAGGATCTGCCCCCGCTCATCGGTCCACATGATGCCCAGGTCGGTGCCCTTCACCGCATAGCGCGCCTCAGTCTCGTTGATCGACGCCGCGCCGGTGAGGGTGGCAACCCGGCTCGCCTGGCCCCGCGGCACCGATTGCGCGACCCCCGGCGGGGCCAGCCCTACCGTGACTGCCGCGACCACGACCGCTGATGCAGCCCCGGTCCGCGCACGATGACTGAGCATGATCCTTCCCCCCAAAACCGCCGTTCGCCCCGACGCACCCGGTGGCTAACGTGAGGAGGGGTGCGCAGGTAACGGTAAGTCACCTCGGTGCCGGCAACCGCCGGACCGCGCCATTGCAGTGGACTTCACCGTGCAGTGGGATTCACGAGATCGTGATCAGGTTCTCCGCACGAGGCAGGAGCTCCCCGATCACTGGCGCGCCCGGTATCTCACCGGCCACCAGCAAGCCGCCGGAGGTCTGCGCGTCGGCCAGCAGCAGCAGCTCGTCCTCGTCGATCGACGCCGATGCCGCGATATGCGGGCGCACCCAGTCCAGGTTGCGCCGAGTGCCTCCGCTGACGTAGCCGGCGGCCAGTGCCTGGCGGGCACCGTCGAGGTAGGGGATCGCGGCGGCGTGCAGCATCGCCGAGACCCCGCTGGCGCGGACCAGCTTCATCAGGTGCCCGAGCAGCCCGAACCCGGTGATGTCGGTGGCGCACCGCACACCGGCCGCCAGCGACGCCGTGGCGGCCGCCGCATTGAGCGTGGTCATCGCAGCCACCGCGTGCGGGAAGACTTCGCCGGTGGCCTTGTGCCTGCTATTGAGCACCCCGATGCCCAGCGGTTTGGTCAACGACAGCGGCGTGCCCGCCACGCCGGCGTCGTTGCGCAGGATCTGTTGCGGGTCGGCGACGCCGGTGAC
>JBOHFC010000434.1:0-19414 GCA_050701375.1 Pseudonocardiaceae bacterium
CGGTTACCCGTCCGCCGCCGAGTGGGGCTGGATGCTGGAGACCCTGCACGTTGTGTTGGACGTCTCGGGCCGGGTCAGTATCAAGGGTTCGCCGGATCGCATCCTGCCCCCGGCGCCGTCGGCTCAGGACACTGAAAGCTACCGCCGCAGCCTGCGCTGGCTGGAGCTGGTGATCGACGCGTTGACCCAGGCGCAGCGCTCCACCCCGGCCACCCCGGCCGATTGATCTAGAGGCGGTGCTGGTGGATATTCCCGAAGAGGTCGACATCACGAGGGAGGCCCGCAAGCCGGAGTGGGACCCGACGGTGGGCATCGAGGTCCACCCGGTATGGGAGGGCACGCCGCGGCACCGGCTGGTCACCATCGGGGACTCGCTGACCCAGGGGTTCGCCAGCGGTGCGGTCTACCAGACCGACCTGTCCTACTCGGCGATCGTCGCCTACGAGCTGGGCTGGGCCGGGTTGCGTTACCCGCGCTACGGCGGACCCGGGGGACTCCCGCTGAACCTCGAGTTGCTGATGCGCGAGCTCGAGGCCCACTTTGGAGCCGAGCTGAGTTTGTTCGAGCTGCCGTTGGCGCTTTTTCGCGGCCGGAAGTTCATGGACGACGTGGAGGATTACTGGGAGCGCGGTGCCGGCTCCCAGCCGCCTGCCCCGTCGCCCACCAACCACGTGCTCGCGGCCTACGGCTGGGACCTGCGCGACGCGCTGGTCCGTACCTACGACAGCTGCCAGGCCGAGATCGGAGTGCCCACCGACGACCTGGTGCAGCAGATCGTGCAGAACCATGGCGCCCGGGCGGCGTTGCGGGTGCTGCCCAGGGCCACCCCGGCCGGCACCGTGTTCGACGCTGCCGCGGCGCTCAGCGCCGAGGTGGGTGCCCAGCCGGGGGAGGACCCCGACCATGGCATCGAGACGCTCGTGGTGTTTCTGGGTGCGAACAATGCGCTGGGTGCGGTGACCCAGTTGAAGGTGGTGTGGAGCGACACCGGCTACGACGACCTGGCGCGCAAGGACGCGTTCACGGTGTGGCGGCCCAGTCACTTCATCGCCGAACTGCAGCGCGTCGTGGCCAAGGTCCAGCAGATCCGCGCCCGGCACGTGATCTGGTGCACGATCCCGCACGTCACGATCGCGCCGATCGCCCGCGGGGTGGCCGGCAAGGTGGCGCCGGACTCGCGGTACTTCCCGTACTACACCCGCCCGTGGATCTCCGACACCGACTTCGACGCCGACCGCGATCCGTCGATCACCGAGGACGAGGCCCGTGCCGTCGACAGCGCCATCGACCAGTACAACGACGCCATCACGACGGTGGTCGCCGATGCCCGCGGGGCAGGCCGCGACTGGTACCTACTCGACGTCGCGGGGGTGCTCGACCGGCTCGCCTCCCGCCGCTACCTGGACAACCCGCAGGCCCGGCCACCCTGGTGGCAGCCCTACCCGCTACCGCCCGAGCTGGCGGCGCTGAACCCGGTACCGGATTCGCGGTTCCTCACCAGCGACGGCTCCGGGCGGCGCAGCGGGGGGCTGTTCTCGCTGGACGGGATCCATCCGACCACCGTCGGCTACGGGATCATCGCCCAGGAACTGATCAACATCATGGCCGGCGCCGGCGTCACGTTCAACCAGCCCGACGGTCAGACGCCGCGGATCGGACCAGTCCGGGTCGACTTCACCCGACTGATCCGCCGGGACACCCTGCTGACCCACCCGCCGGCCAACGTGACCGCCGGGCTGCGGGTGCTGGACTGGGCCGACGAAGTGCTCGACGCGTTCCGTCGCGTCGTCCCCTGCTGATCTCGGTCGTGTTCATCGCGGGCCGGCTTCACAGCGTCGCGTCGATGACGAATGTGCGGCCGAGACTGAGCAGCACGCGGTCGGCGGTGAGAAGTCGCAGTCCGGCGCGGCTAGCCTGCGCGATGAGGAGCCGGTCGAACGGGTCGTGCCGGGTCAACTCCGGGAACTCGCGGATGCCCTCAGCATGCTCCGCGGAGATGCTCAACAGGACCAGCCCTTGCTCGGAGAGCCGGGTGGCGAGCTTGTCCGGAACCGACAGCTTGCCGAGCATCGCCTTGATCGTCAGCTCCCAGACTGTGGCCGCCGAGACGTGAACCGCCGTCGCGGCGGTGATCGTCTGCCGGGCACGTGGGTCCGAGCCGAGGACTGTCGTCGAGCAGCCACAGGGCTGCCTGACTGTCAAGGAGCAGCAACGTCGTCGCCGTAGAACAACCGCTGGATATCCGGGTCGACTACGGCGAAGGAGTCATCGTCATAGTTCAGTTCGCCACGCAGGCCCCCGAACACCACCGGCGTCCGCTGATGGGGCACGAGATCCGCGATCGGCTGGCCGGCTTTGGAGATGACGACCCTCTCGCCGCTTGCCACGCGCTCGAGCAGGCGGGAGAGGTGGGTCTTGGCCTCGTGGATGTTGACGTTAACCGTCATACCAGCCTCACTCATGTCGACTAAGTCTAGCCGGGCTTCGCCCCAGCCCGACGGCGTGTTCCCTGGTTGGCTTGACCGTGGGTGCTGTCCATGAGCTCGACGCTATCGACGTTCTTTCGCCTCGGAAGGTCGCTGGTGTCGAGTTCACGGGGCCTGGCAACGGCACACCCGCGGAGTCGACTCAACCCGCACAGTCGACTCGAGATTGACGGCCGTGCCGCCTGAGCCCGCTAAGAAGGCTAAGCCGTGCTGACGATGTTGGCTTGATCTGATTGTCAGGTAGCGGCTGCTCACTCGATGATTTTGTCCAGGTATGGTATTGCTGCGGCAGTTGTGCCGATGCCGCATAGGGTTGCGTGAGCGAATGCTATCCCGGCGGTCGAGAGAAGAGCGGTTGTCATGATCCCAGCGATCAGTGCTATCAATAGGATGATGACTGCCCTTAGTGAAAGTTGGAACTTCGGTCCGGTGGTACGGCTTGCAGGCATCAGAAGTCCTCCTTCCTCGCGTTTGGGATGATGCCTGAAGTTATAGTTCGGTTGCGGCTCGTTGCCGTCCCCGGTAACGGGACTGCGCGCGATTCGCGCTGAACAGGTTTGTAATTCCGGCTTGATCTGACCATATGTCTGCCTAAACAACATCGCACACAGGGCAGTGGCGGGGCAGAGCTTCGGTAAGGTGATCTGCTCGTTATGTGAGTGGCGGTAGGACGTCGCCTTGAGGGCGAGAGCGGATCTCGCTGTAGCCGTCGGCAAAGGCGACATCGCGGATCTGGTGCAGCCCGTTGCCGATGTCTGTGTGCCCGGTGGTCAGGGGTGAGTTGACGGTGCAGAGGGCTCCGGGCGGCCGTCGCTTCCGCGACCAGGCGCCTCGCTGGCGGTGCAGGCTGGGCTGGTTTCACTTCAGGTCGCGCCACCGAACAGGCGTCGACAGCCGGCAAGCTGCGGCGCATCATTGACTCGCCGGGCGCCGAGCGACCCAAGCCTGAGCCGGCACCCCGCACCCCTACCGAACGGTCCCAGTCGACGATCACGGTAAATGTGCCGGCCCGGCCGGCGCGGACGCCAGACCACCAAGACGTTTGACCCCACCCGTGACGAACCCCGCGGCGTGCCCCGCATCACCCGCGTGCTCCACCCACAGAGACGCCGCACGGTCTGGTGGTGGGGGGCATCGGCGACGCCGATGCCCCCCACCTGTGGGGATTTACGCTGGGCTAAGGCCGGCCTGTTCGTGCTCTTTGCCGGCGTAGCAGTTGTGTGGGGTTCGGTGACAGTTTCGGCCATGAACGCGATCCCGTATCGCTCCACGCCGGTAGCGAGATGATGAGGTCTAGGATGTCCGACGAGAAGCAGTTATCAACCTCCGCGCCCAGTAGTTTGCCGGTCGGTATCTGTTCACCTTGCTGGGCTTCTTGTAGTCGTGCCACGGCGTCTGCAAAAATCTGGTCGGTATCACCTTCCCGATAATCCAGTGCGTTGGCGACTTCGTCTGAGTATAGTCCTGCTAGTTGCAGGACCAGTACCTCTCTATGTGCCGACGGAAGGTCGAAGTACTCCTTTCCTATGCGTCTGATGGTGCTAGACGCCACCACTTCCTTCTTGTGTTCACCGGGTGTGCGTTTCTTTCGACGTAGCGAATCCGACTCCTGTTGTTCGGAACGCTTGTAGTTGCTAAGCTCTTGGGCGCTCCATCTCCGAATCATGTTGATGATCGAGGCTGCATCGCCTACCTTGCCGGTGACCAGTCTGTTGTGCACTTTTCTGCAAACTGTGTCGGCGGCCGCGTCGATGCATGGCAGCATCCTGGTATAGCATCCGACCCGCCCATATCCATGCAGAATGGTGAGGAGTTGGGCGGTGAAGAGGATCCGTTCGATGGCGTCTTCTCGGCGACCAGTCGGAGCATGGATCGCCTGCATCAGTCCCTCAAACTTCTCATTCTGGACGTCGCTCTTGAGCAGCAGTAGAGACCGGTCGAGACTGTCCCGCTGGTACTCTATGGGGGAGTATTTTTCGAACCCACCGTCAAGTCCCTCCTTAAGCATATTGCCGAGGCGCCAGTTATCGGGTTTCTTGGCTATTGATGCCCGAGTTAGATCGAGCATCGAGATAGCAGCTAAGGAATGCCCGCGAGCCAAAGCTGAGCAATACGCCAGCCGAGCGAGGTCGGGCCGGCTCGCCAAGATCAACAGAACTGAACCCAATGTGTAGACCGCGTCGGTGGTCGCCTGTGAGTTCAATACAGCCGTCACCGACATATTGGAGCCTGAGGTGCGGTGGCGGACGAGGGTGTTGATACTTCTGGTCAGCTCATCATATGCAGCAGGTTCTAGCTGGGCGATTGCATGCTTCGTCAATCGCATAGCCCAGCCACGGTCGCCTCGTGACCAGCAGATTATAGCAAGCCGGAACAGTGAGTTTATGTCATTCGAGCGGGCCGCCCGCAGGTACCATTGCCAAGCCTCGCGATGGAACCCCTTGGCGTCGAGCAGTAGAGCGAGCCGGTTGGTAACGGCGGGGTGGCCTCGCAGTCGTCGATATCGCAATTCCGCTTCGAACGTATGGCCACGAATCTCCAATTGGTCAGCTACGTGACATTCGAAGGTTGGGTCGACATCGCGGGCGGCCGCAGTAGAGGTCGCAAGCGAAGTCTCCGGGCCGAACGTCTCAGCCTGCTCGGCAAGACGTGCGGCGATTTCTTTCCGGCCGGTCAGCCTGTCTTTCTGAACGTCCGGAGCGTTTAGTGACGACATTGAGATTAAAGTCGCGAAGTCTACGGCTTTGGTGAGCTCCGCGTCGGTGTCGCCTGCTTCTTGAGTGACCTGGACTGTTTGTCTCTCAGTCGTAGATCGAGACATGATTATTACCATCCTGTCTAGGCTTGCGTCGAAGCGTCGGACCTTCCCTCCTCCTTGGCGATAGCTTTTGGCTGACGCTCAACCTTGGGATTGAGGGAATTTCTACTCGTGATGTTGTGGACGACTGCGTCGGCGAAAGCGTCTGACTCTATTGCTTACTGCTTCTTCGCTGATGTCTAACTCGTCGGCGATCTCTTTCTGGGTGAAGCTTTGGGAGCTCCGTACTAGAATAGTCACGAGATTGGGGTCGGTATTCGAGGGCAATAGCCGCCTGAGGGTGTCTCGATCAACTGCGACGGACTCCGGGTTATCTGGCGGCCCAGGCCCGTATTTTTGATCGTGGTCGATAAGCAGTGAAACGTCATCAACACAGTACTCCGGGTGATGACCTCCCATCTCCTCCTTATAGTATGCTCGATATTCTCTGACGAATCCATAAAGACTAGCCGTGACGAAGTAGGTCTTCAGCGTTGTTCTTTTACCTGGATCCCACCCTCCCTCGAGCACTTGGTAGCGCATAAAATTTGGAACGGTGCCCTGAACTGATAAGTAGATGACGCTGGCCGCGTCTTTCGGCCATGACGCCGGCGGCCTCGGCAGTGTGATACGGCGCTGTTTAAGCGTCGGAAACAAGAGGTTATTTTTGCGGAGGTTAGTGAGAGTTCCCACGCCCACCTCAAGCAGAGTGGTTGAAAGGTCGGCATATTCCGGGCTTCCTTTTCCCGCCTGCCGCACGCGTTTGACGATCAACGTGTCTGTATCGATAAGCAGAAGTCGCTCATAATCTTGTTGCCGCGAAGGTTCGACGGAGTCCAGGTCGCCGCCCGAGCACCTCGTAGTCATTCTTAGCCTCACAGGGGGACTGGCTAATGCTGGTGGACAGAGGTAGCCCGTTGAGCGGCCATGACCTGCCGAGGTATGCGCCGGATGAGGCGGGACAAACAGGCAGGCTGGGGGATCGCCTTGGATCGCTCACGGTCATCTAACTCCTAGCTAACCTCACTGGCCGACACCGTTTGTGATCTGCGCCACAGACGGCCCCTGGGCGGGCGCGCCATAGAAGTCACGGGTGTGAGATCCCGAAGGTCCCTCCGCGGCCCGCCACCGCCATCCGCTGGCGTACGTCGCCCCGACCAGTATCACGTCCGTTGGACCAAATCACAGCACGTAGCACCAAGACGGGAGAGCTACCCATGAGCGCCACCTTGGCCGTCGCTGCCCTGCTGGCAACCGTCCTCGCCTGCATCAGCTTCCTGGCTGGGACCACCTACACCGACCGCGCCCGCAGCCGAACCTATCGCCAACTCGTGGAGGAAAGACGCGAGCTCAACGCGATGTTCTTGCACAGTCTGAACTCTTACCCAACGCCTTCCCCTCGGAGTTCGTCCTACGAATCCTTCCATCCAGGTATGGGCCGCCAGACCACGTTGCTGCGGCCCTATGATCACGACTTCTCAGATGATTAGAGGACCACCCCGCTCGCACTCTCGACATGGGTCCAGTTTGTGACGACTGAACATGATCTATGTGCTCGCGCGAGGCAGCCAAAGAGGCAACAGGTTAAGTCTGACGAATCATGAAAGGAAACCGATGACTGTCATGGATTACCGAACGAGAGATGGACTAGCCGACATTGGCTTCTCGATTGAGTTTCAGCCGGATATAGGCTGGCGAGTGTACATCGTTTTTGACTCCTTCTATCGGGGCCGTGATCGCGATCGGGATCTACCCTATCAATCTCTCGACCGTGCGGGCCGTCGCTATGTGAACTGGTCTCCCAAGATCGACACTTTGGGGGAAGCGAAAGTCGTGGCCGGAGTCTGGGCTGAGCTGGCCCAGCGTGACTATCGCGCTCAACAAGAACGCGCTCTGTATGTCAAGCTCATCCAGCGTCGCTTGAGCACCGAAAAACACAAAGGAGTTGGCCCGGCTAGCCCAGTCGGACTCGACACCGTGATCAACGCTGGAGGGGTAGGTCCAGTAGTGCAATATTGCGATCCTGTCATTTCCCGTGCCAGGGGCCCCTGCGCGCAGGAATGAATTAGTCCTCAACCGAGACAGTGGTCTGTCGCCTAACGGAGGAGGTGACATAGCGCGGCAGCGGACCTGACCCGGAGGGTCGACACCGAGGTGCGGTGTCGACCCTCCGGGTCAGGTCTTTCAGGTTCTCCGATGATGTCAGCTGTGTCCAGAGGCCACCGCTCGCCGGGTGTCGAGTACTGCGAGGTCCGCGGCGGCACGGCCGGCGTACCACCCGGAAGCGTTGCCGACACTGTACGAGCGCGACACCGACTGCGGGAACATCGACTCGAACAGTTCGTCCACGACCTGCTCCCGGGCGGCGAGTACCGGCAACAGCCGCGCCGGATCGGCCACCGCGGCGGTGCCCACGTCCCGCGCGGTGGTCAATCGCTCGCCGATCCGGGTTGCGTAGGCGATCAGGAATGACTGGCGGTACGACCGGGTCCGGGACCGCCCGGTGCGGGTGGTCTGGCTACCTGCCGACACCATCGCCCTGGTTGCCTGGACCAGCAGTGACGTGCTGAGCAGCTCAACGATCTCCAGATCGACCTCGTCGCCGAGTACGGTGGTGAACCCAAGCCCTTCCGACAGCACCGACCGGCACCGGTTCGCCTCCGCCACCGCGCCCACCAGCAGCGCCTTGGCTGCCACGTAGGGGTTGTCGAGCCACAGTCTTCGGGCTGCCGCGGGCTGCGGGTCCGATCCCGGGCTGCCAGCGCTGTCGATCACGATGCGTTCCAGGGAGTACCGGCTCATCAGTTCCTGCGCCTTGGCTGACAGCGCCTCGGCCTCGTCGGGGAAAGTGGTCGACTCGGCCTTGGCCAGCAGCGCTCGAACTCGCGCGAGCATCTTCTGGTCCACCCCGCGCCGCGGCGTCGCGGTGGCCACGACCGAGCCCGGTGGCGGCATGGTCCTGGGCAGCACCGGCAGCGTCAACAACGTCGCCAGCACCTCGATCACTGTTGTGAGCGCGTCCGCCTGGCTGCGGCCGTGGTGCCGGGTCCACTGCAGGAAATGACCTCCGGTCTGGGCGGGCTCCCACCACACCTGCGCCCCGATCTGTCGAAGGTCGTCGCACCACCGCGGCGGCACGGTGGCCTTGGCGTAGCGCCCAGACTCCTCGGCGATCGCATCGATCAGGTAGCTGCCGCCCGCGGCATCCAGCCGCCGTCGAGCCACCTGGTGAAGGTCCTCCGGTGTCCAGCCGCGTTCCCACGCCGCCGTGATCAGCGGGACCACCGCGCCGTGGACCGCAGCTCCGACGAGACCCGGCTGGTCGGCGCACCGATCGGCCACCATCGCACCGATTCGCGCCGCAGCCTGCGAGTCGCCCGCCCAGTGCTCGCGCGCGGCACTGAGCAACACGGTGGAGATCGTCTCCGCCGACGGCCTCGCCCGCCCCGCCCCCGCACCAGCAGGCCCCGCTCCGGGGTTCCCCCCACCGGGAAACGCCGCTGCGGGTGACCCTGCACCGGTCGCCCATGACCCGCCGCTCCCGGATCCTGCTGGGGCGCGCCGCCGCGCCCGACGGCGCGCCGCCGCAGCGGCCAGTCGCTCCCGATTCCGCTGTGCCACCGCACCCTCCCGTCGCCATGTCCAACCGGTCGGCCAGCAGTATGGAGCGCTACCCCGACAATCCCGCTCAACACGGCCCTGGCCGTTGCGGATCATCGGCGAACATCAGTGTGTCGCGCCGCTCCCGCACCCGGCGTGTCGCGCACCGGCCCGCGGCGGTGAGCCGCGGGCGCCCCCCGCCCTCACCGCGTTCTGGAGACATGTCGCGGTAATTCACTGCCCGATAGCAGCGATATGTCTCCAGAACGCGGGACGTCGCGCTGCGCTCATCCGCGAACGCCCACGGTCGTTGACGTGGCCTTCATGGACGCTGCTGGTGATGGGTGACGTGGGTCAAGGCCATGCCGAGGGCCAGTTCCAGGGGCCGAGTAGTGCGGGTGGTCTGGGCCAGCAGCAAACCGCCCTGCACCGCGGTCATGATCGCGGTGGCCAGGTCGAGCGGCTCGGCGCTGGACCTGAGCTCGCCTCGATCCTGCATCGCAGGTAAACCCGCGACCCAGAAGTGCCTGCCAGCTTTCAAAGCTAGCTGTCAGCAGCAAGCGGGCGTGCTGGGACTGCTCGGCCAGTTCGCTTGCCAGTGAGCCGATTGGGCAGCCGCCGATGCCGCCGGTGGTCCGATTCATCTCCACCATCGCGTCGCGCCACCGGCGAAGCCCAGCCAGCGAGTCGACCTCACGCAGGTAGGACTCCTGCACGACCAGGACACGGCCGGTCTGCAGCGTGATCACCGCACGCCCGAGCTCTTCCTTGTCAGCGAATAGTGGTAGAGCTGTGACATGCTGGTCGCGCTGGCTTCCATCACGTCGTCCAGGCTGGTGCCGCGGACCACCGCAAGCGGGTACTCGAAATTGCTCTGTTGCCCAACGGCCAGACCTTCCCTCAGCTTGAGATCCCCGCCGTCGGCGGCACGATCTCGCTGCCCGGCGACCTCGCCGGTTCATTCGGCGTGTTGATCTATCGGGGAGCGTGGTGCCCCTTTCCCGGTCGGGCACAGCGCCGACGCCGCCAAGGTTGCCACCGCGACCGGTGCATTCACTAACCCAGACCCCCACCACCTGCAGCCACCGGTTTCGTCCTCGCCCCGGACTCAACAGTGCTCACCGCAGTCTACTCCAGCGGTGCCGTCGGGCCGGCTCCTGGCCGAGGACGTCGTCGCCAGGCTCGTCGGTTACCTCAAATCGCAGACCTGATCCTCAGCCGGGCGGCTGGGATGAACCCGTGGGTTGGTTGGTCGGGTTCGCCGCGGACAGGCTCTGACATTCGGGTGACTGGTTGATGGCGGCCCGCAGCTGCGGGTCCGTGGTCAGCGTGCCGAGCAAGCCGACCACGTTGCCGGCCGCGCCGAACGCCCGACTGATCGCCCCCGAGTCGTTGGGATCGGCCTGGTCGAGCTGCGTCACCGCGTTGTTGAGGTTGTCCCGCAGCGCGATGAGCTGAATGCGAAGCGTGGTGAGGACCTGCATCCCGTTTTCCACCGGTGGAGGGCCGATGGCGGAAACCCGGTCGATAGCCTGTTCAGTGGCGTTTCGTGCATTGCCCAGGTAGTTGACGAGGGACTGCCGCGTCGCATCCGGATTGTTGAGGTCGGGCCTGGGTGGCGTGCCGAGCTGGCCGAAAACCGGCTTCAGCGCCTGACAGAACGACTTGGCCCAGGTGAGAGTCGCCGCCTGCATTTGAGCCGGCGACGTCGAGCTCGGTGCCGGTGGGGACGGCGCCGTGGACTGCGCGCCAGGTGCGATAGTGGGATTGTTGGCGCAGCCACCCACTGTGAGTCCCGCCGCGGCGACGAGGACGGCAAGCGGACGGCGCAGCGCACTACCCCGATTCGTAATCAGCTTCATGAGTGCTCCTGTCTATCGCCCGATCCGGACTCCCGCCCGAGGTCGGACCTGCTCGAACACCCCAGGTTTCCCGATCGCGCGGACCGCAACCTCACCCGACGGGCGGCGCGTCGGGAACTGGCCGGGCGAGCCTCCCGGGGCATAGTCAGCCTGCGGTGGGCGGGCTCGCGGTGGCGCGCCAGTTGACGGTGGGGCGCATGGCGGTTAGGTCCACTCGGTGGCGGTGGCGCTGCACTGTGGCGAACAGCGAGGTGATCAGGTTGTCGGACAGCCGGTGGGGTGCCAGCCCGAGATCGACCAGCCCGCTGTGTACGACGTTGTAGTAGTGGGCGTCTTGTTCCACTCTGGGGTTGTCCAGGTACTCGATCTCGGTCGGCCCGGGGTAGCACTCGGTGATCGTCTTGGCGATCTGTTCGACCGACATCGTCTCGGTCATCTGGTTGAAGACCCGGAACTCGCCGGGCGCCGCGGGGCTCTCGCAGGCCAGCCGGATGCAGTCCACCGTGTCCTGGATGTCGATCAGGCCGCGGGTCTGCCCGCCCGAGCCGTAGACCGTGAGCGGGTGACCGAGGACGGCCTGCACCACGAACCGGTTGAGCACCGTGCCGAAGATCGCGTCGTAGTCCAGCCGGGTCGCCAGCCTCGGGTCGGCGGCGGTCGCCGGGATCTGCTGGCCGTACACCACCCCCTGGTTCAGATCGGTGGCGCGCAGCCCCCACGCCCGGCAGGCGAACTCGATGTTGTGGCTGTCGTGGACCTTCGACAGGTGGTAGAACGATCCGGGCCGCTTCGGGTAGAGCATCCGGTCGCTGCGCCCGTTGTGCTCGACGGTCAGCCAGCCCTCTTCGATGTCGATGTTCGGGGTGCCGTACTCGCCCATCGTCCCGAGCTTGACCAGGTGGATGTCCCGGTCGGTCTCGGCGATCGCGAACAGCACATTCAGCGTGCCCAGCACGTTGTTGCGCTGGGTGTAGACGGCATGCGCCTGATCGATCATGGAGTACGGCGCTGAGCGCTGCTCGGCGAAATGCACCACCACCTGCGGGCGAAAGCCCTGCACCAACTCGCGGGTGAACGCGGCGTCGGTGATATCGCCGCAGAATGTCTCGATGCGCCGGCCGGACAGCTCCGCCCAGGCCCGCACCCTGATGTGCAGCGGCTCGATCGGCACCAGGCTGTCCACCCCCAGCTCGTGGTCGTAGCCGCGGCGGGCGAAGTTGTCGGCCACGGCCACGGTGTGCCCGCAATCAGACAAATGCACCGCGGTGGGCCACCCCAGGTAACCGTCCCCACCCAACACCAACACCCGCATAGTGGACCCTCTCGTCAGACGTGGTTACGGGCGTCCCGCAGTGGCCGGCCCCGAAACGGGCCCCCGCGACGGCGCCCCATGGACACCGGCCCCATGAACGTAGAGTTGTCGACGATCGCGCGGTGCCACATCGTGATGCCGTGGCTGGGGCAGCTTGTGGTGAACCGGTCGGGATAGATCTGGTGGAACTTATAGATCCGATGAAACTTCCACAACATGCGGCCGATGTTGGTCTGACCGTGCACCAGGTGCCGGACCCTCGGTCCAGGCCCCGCGGCGTCGAGGGCCTCCATGCCTGGCGCGTCTACCCAGCCGGGTTATGGCATTCCGGCGTCTGGTCAATGGCGGCGCGCAGCTGCGGGTTCGTGGTTAGAGCGTCGCGCAGGCCGACGACGTGGCTGGCCGCTCCGAAGGCCTGCACCATTGCACCCGACTCGTCGGGATTGGCCTGGTTGAGCTGCGTCAACGCGTCATTGAGATTGTTCCGCAACTGGCTGAGCTGATCAGTTATCTGAGTCAGGATCTGCTGCCCATTCTGCACCGGGGGGGCGCCGATCGACGGGAGCCGGTCGATCGCCTGTTGCGTGACGGTGCGCGCGTTGCCTAGATAGCTGATGTAGGCCTGCCGCGTCGCCGTCGGGTTGTTGAGGTCAAGCTGGGGCGGCGAGCCGAGCTGACCCAATGCCGGGCGCAGCGCCTGGCACATCGACTTGGCCCAGCTCACTGTCGCTGCCTGCGGTTGAGCGGGCGGCGTCGAGGTGCCCACCGGTGGAGAAGGCACTGTGGACGACGCGCCGGGCGCGTTGGTGGGGCTGGCGCAACCCGCCAGCGTGAGTCCAGCGGCGACGACGACAACGGAAAACGGGCGGCGCAGCGCCGCGCCCCGAGTGGCGTTCGTGGTGCGCATCATAAGTACTCCTGTTCTCTATGGACCAGGCTCACCGCCTCGGCCCGTTTGTACGGAATACAAAGGGTTACCCGCGTCGCGCAGGAAGTAACCTCACGCAACTCCCACGAATGGTCCGGCCTGCTGGGTTCAACTACCCCGCATGCAGAACAATCGGACTGTGCACGGTCGGTCGGCTTAAGTCACCTCGTACCCAGAAGGTCGAGCGTCGTCGCGCTTGCTGCGGGTTTCGTCCAGCCGGCGGGGCGGACGGATGCACAGCGCGCCCACCAGGGCGCCGAGGGCGGTCACCCCCGTCACGGCAGCGAGGCCCCCGTATGCGGTGGCTTTGGCTTCCAAGACCGCGCGATCGATCGCTGGCCGGGGATCTGGGATCCTGATCCCGAATCCCTTGGCTATCGCCGTGTCCTTGATCGCCTGGGCTTGACCGTGCACGTCGAGGTAGCGCAGCCCGGACCAACCCGAACAGCAAGGCAACGACGGCCATCGCGGCAGCTACCCGCTTCAACCACGTCGCGACGAGCCGGTAGAGAAGGTACGCGCCGTCGGGTGTGGGGGCCCTATCGTGGACTGACCCCATCGGCCGCCGGGAGGCCCGCAGCACCTGCTGTTTGACCTCGTCGTGCTCGGCGTGAGAGAGGTGCCCCCGCTCGCGTAACCCAGCCAGCCGGTCCAGTTCGTGGACCACGCTCATGTTCTTATGCACCGCGTCCGTGCCGCCCATGGTCACAACCTTCCCCCGAGCGACCGTCTCGAATCACCGGCTGGGAATTCTCATCCAGTCCGCTACGTCGAATTCATTCCACCCGCGATCGTCAACCCCACCCGCACTCCGCTGCACAGCCCGCTCCGCTGCCAAACCCTGTGCGGAGTTAGCCGGCATGTCCTCAACCTCGGGGGGTCCCGCCGGCCGTGCCGGCCATGGGCGCAGCGGGAGACTCGGCGCCGCCGCGCCCCGAGATCCTGCCCAGGACGTTGACCTTATTCCGTATTGAGTGAAATATGACCCTTGGGGTACTCCGGGACCGCGACGAAGGCCCGGACTCCCAGCGACCGGTCGGGGAGTGGTCGGGCGATGCGGATTCGATCCTGGTATCTCATCTGCTCCGTGGCATTGCTGCTCGCCGGTTTGGTCAGTTGCGGTGGCAAGGAGATTGACGGGCCGGTGACCAAGGTGTCCGATCTGGTGGGCCTGTGTAGTGGCGGCCATTCCACCACCGCGGCTGCGTACGCCGGAGCACCCCCGCATCCGATCCTCGTGGTCAGGCCACACGGTGCGGTCCAGGACATGTTGGAGAACCCCCGATTGGCCGGGCTCGGGATGGCCTGGAACCCTTCAGACCCAGCAGCCGTCCAGCTGGTGGCATGCACCGAGAGTGACGGTGGCGGCGCGGATACGGGCCTCTTGTGCCCCTACCCCTCCGGGCAGTCAGCGTCGCTGCGGATTGCGAACTACACCCTCACGGTCTATGCGGCACGCACCGGTGCCAAGGTCGGCCAGGCCCATATTGAGGCACGCGACACCTGTCCTGTGTCGGCGTCGGTCTACCGGCAAGACCCTCAGGTGTACGCGACGCCATCACCTCAGCAGTACTTCGACGCACTCGGACCCTTCGTGAACCGGAGATAGCCTTTCCGCAGCGCCGCGGCGCCCACCCTCGCCCCAACCGAGGTTGAGACGCGGGCAGGCCGCACCCTTGGGAAGCGGTATCGGGCGAGACGCTACGAGACGGTCAGGACGCCTGTCATGTAGGGCTGGCGCAGGCTGTGGTACGGGTACTTTCCGGGCTGGGTGGGCGCCTGGAAGGTGGCGGGCTGGTCTTGGGCCAGATTGCCGGTATTGAAATCCATGTTGTCGGCGGTGAGGGTGTGGATCGCGGCGTCCTTGTTGACCACGGTGACGGTGGCACCCGGAGCGACGGTGAACCGGGCCGGGAGGAAGGCGAAATGGTTGATAACCACGGTGATCGCCGACACCGGATTGACCAAGGCCGCAGGAGTGACCGGCGCGGTCGTCGCGGCACTGCTGCGGCAGGCGGTGACGACCAATGCGACGCTGACCATGGTGAGCACCGCAGCCAGTGCCGTGGCGACCCGGTGACGGTGATAAGCCATCATCATTCATTGATAGCACCATCCAGACGGGATTGCGCGGCGGCCGAGTCACCTACCGACACCACGACTCGGCACACCGAGGCAGCCGTCGGGCGCGCCGGCGGCCAGCGGCCGCGATCAGGCGCCGAGCTGCCTAACCGGGTGATCCAGGATCAGGTTGGCAGACCGTGCCCGCTGCCGGCACCGCGCTTTGGGTCAGATAAGCATCCACTGCCGCGTCGATGCACGTGCTGCCCCGGCGATAGGCGGTGTGCCCGTCGCCGTTGTAGGTGAGCAGCACCACGGAACCCAATTGTTGGGACATGGCTTGAGCGGACGAGTATGGCGTGGCCGGATCATGGATCGTGCCCACCACCAGGATCGGCGGTGAACCTTCGTAATGGATCGGGTGCGGGTGACTCTTCGGCGGCACCGGCCAGTAGGCGCACATCAAGTCACCCCACGCGAACGAGGCGCCGATGAGAGGGGAGGCCTGTTCGTATGCGGGCACTTCGGCCTGGACATCGGCTACTGTGCGCGCGGGGTCCGGGTGGTCCAGACAATTGATGGCGACGTTGGCCTCGGAGGAGTTGGAATAGTGCCCGGTCTTCGGGTCACGCTCGTAATACAGATCGGACAACCTCAGCAGCTCGCGTCCGTTCCCGGCCATGGCCATAGCCAGGGCTTTCCGCAGGATTGGCCAGCTTCGCGGGCTGTCGTACATGGTGATCACCACGCTGGTTTCGGCGAGCGCCTCATCGAGCATCCGGCTCGTGCCGGTGGGTAGCGGGTGCACATGGGTCGAGGCGAGGAAACCCGCCAGTTTCTGCCCGGCAGTGGTCGCATCCGTGCCCAGGGGGCAGTCGGGATGCGTCGTGCAGTCAGCGGCGAATCGGGTGAGCTCGGTTTGGAAACCTGCCGCCTGCTCGAGGCCTAGCTGCATGCTGGTCAGGTTCGGGGGTACCGGCCCATCCAGCACCGCCCGGGCGATGTGGGTCGGGAACAGCCCGGCGTAGACCGCACCGAGGTAGGTGCCGTAGGAGGCCCCGAGGTAATACATCTTCTGGTCGCCGAGCGCGGCGCGGAGGATGTCCATGTCGCGTGCCGCGTTCGGAGTGCCGACATAAGGCAGCAGCATCGCCGAGTGTGTTCGGCAACCGGCGTCGAACGTCTTGTCCCCGGCCACCACCGCGTCCACTTCGCTGGAGGTGTTCGGGGCGGGATCCTGCGCGACGTACTGGTCGAGCTGTGTGTCGGTGAGGCAGGTGATGGGTGCACTTTGGCCCACTCCCCGGGGATCAAAGCCGACGATGTCGAAATCGGCTCGCAGCTGGGGCCGAAATGTGACGGGTGACCGGACTGGTCGGGATAGCCTTTTTTGACGAAATCCACACCCGATCCGCCCGGACCACCGGGATTGGTGATCAACGAGCCGATCCGGTGCGCGGGGTCGGTGGCCTCTGCGCGGATGACCGCGAGCTGGATCGTGGGTCCGGCCGGGTTGGTGTAGTCCAGCGGTACGGTCAATGAGGCGCATTGAAAGATATTCGCGCAACTGGACCAGGTCAGTGTTTGGGTGTCGAAGCGCCCAAGGCCTGCGGTGTCCGTCGAGTTCGCGTTGGTGGACGGGGAGCAGCCGGCGAGCACGAGGGTGAGGGTGAGCACCACGAGCAGCCCGGCAGTACGCGGATTGACCACAGCCGTTCCCCCTGACGTCACAGTCTCCGTTAGGTGACAGTGGCTGTCACCGGCTTGGACCAGTGCCGGGCCGAGCCGTTCCCAGCCGGTGCCGGGGTTCGGGCGACCGACCGGGCGGCTCGGACGATCCCCGCGACGTGCAGGTCGTGTTCGCGCAGCAGCTGGTCGCGCCCGGCGTGCGGTAGGAACTGCTGACCGAGGCCCAGGGTGCACAGCTGGACCTGCGATCCGGTGGCGCGCAGCGCCCGCGCGAAGGCGTCGCCGAAGCCGCCCGCACCGGCGTTCTCCTCGACGGTGACCACGAGCCGGTAGCCATCGGCGGCGCGAGCCAGTGCCGGGTCCACCGGCAGCAGCCAACAGGGATCGACCACGGTGACGTCCTCGCCGGCCGCCGCGAGCTCGGCCGCGGAAACCACCGCGGCGCGGGCACACGCTCCCGCCGCCACGATCAGCACGCCCCCGCAGCCGTTGCGAGCCAACAGGTCGGCCCCGCCGATCCGGCCGATCGCCGGCAGCTCCGGCCCGACCACGCCTTTGGGGAACCGCACCGCGGCCGGACCGGGGTGATTGACGGCCTCCCGGAGCAGCGCGCGCAGCCGCGGCGCGTCGCGCGGCGCGGCTACCCGCATCCCGGGGACGACGCCGAGCAGCGACAGGTCCCACATCCCGTTGTGGGACGGCCCGTCGTTGCCGGTGATGCCAGCCCGGTCGAGCACGAAGGTGACTGGCAGCCGGTGCAGCGCGACGTCCATCAAGACCTGGTCGAAGGCCCGGTTGAGGAACGTCGCGTAGACGCACACCACCGGGTGCAGGCCGCCCATCGCCAGCCCGGCGGCGGCGGTGACGGCGTGTTGTTCGGCGATCCCGACGTCGAAGACCCGGTCCGGGAACTCGGCGGCGAAGCGGTGCAGCCCGGTCGGGTGCAGCATCGCCGCGGTCAGCGCCACCACGTCCGGGCGCTCGCGGGCGATCTCCAGCAGCTCGTCAGCCAGCACCCCGGTCCACGACGGTCCTGCCGCAGACGTCGGTGGCGAGACCGAATGCATGCAGTCCACCTCGTCGTTCTCGGCGGGTGGGTGTCCCTTGCCTTTGACGGTCACGCAGTGCACCAACACCGCGCGCCCCAGCACCCGGGCCTGGCGCAGCGCGGCTTGCACCGCGACGACGTCGTGGCCGTCCACCGGCCCGAGGTAGGCCAGGCCCAGCTCCTCGAACACTGACCGTGCCACGTCATGGCGTCGCAATGCGGTCAGGTGCCGGGGGAACGCGCCCACCGTCGGGGAGTAGGAGCGGCCGTTGTCGTTGAGCACCACGATCAGCGGGCGCTGCGGTGACCCGCCGATGTTGTTCAACGCCTCCCAGCACATCCCGCCGGTCAGCGCACCGTCCCCGACCACCGCGACCACCGAGCGATCCCGCCGGCCGCACAGTGCGAAGGCGCGCGACAGACCGTCGGCGTAAGACAGGGCGGTGGAGGCGTGCGAGTTCTCCACCAGGTCGTGCTCGCTCTCAGCGCGGCTGGGATAGCCCGACAGGCCGCCGACCTGCCGCAGCGTGTGGAAGTCCTTGAACCGGCCGGTCAGCAGCTTGTGCACGTACGACTGGTGGCCGGTGTCGAAGACGAGCTTGTCCTTCGGCGAGTCGAACACCCGGTGCAGCGCGATGGTCAGCTCCACCACGCCCAGGTTCGGCCCCAGGTGGCCGCTGGTCCTCGTCACCGTCTCCACCAGGACGTCGCGGATCTCCGCCGCCAGCATCGCTAGCTGGTCCTGGCTGAGTTCCCTGAGGTCCTCCGGGCCGTTGATGCGCTCAAGCAAGGTCACGGCGGCTGCTCCTCACGCGTCACGCGTCACCCGTCTGTCGGGCTGGACTACCCGATAGTACGGCCCACCGTCCACGGCAGTCGCGGGCGCACGCCGAGTTAGCCGACGCACGTGTCGGACTTCACTGCGGCGGCTGCGCCGCTTCTTGCTGTTATCTGGGCGGCGGCCCGCGCAGCGGCACGATCGGGGCGGGGTGGCGACCGCACGGGGCACGATCGGGGTGGACTGGTTGCCCTGTCATGCTTATAAGCGTCGCAGGTGCCAGGAACCGGCCGTGTTCACGGCCGGCAGGTAAGGAGGATGGCTGATGCCCGCACCGGATAGGTCCCGCGCCCTGGATCACATCGTGGTGATGCTGTTCGAGAACCGTTCCCTGGACAATGTGCTCGGGCACCTGTACGGCCCGGGGGACGGCAAGACCTTCGACGGGGTCATCGGCAAGAACCTGAGCAACCCCATTCCAGTGTGGGCGGAGCACGGCGCTGACCGCCAGGTCGTCCCGTACACCGTCGCCACCGATATGGATTCGCCGAACCCGGACTCGGGTGAGGAGTACTACCACACCAACACCCAGCTGTACGGCGTCCTGGATGACCATAACCGGTTCAAGATCGGTGAGGCGGTCACGGCGCCGTGGAATGCGCCGCCGCCGGGGGCGGTGCCGGCGATGGACGGGGTCGTGGCCGACTACATCTCCACCTTCACCGGCGAGACCGGCCGCCAGCCCACCTATGACGAGTATGCGCACATCATGACCGGCTGCACCCCCGACCAGCTGCCGGTGCTCAACGGCATAGCCCGGGATTTCGGGGTCTTTGACCACTGGTTCTGCGAG
>JBOHFC010000435.1:0-9727 GCA_050701375.1 Pseudonocardiaceae bacterium
CGCCACTCACGAGTAGTCCCACCGTTGGTGGGACTACTCACCGAAGACGTCCTTCACGGCATCCTTGACCTTCTCGCCGGCCTGCTTGACGTGACCCTTGGCCTGGTCGCCCTGGCCCTCAACCTCAAGAGCAGGGTCATCGGTGATCCGACCCGTGCCTTCCTTGATCTTGCCCTTAAGCACCTCGGCCTGGTTGTCAATCTTGTCGCCGGTTCCCATGCGAGCCTCCCTGTCGTCGGACCGTGGAGAAGAACTGCCCAACCTAGCCGTTATCCGGCACCAAGCCTACGAATCTGGGCCGTCTCTTCACGGTGGCTTTAATCTTCGATGATGACGCAGCGCACCGCCGCCGAGCCTGATGTTCCCCAGCAGGAAAGCGAGCAAACGTTCGACCGGCTGGTAAATGAGGGGGAGCAGCGGCTGGGCCGGTCCTGGCTCGGACTGGCCGCGACCGGATTCCTCGGCGGCCTCGATGTCGGTGTCGGCGTGCTCGCACTGCTTCTCGTGGAGCACACGACACACAGCGTGCTGCTGGGCGGCCTGGCGTTCTCGGCGGGGCTCATCGCGCTCTCGCTGGCGAAAAGCGAGCTGTTCACCGAGAACTTCCTGGTCCCGGTGGTCGCCGTCGTCGCCAAGCGCGGCACGGTGGCAGGCCTGACCCGGTTGTGGGTGATGACGTTGCTGACCAACCTCCTCGGCGGGTGGGCCGTCACCGGGTTGGTGATGGCAGGATTCCCGGCGTTGCGCACCAGCGCCATCGAAGCGGCCCAGTCCTATGTCAACCTGGGCATAGGACGGTCGGCGTTCGCGCTCGCGCTGGTCGGCGGGATGATCATCACGCTGATGACCCATCTGCAGCATGCCACCGAATCCGATGGGGTACGCCTGGTACCGGCGGTGCTCGCGGGCTTCCTGCTCGGCGCCGGCAAGGTCAACCACGCGATCGTCGCGTCGCTGGTGTGTTTCGCGGCGCTGCAGGCCGGCGCGCCGTTCGGCTACCTGGACTGGCTCGGGCTGGCTGCCTTCGCGGGGCTCGGGAACATGCTCGGTGGCCTCGGGCTGGTCACCGTCCTGCGCCTGCTCCAGGTGCCCCACAAGGTGCTGGCAGAGCGCCACCAGAACGATTAGGTCCGGTCCATCTGGAGCCGGATGGTGGTGGGCTGTGGCCACAGGTAGAACTCGTCGCAAAGCTGGTGGGCCATCCACTGACCGCGGCCCCGACGCTGGTTCGGCGGCGGAGGCAGCAGCCCGGCCAGCGGCTGGGTGTGCCGGCCGGTGTCGGTGATCTGGCAGATCACCGAGGTCGAGGTGGTCCACAACCGAACGCAGGCAGGTGGGACACCGTGTTCGATGGCGTTGCTGGCGACCTCAGTGACCGCAAGAACGAAGTCCTCGCAGCGACCGCAGGCCAGCCCGGCGCGGGTGGCGTGACGGGCCACCATCTGGCGCAGCCCGGCCAACTGCACCGGGCGGTCAATGGTGTGAGTCAGGGCGGGCTCGCCCAACTCGGCCGGCGGGGGAAGCGGGTAGCGGGCCACGAACTGGTCCGCTGGCAGGTGGTCCGGATTGGGCACGGTCGAGCCGTTGAGCAGGCTCGGGTGCGCCCGGCGTACGGCATCAGCGGTGCCGGGATCGTCGGAGTAGACGCAGACCAGCGTGAGGTCGCACTCAGCCAGGGCCAACGTGGCGGCGGCGTCGATGTGCATCCACAGCGCCGCGCGGTGGTTGTCACCGTCGGGTTCGGGGGCGGCCACGATGGTGACCGGCTCGCCGTGCGGGCTCGTGTCACCGATCCAGGCCCGGTAGCGGCTCAGCACCCGACCGGGATGGCGGTAGAGCTCGGCTGAATCGGTGGTGTGCAAACCGGCCACTGCCGGCAGCCGGATCCGCAGCCGGTCGGCGGTGGCGGGGGGCAGCACGGCGAGTACCGGCTCGCCGCGGGCGAGTCGATCGGCGACCAGCGGGGCAAGGGTGATGGCCACGTTCGCGGTGGCGGGGTGGAGCAACCCGTGATGGGCCAGTCCCCTATCGCCAGCCGAGGTGCACACTATCGCCACACCCGCCGTTTCCCGTGCATGTCGCCTCGTTGTCTCGTTGTCTCGTTGTCCCGTGGCGGAGCCGGTGACACCGGGTAGTTGGCTACGACTTCCCGAATTCTGGGTTCTGAAACCCCAGTCGTGGTACCGGGCTGCGCCGCGAGACGTCCGGCCAGGGGGTAGACCAGACCGCTAGCGGGTAGCCTCGACCGCACGTCGGCGGCAGCGCAGACGCAACGAGGCGCCCCGGGGACCTGGGAGGTGGTGGGGTGGCTCCTGAGCTGCCAGGAGTGTTCGCTTGGCTGGCTCCGATCCTCGCCTCGTACGGTTACCTCGCGGTCTTCGGGTTCCTGTTTATTGAGAGTTTCGGCGCACCGGTCCCTGGCCAGACCATGCTCATGGCCGCGGGGCTTTTCGCCGGGGCCGGCAGACTCAATGTTGTAGGCGTGGCCATCTTGGGTTTCCTCGCCGCTGTCGCCGGTGACAACGTCGGCTACCTGATCGGGCACTTCGGTGGCCGGCGGCTGGTCCTTCGCTTCGGCCGGTACGTCTTCGTGACCGAAAAGCGTCTCAACAAGGCCGAGGATTTCTTCCGCAGGAATGGCGGCAAGATCGTCGGCGTCGCCCGGTTCGTCGATGGCCTGCGCCAGCTGAACGGCGTCGTCGCCGGCATCGCCGGGATGCCATGGCGGCGGTTCCTAGCCTTCAACGCACTAGGTGCCGCGTCCTGGGTCGTGGTGTGGACATCCGTCGGCTACTTCGCCGGCGGTCATCTGGGCGCCATCTACCGTGGGTTCCACCGCTACCAGACCGTGGGGCTCATCATGGCCGGTTGTGTGATCGTCGTCGCGGTGGCCCGTTGGTCCTGGCGCCGGCGACACCAGCGCGATCCCGCTACCCACCCGTGACCAGCTCTTCCGCGTTCTGGATGCAGACTGCTGTTGGATGGCCCCGATTTGGCACAGTCTGCATCCAGAACGCGGAAGTAGACTCCGCACCGCCTGGTCGATCAACCATCCCGAAGGGCCACGATGACATCCACCGACATGATCCAGCGGGTGAGCGATACCCAGGGTCGGCCCGCCTGGCTGGTGTCCGGGCACGAGCGGGTGCGGGAGCTGCTGGCCGATCCACGGCTGAGCCGGTCGCACCCCAACCCGGGGCACCCGGTCCGGCTCACCCAGCCCGGTCTGTTCGGCGGCCCGATTCCCGATCCGGAAGGGGAACTGGCGGACCTGCACCGGATGCGCAAGCTGCTGACGCCGTCGTTGTCGGCTCGTCGGATGGACAGCCTTCGGCCCCGCGTCGAGACAATCGTCGACACCTTGCTCGACGAGCTGGACCGCGCCGGACCCCCGGCCGACTTCCACACCACCGTCGCCTTCCCGCTACCCGCGCTGGTGATCTGCGAGCTGCTCGGCGTGCCAGCCGAGGACCGCGCGGACTTCTGCCGGTGGCAGATCGAAGCCAAGCAGGTCAGCAAGCCCGCCGTCGCCCGAGGCGGCCTGCAGTCGCTGTGGCGCTACCTGGGCACCCTGATCGAACGCAAACGCTGGGTTCCGGGCGATGCCGTCATCTCGGACCTGCTCGACTCCGCCAAGCTGGACCCACAGCTGACCGACGACGGGATCGCCCATCTCGCCGCCGGTCTGCTGTTCGCCGGGCATGCACCCGTCGTCGCCATCATCGACCGGGGCATTCTGCTGCTGCTGACCCATCCTGAGCAGCGAGACGCACTGCGCAGTGAGCCGGCGCTGGCCGCCCAGGCCGTCGAAGAGATCTTCCGGTTCGCCAGCCCGATCGAGCGGATGCGAGCCGCTCGGCGCGGTGGCCTGACCCGGTACGCCTCCGTCGACGTCGAGATCGACGGTGTCACCCTGCGCGCCGGGGACACCGTGATGTTCGCCGTGCAGGAGGCCAACGAGGACGAGCGCGTCTTTCCCGAGCCGAAGCGCTTCGACATCACCCGCGAGCGCATCCCGCACCTGTCACTGAGCCACGGCTCGCACTTCTGCCTCGGAGCTCACCTGGCCCGGGTGGAGCTGCAGTACCTGTTCGTCCGCCTCCTGCAACGCTTCCCCGCCCTGCGCCTCGCTGTTCCCCTCGAGGAGATCCAACCCCTGCGCGAGGCAGTGGCCGGCGCTGTCAGCCAGCTTCCGGTCGCTTGGTAGCGAACGCGTCATAGCTGACCAGCTCCACCGGCTCTCCGTCTTCGGTATCGATCCGGGTCCCGCAACGGCGCATGCCCGCCTTCTCCATCACGCGGCGGCTGGCGGTATGCCCCACCATGGCCTCGGCCACGACCCGGCGGATCCCCGGCTCGGCGAGCACGTGCGCGAGCAACGCCCGCAGCGCCTCGGTTGCGTACCCCTGCCCCCAACAAGGTTGCACCACGGTGTAGCCGATGTAGCCGGTGTCCGAGGCGTCCTCCACGCTGCACCCGATCTCCCCGACGACCGCACGATCAGCCTTGCGCACCATGAAGTACGGCCCGAACCGGCCTGGCTCCTGAGCCTCGACCACTGCCTCCATGACCTCAAGGGAGAATCGCGAGGGGTATCCGGGGGCGAAGTTGAGCCCCTTGGGGATGCCGCCGTCGAGCAGCATGCGCGCCACCGGCCGAAATATCGGCGCCAACACGAGCCGGCCGGCGTCGATCTGGTTCACCATCGCAGCATCGCACTGGCCTCCAGGCAGATCTCGATCGCCGTGGATAACATGATCGCGACGAGCGCTAGCGAAAGGAAGCATCACATGGGCATCGAGGATCCCGACCTAGACGTCGCCGACCAGACGCGTCCCCTGATCGATCTCGACGAAGACGACGACCCGGACCCTACCCAGGCGCCCCTGGAAGCCGACCCCGCGGACTTCGCCGACCAACACCACTCGATACCGCAGCCCGACGACGACCACTGATCATCGGCCGACTCGCCCCGCGTGGACACCGGCCGCTCGCGGTCGGGAACCAACGGGGTGCGGCAGGCGACTACGTAGGTGAGGCTGGGTAATTGACATCGGGCGCCGGAGGTGAGGGCGGTGGCAGGCGCGGAGTGGGTGCGCTGGGCTTTTGCCGCGATGTTCGCCATGCTGACCCTGTTCTACGTGGCTCGGCTGTGCACACCCCGCCGGGACGCGTCAGCGTGGGGCGGTACCGCCCACCGAGACGTGGATGTCTCGCGCGGCGTGATGAGCCTCGGCATGGTCGCCATGCTGGTCCCCTGGTTTGACCCACTGCCCCGGATGTACTGGCAGGTGGTCTTCGGTGTGGCCGCCGGGCACATCGCGGTCCGGCTGATCCGGCGGCACGTGCGCTCAGTCCCGGCACCGTCCCCTCACCTGGGTGGCCACCACGAACTACATCTCCTGGTCGGTGGGCTGGCGATGGTGTACATGCTGGCGGTGATGCCCGCAGGGCATGCCATGGCCGACGGCATGGAGATGGCCGCGACCGGCTCCGCCAGCGTTGCACTGCCCGTGCTGACCTGGGCGTTCATTGCGTACTTCCTGGTGTTCGTGGTGCGGTTGGGTGCCCGGCTGGCGATCCCTGTGAACACTGCGGCGACGGAGAATCTGGTGAACGCTGCCCTGGGTAGTGGAACCCGCGGCGTGGTCGTCTCGCCCCATCTACTCGGTTCCTCAGAGCTCGTGATGGCAATCGGGATGAGCTACATGCTCATGACGATGCTGTGAGCGCCCAACCGATGGAAGATCGCGACATGGTGATGGTCCGTTGGCGGCAGGGGCATCTCCTGGGGCATCGTTTGGGACACCGGTTGGTACGACGGATCGTCGCGATCGGCGCCGTCTGTGCCGTAACGCTGTTCGCGCTGGCCGGAGTCGCCTGGGCCCACGTCACGGTGAACCCCCATACCGCCCCACAGGGCGGCTATACCAAAGTGTCCTTTCGGGTTCCCAATGAGCGGGACAACGCCGCCACCACCCAGTTGGAAGTGAATATCCCCACCGACCACCCGATCGCGTCGGTACAGACCAGGGCGTTGCCTGGTTGGACCGTGACCGTGCAGAAGACCACGCTGGCGAAACCGATCACCACCGACGACGGGCAGGTCACCGAGGCCGTTTCGAAGATCACCTGGACGGGCGGTCGGATCCCGCCCGGGTCGTTCGAGGAGTTCGACGTCTCGATGGGTCCGTTGCCGACCGACACCGATCAGCTGGTGTTCAAGTCATTGCAGACCTACGACAACGGTGAAGTGGTGCGGTGGATCGACACCGCCAAAGAAGGTGCGCCGGAGCCCGACCATCCGGCACCCGTACTGAAGCTGACACCGGCCGACGCCACTCCAGCGGCTACCACGACCGCCGACACCGGTTCCTCGGCGGCCATCTGGGGCGTGGTGCTCGGCATCGTGGGGATCGTGCTCGGAATCATCGGGATCGTTGTTGGACTGCGCAACCGTCGTAGCGCCCCAGCTGGCTGAACCTGCCAGTGCGTCGTCGGCGAGCGCTGCGGGCCTGCGCGGTGACGGTGATCTGCATGGTGCTCGAGCTACTCGCCGGCGCCAGCTCCGCCGGTGCCCACGCGGTGCTGATCTCCACCGATCCCGGGCAGGGTGCGGTGGTTGCCACCATGCCCACCACGGTGTCGCTGACGTTCGGCGAACCCGTGGTGGTGGCAGCCGACGGTGTCCGGGTCTACGGTCCCGATGGTGCCGAGGTGGACAATCGCCATACCGTTGCACTGGGCGACTCCTCGACCATCGGAGTCGGCCTAGCGGGTCGCAGTGACCAACGGCAGGGCACGTACACGGTGTCCTGGCGGGTGATCTCGGCCGACTCGCACCCGGTGGCCGGTGCCTTCACCTTCTCGGTGGGCCACCCCTCGCCGAGCCGGGCACCAGCAACCGCGCAGCCCACGGGCAGCGTCACGGTTGGTGTGGTCTACGCCATCGTCCGGGCGGCGGCCTTCGCGTCCTACGCGTTGCTGGTGGGATCGATCGCGTTCGTCCTGTTGTGCTGGCCCGGCGCGATCGCCAGACACGACGTGCGCCGCGTCATGCTGGTCGGCTGGGCCGCCCTGCTAGCCACGAGCGTCGCAACTCTGCTGCTTCAGGGACCCTACGGCAACGGCCTGGGTCTTGATCGACTCTTCGACTCCGCGATCGTCTCGGAGACCCTGAGCAGCCGGTTGGGTGCCGCGTTGACCGTCCGGCTGCTGTTGCTGGCTCTGGTGGGCGGCTACCTGGCGCTGTTGTGCGCCTGGCTGGGCCATCTCAAGCGGCGAGGCCGAGCGTGCTTCGGTGCTATCGGTCTGGCGTTGGCCGTCGGGCTGGCGTGCACCTGGGCCGCCGCGGACCACGCGGCCGTGGGGCTGCAACCAGCGCTCGCGTTGCCGGTAGACGTAGTGCATCTACTGACGATGGGCCTTTGGCTCGGTGGCCTGGTCACCCTCGTGGTCGTCTTGCAGCCGGCTGCGGCGGCGGACACCAGGACCAACAAGACCCCAGCGCCACCCGAGCACGCCGTGTACCGGTTCTCCTCGGTTGCGACGGCCTCGATCGTCACCCTCATCGGTACCGGTAGCTACCAGTCGTGGCGCCAACTCGGCGGCTGGGTGGCGTTCGGTTCCACCGACTACGGTCGGTTATTACTCGTGAAGCTCGGGGTCTTTGCGGCGATGGGATGTGTTGCTCTGCGGTCTCGCAGAGCAACACGTGAGTGGCAAACACTGTTATGGCGCGCATTGCCACTCACAAGCACGCTGCGCCGCAGCGTGCTTGCCGAAGCCGCGTTCGGTACCGTCGTGCTCGGGGTCACCGCGATGCTGGTCAACGCCGAACCCGGTCGAACAGCGACAGCCGAGCCGCCAGGGCCGGCCCACCACGTCATCCACTATGACACCGGAGGCCGCAACGGGCAGGGGCAGCTCATTGTGGACGTCGATCCGGCCGCCACTGGGCCGAACACCGTTCGCGTCACCGTCGAAGACCCCCACGGGGCCCCGCATGACGTGGCCGAACTGCACAGCACGCTCAACCTGCGGCAGCTCGGTCCGTTCACGGTTTCGCTGGAACACACCGCGCCGGGCGAGTATCTCGCCCAGGCGGTACAGCTGCCCTACCGCGGAATGTGGCAGCTCAGGGTGACCGTGCGCACCTCCGACATCGATGAGACCACCGTGGCCACCCCGATAGACATCAGGTGACCAGTCAGCTCCGGGTCGCCTGGAAGGACTCGACGACCCGGTTCACCGGTGGAAGCACGATGTTCGGGTCTGAGTCCGCTGCGGTGAACACCGCGATGCCGTAGTTGGTCGGATCATGCTGGACGGTTATCGCAAGGAAACGGATCTGGGTGTTCTTGGCGTTGCTTCCGACACCGCCGTATACCAGTGCCGGCGACACGCCCACCTGCTTCGCTTCCGGTGGGAGGACCTGGACATCATGATAGTTGCCCGCCACCTGCTCGAAGAACTGGGTGCCGGCAATCGGCAGCGGTCCGACCCGGCCGGCACCGAGCGTGATCACGGTGGTCTGATCCGGGCTGGTCACCGTGGTGGTGCGGCCCTGCTGGGTGGTAGCCCACCCGGTGGGGGCCTCGAAGCGGTACTGGCCGGCGACGTTGACCACTTCATGAGTGTCGACGGCAGCACCGCCGGTGCCGCTGATCGCCCAGGCGATCACCCCGCAGGTCAAGGCCAGCAGCAGAGCTACGACACCGATAAGGGCGGTGACCGGTCGGCTGCGCAGCCGGGAGGGCAGGGGCAGCTTAGAGATCAAGGTAGTCATGAGGGCGCCGATCGTACTGGGGATAGTGGGGTCGACATGCCAGCGGGGGCCGACGAGTTGCTCGCCGACCCCCGCTGAGGATGTAGCAGTTCAGATTGCTGTGAACTCAGACACTGCTGTGCTTGCCAACCCGACGGCGGGTAGCCGCCACAGTCAGCGCACCCAACCCGGTGAGCAGGAATCCACCGGCGAGCAGCCCGGCGACATCAGCACCGGTCTGGGCCAGTTCCGGACCCTTCGCGGCGTTGTTCTCACCCTTGCCGTTGTTCTCACCGTTGCCGTGGTCTTCGCCCTTGTTGCCGTGGTCCTCACCCTTGTTGTGGTGATCGTTGTCATTCGTCTCGTGGGCGAGGGTCTCGGCCTGACCCAGCACCACCAGCAGAGTCCGGTTCAGCACGTCGAGGCGCAGGGCCTCCACCGCGCTGCCAGCGCCCTTGGGGTTGTGGAAGATGACCGACCTGCCCTGGTTGAGCAGCAGGCAGAGCAGCGCGGAGTCGCCACAGTCCTTCGGGAAGGCCTGATCCATGTCCTGGTCACCCAGGTAGGAGGAGTGGCCATTGCTGTCGATCCCGAGCAGGAAAGAGTGACGCTCGGTTTCCGGCTTCTCCGACCTCGACTTGGAATCCGCATGCACGGCCTGCACACCAAGCCCCTCACAGGGCGTGGTCAGCTTGTCGCGCTTGCCCAGGCAGAGGTTGAGCAGCTCGTTGGCGGAGTCGGCCTTGGTGTGGCCGTGCTCCTTGTCCCGCTCAGCAATGCCGAGGCCCTCGGCAACGCCCAGAGACAGGATGCCGTTGCACTCGTAGGAGGCGGTGGTGTCCTTGTCGTGACCGCCCAAGCACAACGCCGCCACGCCACCGCGGGCAGCGGCGAGCGACGAGTCGTGGTCTTCGGTGGCCACAGCGTTGTGGTAGAGCAGGCTCAGGCAGAGCACGCCGC
>JBOHFC010000436.1:0-1703 GCA_050701375.1 Pseudonocardiaceae bacterium
CGGCGCAGCGTCGCTTCGTCGTCCAGGCTGAACCACGAGGTGGCGGGGAGATCGAGCAGATCGCGGACCAGCGTGGTCTTGCCGGTCTGGCGCGCACCACCGAGCAGCACAATCCGGAACGTGCGCATCAACTCTTCGAGCCTCGGCGCGCCACTTCGGACGACCAGCACCAAGTCAGAGTAGCCCTAGTTGACAGAACGCGCTTCAGCTGCTTTGCAGAACGCGCTGATCCTAGTTGGCATTTTCTCAGATCGGGGGGTGACGCATTCCTTGGGGTTCGGGCACCTCCACGGCCGGCACTCCAACCTCAACCCCGGCTCCGCCGACCTGCCAAAACTCGACGACACACTGCGGCGACTCGGCCACATCAACGCGCCGGACCTGCCGCTCAGAGGGCTCGACGACCACTGGGCCGGCCTGATCGACGACGCGGCACCGACCAGCACGGACCGCTCGACCGCTTGGCCCGCCTTCACGGGCGCCACTTGAGCTGCGAATACAACACATATATTATCGTCGTCGTTGTGGGTTGGTCGGTACTGATGCATCCGGAGGTCGAGGCATGGATGCGGGCTCTGGATGAGAAGACCACAGCGTGCGTGTTCGCCGCGATCGACGCTCTGGCCGAGCATGGGCCAACCCTGCAGCGTCCGCTGGCGGACACGCTGACCGGCAGCGCGGTGAAGAACCTCAAGGAGTTGCGTCCGGGATCATCGGGGCGCAGCGAGGTACGGATCTTGTTCGCGTTCGACCCGAAGAGGCAGGCGGTCTTGTTGGTGGGCAGCGACAAGGCGCGGGAGTGGACGCGCTGGTATCAGCGTGCCATCCCGCTGGCCGAGCGGCGGTTCGCCGAGCATGTCGCAGCCCTGAAAGCAGGGACAGGAGATGACTGAGATGATTCCGTGGGAGCAGGTGCGCGCCGAGGCTTTGGAGTCCGGGCGAGTGACCCCGGACGCCCTTACCCGGGCCCAGATCGAGCAAGACACCCATGTTGCCGGTTACCGTCTGGCGGAGTTGCGCGCTAAGGCGGGGATGACCCAAACCCAGCTGGCTGACGCGATGGGGGTGAGCCAAGCTCGGGTCAGCGCGATGGAGCGTGGCGAAGTGGACAGCCTGACCGTGGCCAGCGCGCGCGCGTACATCACCGCGCTCGGGGGCACGGTGAAGATTGTCGTTTCTTTAGACGACACCGATATCACCCTCCGGCTTCCCGGTGATCCACGCTCCACCGCAGCCTGACCGCTCACTCTCCACCATGTGGAGCAACACCGGAGCAAGCACACGCACCAGCAGGCCCCGTCCGAGCCGGCCCAACCTCGTCCTGCGACTTGGCACCGAGCGCACAGTCACCTACACCGCGACCATTCACGACAGCGACGGTCTCTGGCCCAAGTGGCCTCACAACGACACGTCGGCATCGTGGCAGGCCTACCGGCGGCAGTAGCCGAATCAAGATGGGGGCGAACCAGTTCTCCTAATCATCGGTGGACCAACGGCATGCCGAACTGGCCCGGATCGGACTCGCGGCGGTGGGGCGGTACGGGTTTGCCCTCACCGGGGGTACGCGCTGTCAGCTCGTGGTTTGATCGACAGACCCAGCGAGGACGTCGACCTGTTCACCAACCGGCTCGAACCCGACGAGTTCACCGTGGCTGTTGAGGCGATCACCGAGGCATACGCCCAAGCTGGGCACGCAGTCGATG
>JBOHFC010000437.1:0-8734 GCA_050701375.1 Pseudonocardiaceae bacterium
CGCTTATTCGAACCCGTTTTACCGCGTTCTGCATCCAGAACGCGGTCGGGGGCTGTGCGCGGTGAGCGCGGCGGTGTTGTCGATCGGGTCGAATGTGGGGGATCGGTTCGGGTACTTGCGTGGGTGTGTTGAGGGGTTGGGGGATGTGGTGCGCGCGGTGTCACCGGTGTACTCGAGTGAGCCATGGGGCGGTGTGGCACAGGATGAGTTCCTCAACGCCATCTTGCTGGTCGAGGACACCGCAGCCGATGCGCAGGAGTGGCTACGTCGCGCGCAGTCCGGTGAGACCGCCGCCGGGCGCACCCGCGGCGTCCGGTGGGGGCCGCGCACCCTTGACGTCGACGTGATCGATGTCGAGTTGACCTGCCTGCAGGATCCTCAACTGACTCTGCCGCACCCCCGGGCGCACCAGCGCGCCTTCGTGTTGGTGCCCTGGGATGATGTTGCACCCGGCGCGGTGCTCACCGGCTACGGCAGGGTGGCCGACCTGGTTGTTGCGTTGCCAGCCGCCGAGCGGCGTAGCGTGCGGCGCCGGGAGGATCTGTTGCTGCGAGGACCGTGATGGAGGCTCACTGTGATGGGGGGTGCCTGTGACCTTCACCCGGGCCCGTGATCTGATCGCTGCTGGTGTGGTCACGGCAGTGCTGGTGAACCTGCTGCTGCAGTTGTCCTATGGCGAGGTGCCCCCGTTGCCGCAGGCGGCTGGAACCACGCTGCTCGCCTTCGCGGTCGCCGAGGTGGTGTTGGGCACGACGCTGCGGGCGCGGATCCAGCGGCGACCCGGAGCCCGGCCGGTGCAGCCGCTGACCGCCGCGAAGGCCCTCGTGCTCGCCAAGGCTTCCTCGCTGGCCGGCGCCATCACGGCGGGAGCCTGGTTGGGGGTACTCGGCTACGTGCTGCCGCTGCGGTCGCTACTGCTGTCCGCCGCCTCGGACACCGTCGCCGCTTCGGTCGGGGCGGTCTGCGCGGGGGCTCTGGTGGGGGCTGCGCTGTGGCTGGAGTACTGCTGTCGGACCCCGGACGGTCCCGACGATCCGGAGCCGGACGACGACTGATCCGCCTGCGTCTCCCTGTCATCGCACGATGGCTGCCTGTTACCGCGGAAAGGTCTACAGCCGCCCGGTGAGCCGGTACGGTATCCGTCATGTCTGGGACCGCTGAGCCTGTGCCGCTGGGTGGCAGCGCTCGGGTCCTGATGCTGAGCACGGTGGTCATGGGTGCGGCGGCCGCAGCTGTGCTTGCGCTGGGCACTCAGGATGCCCGCCTGCTGAGGTTGGGCGTTGTCGCGGCGTTGTGGGCGGCGCTGTTCGCGGCTTTCAGCACAGCGCGAGCGCGGCGCGAGATCAACTCGCGGGCCGCGCAAGCCGATCAGTTGCGGGCGGTCTACCAGCTGGAGCTGGAGCGCGAGGTGGCTGCCCGGCGGGAACACGCCCTGACTGTCGAGCGTGCGCTTCGCGGCCGGGCCGAGCCTTCTGCGCCGAGTGAGATGGCGCAGTTGCGTGCCGAGCTCGCGGCGATGCGGTCGAATCTGGAGCAACTGCTGGGCGGCAGTCCGCAGGTGGAGCGGGTCACGTTGCGCGCCGAATCCGCCCGGCTACTCCCGTCGCCGGCCCAGCCCAGGTTCGACGAGGGCCGCAGCCGGGCTGCGGCGGCGACGGCCGACAGAGCCCGACCGGCGGTCGCCGCAGCGATGATCAACGCGAAGCCCAGCCCGACCGGCGCCGAGCCCGGCTTCGGTCCCGGCCGCTCACCTGCGTCTACCTGGGCTGCGGCGCCGTACCCGACAGATAGGCACACCTCCAACGGGGAGTTCTTGAACGGCGGAATCCCCAACGGCCAGGGCAGGCACGGCGTGCCGAGCCGGCCACGGCTTGGATCAAACAACAACGGCGACGGGTCCCACCACGACGGTACAGGCGCGCGGCAGGCACCCGCTGGCACGCCGACGGCGGGGGGAACGCAACGGACGGTGAGTGACCTACTAGCCGCCCACGGAGCGGCGGCGGTCCCCCGGCGCAGACGCGTCCACAAGGACACCCGATCGGCCTAGCGATCCGTGGTGCTGGGCGTGCGACACCATCCCTGCGCGCTAGCTGACAACGGTCCGCGGCCCAACCCGAAGGGCCGCTGCCGCCGTGAACTCGACGCAGCCGACGTTTCTACCGACGCCACAAGTCGGTCCCGTCGAGTTCACGGCACTCCCGTACCTGGCGGCACCGACGGCGTGCAAGCGCGCCCACCCCGGTCCCGCACAGCGGGTCAACTGGGCAGCTCCGGGGACATATCCGGTCGGATCACGTCGAGGTCCGTGGCGGCGAAGTCGTTACGGTGCACAGCAGCGGGAGGCCGGTGCGTTCAGCGCGGGGGTAAGAGAAGCAGTCGCCGAAATTCAGTGCGGCACGATGGCGGCCCTTCCCGTAGCGGCGCCACGCGCTGAGCGCTCGATCCGCGGCGTCGGAGTCGACTGCCACGATTTCGATCTCGGCATCGCGCAGGAATCGGCTGAGCGCGTCCGCCCCCGCCGCACCCAGCCGAGCCTCGATCACGATGCCCAGCTCCACTCGGGGTGGCGGCCGACACTGTGTGAACGCAGCCGAGCAACCCTGGTGCCGAACTCGGCGACGGCACAGCGGGCTGGAGGCATAGGGTCCGGGCCATGAGTGTGGTCGGGCCTGTGCCGCTGGGAGGTGCCGCCCAGCGCAGGCGGGTGCTGTTGCCGGTGCTGGGGCTCGTCGCATTGGCGATTCCGGTCCTCATCGCGCTCGCGATCATCAGCACCGATGTTGGTGGCGATGCCGTGCTGGTCGGCGTGATGGCGGCGGTGCTGCCAGTGCTGCTGGTGGTGGCGGTGTTCTTATGGGTGGATCGCTGGGAGCCCGAACCGCCACGGCTGCTGCTTGCCGCGTTCCTGTGGGGCGCTGGGATCTCGGTTCTCGGCGCGACAATCGTCAACGACACCGCGACCGCGTTCGGTGAGCGGGTACTCGGTACGGGGGGTGGCGATCTCGTCGGGGCAGTGATTTCCGCCCCGGTCATCGAGGAGGCCCTCAAGGGCTCGTTCCTGGTCGGCCTGTTGTGGCTGCGGCGCCGCGAGTTCGACGGCGTGGTGGACGGGATCGTCTACGCGGGGCTGGTCGCCACCGGCTTCGCGTTCACCGAGAACGTTCTTTATTTCGGGCGCGCGTTCGCCATCGACGGGCTGGTCGGCGACGGCGGTGGGATGGCCACCGTGTTCTTGATGCGGGGCGTGCTCGCGCCGTTCGCACATCCGGTGTTCACCGCGATGACCGGAATCGCCTTGGGGCTGGCAGTTCGGCGGCACAACCAGGCCCGGTGGACGCTCCTGCCCTTCATCGGGTACTTGGGAGCCGTTGGGCTGCACTCGCTGTGGAACGCATCTGCTGGGTTCGGCTTTCTCCCCACCTTCTACGGGGTGATCATGGTGCCGCTGTTCGGCGGGTTGATCGCGCTGGTGCTCTGGCAGCGCCGTCGGGAACAACGGGTGATCTCCGCGGCGTTGCCAGGATTCGCCAGCGCGGGTTGGATCGCCCCCAGCGAGGTTCCGCTGCTGGCTAGCCAGGCCGGTCGGCGGGGATGGTCCGCAGCGGTGCGCCGTCAGGCGGGCGAGGCCGCCGCCGACGCGGTGCGCGACTACCAGCATGCGGTCACCGAACTCGCGTTCTCGCAGAACCGGATGTCTCCGGGAGATGTCGGCGCCGACGCCGGGTGGCGGCATCACGAGGAGTTGGACGCGCTGCTAGCCGCTCGGCATCGGGCTCAGCGGGCCGCGGACTACCCGTTGAGTGAAGCTGCTCACGCCGACCGGCGCGAATAGCTCCGGCGGGGTTAATCTGCGGCAGTCCGGTACCCGCGGCCAGCGCGGGACTGGAACATTTGGAGGACGGCGATGGCGAGGACGCCACGGTCGGGTTCAGCCGCGTCCCGCGGTGTGGCCGACCGCCCGGCCCGGCTGGCCGTGGGCGTGGTTTCCGCAGGCCGGGTGGGTTCTGTTCTGGGCGCCGCCATCTCAGGTGCTGGGCACGTGGTGGTCGGTGTGAGCGCGGTATCCCAAGCATCCCTGCGACGCGCGGCGACGCTGCTACCCGATGCGCCGGTGCTGGCGCCCGACGACGTGGTGCTGCGGTCGGATCTGGTCCTGCTCGCCGTCCCCGACGACGTGCTGCCGGGCCTGGTGTCCGGGCTTGCCACAACTGGGGCGTTCCGGGCCGGTCAGATCGTGGTGCACACCAGTGGCGCGCGGGGGGTGGAGGTCCTGGAGCCGGCGACCGCATGCGGTGTGCTCCCGCTCGCGCTGCATCCCGCGATGACCTTCACCGGGCGCGCCGAGGATGTCGCGCGGCTGGCGGCAGGCTGCGTCGGTGTCACGGTCGCCGACGAGACCGGCTGGAGCGTCGGCGAGGCGCTGGTGCTGGAGATGGGCGCCGAGCCGGTGCGGGTGCCAGCGGAGGCCCGGGCGCTGTATCACGCGGCGCTGGCGCATGGAGCCAACCATCTGGCCACCCTGGTGCGCGACGCGGTGGACGCGCTGGAACAAGCCGGTGTGGTGCCCGCTGAACGGCTACTGGGCCCGCTGCTGGAGGCGGCGCTGGACAACACGCTGCGTCATGGCGACCGCGCGTTGACCGGCCCGGTGATCCGCGGCGACCTCGACACGGTACGTCTGCACCTGCGGGTGCTCGCGGACTCCGCGCCGGAGCTGCTCGAGTCCTATCGCGTGCAGGCGTCCAGGACCGCGGATCGGGCCGAGGCTGCCGGGCTGCTGGCTCCAGCGGTCGCCAGCCAGATCCGGGAAACTCTGCAGGTGCGACGGTGACCAGCCGGCTCCGCGGCGAACTGGCCCTCCACGAAGACCCCGCTGGGCTTTCTGCGGTGGCTCGCAAGCTGCGCTTGGCCGGGCATCCGGTCGTGCTGGTCCCGACGATGGGAGCGCTGCACGCCGGCCACCGGGCGCTGATTCGAGCGGCCCGCGCCATCCCGGGCGGCCGCACGGTGGTGTCGATCTACCTCAACCCCCTGCAGTTCGGCTCCCGCCACGACTTGGACCGCTACCCCCGCAGCTTCGACGCCGACCTCGCGATGTGCCGGGAGGAGGGCGTGGAGCTGGTCTTCGCACCCAGCGTGGCGGCGATGTCCCCGGCCGGATCCGACACCACCGTGGAGCCCGGTGCGCTGGGTGCGCAGCTGGAAGGCGCCAGCCGAGCGGGTCACTTCGCTGCGGTGCTCACGGTGGTGGCCAAGCTGTTCGGGATCGTCGCTCCGGATCGCGCGTTGTTCGGGGAGAAGGACTACCAGCAGCTGGTGCTGGTGCAGCGGATGGTGGCCGACCTGCGGATGGATGTAGAAGTCGTCGGGGTCCCCACCATGCGGGAAGCTGACGGGCTCGCGCTATCGTCACGCAACGTTCACCTGGATGCCGAGGCTCGGGGTGCCGCGGTCGCCTTGTCGGCGGCGCTGAGCGCCGGTGCTCAGGCTGGCGTGGGGGGTCATGACGCCGTGCTCGCAGCGGCCGCTGAGGTATTGGCCGGGCAACCCGCCGTCGCCCTGGACTACCTGGCACTGCGCAATCCCCAGCTCGGACCGGCCCCGGCGCAAGGACCGGCCCGGCTGTTGCTGGCTGCCACCGTCGGGACCACGAGGTTGATCGACAACATCGGCCTGTGGCTGGGTCCCGACTCGAACGGACGAGGAGCCCCGTGATGTTCCGGACGATGCTGAAGTCCAAGATCCACCGGGCCACCGTCACCCATTCGGATTTGCATTACGTGGGGTCGGTGACCGTCGACGAGGAACTGATGGACGCCGCAGACCTGCTCGCCGGCGAGCGGGTGGCCATCGTGGACGTCACCAACGGCGCGCGGCTGGAGACCTATGTCATCCCCGGCACCCGGGGCAGCGGCGTGATCGGGATCAACGGCGCCGCCGCGCACCTGGTGGCACCTGGCGACCTGGTGATCCTCATCGCCTACGGCACGATGGACGACGACGAGTCCCGGCGCTACCTGCCCCGGGTGGTGTTTGTCGACGCCGGTAACCGGATCGTGCACCAGGGTGACGATCCGGCGCATGCCCCGGCTGGAGACCTGGTCGCCGGCTCGGCCGGCGTCTGACGGGGCGGGCGAGTGCTGCTCACCGTAGATATCGGCAACACCAACATCGTCCTGGGCTTGTTCGCCGGCGATCGGGGTGGCAACTGCAAGGACGCCGCGGTGCTGCACGACTGGCGGATGCGTACCGACGCCAGGATGACCGCCGATGAGATGGCGCTGATCGTCCGCGGCCTGCTCGGCGACTACTCCAACAAGATCACCGGCATCGCTGCGCTGTCCACAGTGCCCGCGCTGCTCCGCGAGCTGAAAGTGATGGTGGACCGGTACTGGCCGCAGCTGCCACGCGTGATCGTCGAGCCCGGGGTACGCACCGGCGTGCCGTTGCACTACGACAACCCACGCGAGCTGGGTGCCGATCGGATAGTCAACACGCTGGCCGCCTACACCCTCTACGGCGGCCCAGCGATCGTGGTGGACTTCGGCACGTCCACCAACTTCGACGTCGTCAGCGAGCGGGGCGAGTTCCTCGGTGGCGCGCTGGCTCCGGGCATCGAGATCTCCATCGATGCGCTCGCTGCCCGGGCAGCTCAACTGGTGAAGGTTCAGCTCGTCCGACCGCGGTCGGTGATCGGCAAGAGCACCGTGGAAGCTCTACAGTCCGGGTTGCTGTTCGGCTTCGCCGGGCAGGTGGACGGCCTGGTCCAGCGGATCGCCGCAGAACTGGCCCCAGGAGCCGAGGCCGACGTGGTGGTCGTCGCCACCGGCGGCCTGGCCCCGCTCTTGATTGCCGAGTCGCAGACCATCACCCACCACGCCCCCCACTTAACGCTGCGCGGTCTGCGAATGGTCTTCGAACGCAACATCACCTGAAACGCCGGACAGGCCCTGCCGTGAACTCGACGATACCGACGTCGCTGCGCTGGTCACACGTCGATCCTGTCGAGTTCACGACCCGGAGCGCCCGGCGGTGAACCTGCGGGCAAGGGATCACTAGGTTGTTCGGGTGACCACCGAGCAACCCCGCACCGACGACGACCTACCAGACCAGATGCGGGTGCGCAGGAACAAGCGGGAGCGCATGTTGGCCTCCGGGCCGCACCCATACCCCGTAGCAGTTCCGCGTACTCGAACACTGAAGGAAATCCGGGACACGTACATCGGGCTGCCGCCGGACGCGGTCACCGGGGAACACGTGGCGGTGACCGGTCGGGTTATCTTTTTGCGCACCGCCGGAAAACTCTGCTTTGCGACGTTGCGTGAGGGCGATGGCACCGAGTTACAGGCCATGGTCAGCCTGGCCAATGTGGGCGCCGACGGACTGGCTGCGTGGAAGGCGGATGTCGACCTCGGGGATCACGTATCGGTGACCGGTGAGGTGGTTACATCGCGTCGCGGGGAGCTGTCCGTGCAAGCGACGCAATTGCAGATGGCGGCCAAGGCGTTACGGCCCCTTCCCACTGCGCACAAGGAACTGGCCGAGGAGACCCGGGTTCGGCAGCGTTACCTCGATCTTATCGTTCGCGACGCGGCCCGGCGGACCGCCCGGATGCGTGCCGACGTGGTTCGATCGGTCCGTGCGATGCTGCATTCTCTCGACTTCGTCGAGGTCGAGACGCCGATGCTGCAGATCGTGCATGGTGGTGCCGCGGCCCGGCCGTTTGTGACGCACTCCAACGCTCTCGATACTGACCTGTACCTGCGGATCGCCCCAGAGCTTTACCTCAAGCGTTGTGTGGTTGGCGGGATGGAGCGCGTCTTCGAGCTCAACCGGGTGTTCCGCAACGAGGGCGCGGACTCTACGCACTCACCGGAGTTCACCATGCTTGAGGTGTATCAGGCCTACACCGACTACAAGGGCATGGCGCAGCTGACCCGCACGCTGTACCAGACGGTGGCCCGGGACGTGTTCGGATCCACAACAGTTCGACTCGCCGACGGCAGCGAGTACGACATTGGTGGTCAATGGGTCGAGGTCAGCCTGTTCGGCGCGGTCTCCAAGGCGCTGGGTGAGGAGATCACTCCGCAGACCAGCCGTGCGGAGTTGCTCGGCCACGCCGAGCGAGTAGGTCTTGCGTGCAATCATGCCTGGTTACCGGGAAAGCTGGTTGAGGAGTTGTTCGAGCACCTCGTGGTGCCCCAGCTGCACGCGCCGACGTTCGTGAAGGACTTTCCGGTGGACACCGCCCCGCTGACCAGAGAACACCGCAGCGTCGCGGGTCTGGCCGAGAAATGGGATCTCTACATCCGTTCCGTCGAGTCCGCCACGGCGTACTCAGAGCTGGTCGATCCGGTCGTGCAACGGGAGCGTTTCGAGGCCCAGGCCGCGCTCACGGCGGCTGGCGATGACGAGGCGATGCCGCTGGACGAGGAGTTCCTGACCGCGATGGAGTACGGAATGCCGCCGAGTGGCGGCATGGGAATGGGGATCGACCGGCTGCTCATGGCGCTCACAGGTTCGGGTATCCGCGAGACCATCCTGTTTCCGCTGGTCCGACCACAATAGTGGACTCCGATGACGGTGATTTCGCAATCCGCACGGAAATGGGCTAACCTACTCGTTGTCGTTGTGGAGTCGTCGTGCGATGGCTCCGTCCACCACGTCCCTGAGGGAGGACGACGCGCATGGCGCAGAAGGTCACCGTAACCTTGGTCGATGACCTCGACGG
>JBOHFC010000438.1:0-3735 GCA_050701375.1 Pseudonocardiaceae bacterium
GGGTAACCCAGCTGCGCGCCGAACTCGACCGCGCGTCGTTCGGCGTCGATGAGGACGTGCTGAGCGAACGGATCGGGGCGCTGACCGGCCAGGTCGCAGTGATCCGGGTGGGAGCACCGACACCGGCGGAGCTGAAGGAGACCCAACATCGGGTGGAGGACGCGCTGTCGGCCACCCGAGCCGCGATGGCCGAGGGAATCGTGGCCGGCGGCGGTGCGGCATTGCTGCACGCCGAGCCCGCGCTGGACGGTCTGGACGTCGACGGCGACTACGCGATCGGCGTCGACATCGTCCGCCGGGCGCTGACCGAACCGGCCTTCCTGATCGCCGGCAATGCCGGGTATTCGGGTCAGGAGGTTGTCGCCCGGACGGCGCAGCTGGGCGTCGACGAGGGCTTCGACGCCTTGGCGGGACGGTACGGGGACATGCTCGCCATGGGCATCATCGACCCGTTGCGGGTCGCCCGGTCGGCACTGCAGAACGGGGCGTCAGTGGCCGGGATGCTGCTGACCACGGCCACGCTGGTCGCCGAGGAGCCGACGCCCTGGGGTGGCAGCCGGGCACTCATGACCGAATACGGCGAGCTCGACGAGGGTCTGCGGCAACCTTCGCCGGATTCCAGCACGCCACAGTCGCTCGGCCTCGGCCCGTCGGTCGGGTGAGCCTGGAACAGGCGGACCGGGGGTCGGCTGACCCGCTGCTGCCGGGGTCCACAGTCGGCCCCCGGCCGGCAGCAGGGCCGAGCGCGGTGCGCGAGCAGCCAGCACAGCCGAGCGCGGTGCGCGAGCAGACAGCACAGTTGAGCGCGCTACGCGAGCTTCGCTCTCGTGGACGGCTGCGCGGGGTGGTTGCGCTGCTCGGCCCAGCTTTCGTCGCGGCGGTCGCCTACATTGACCCCGGCAACTTCGCCACGAATTTCTCAGCCGGCGCCCGCTACGGGTACGTGCTGGCCTGGGTGATCGTGATGGCCAATCTGATGGCCATGCTGGTGCAGTATCTGTCCGCGAAGACCGGCGTGGCCACCGGCTGTGACCTGCCCGAGCTGTGCCGCAAGCACCTTGGCCGCCCGGTGTCCCTCGGCTTGTGGGTGCAGGCCGAGCTGGTTGCGATGGCTACCGATCTGGCTGAGTTCGTCGGGGCCGCGGTCGGGTTGAACCTGCTGTTTCACGTGCCGCTGTTCCCGTCCGGCCTGCTGACGGCCGTCGTCGCGTTCGGGATCCTGGCGCTTGAGCAGCGTGGCTATCGACGCTTCGAGCTGGCGATCACCGGGTTGCTCGGCATCGTGTTTCTCGGATTCTCCTACGACCTGGTGATGGTGGGTGCCAACCCGGCAGCCATCGCCTCCGGCCTGGTGCCTGGTTTCGCGGGGAGCAATAGCGTGCTGCTGGCCGCCGGCATCATCGGCGCCACCGTGATGCCGCATGTGGTCTACCTGCACTCAGCGTTGACCAAGTCCCGGGTGATCTGCCGTGACGATGGCGAGCGCCGCGAGATGCTGCGCTTCCAGCGGCTTGACGTCCTGGTCGGGCTTGGCATCGCCGGCCTGACCAACATGGCGATGCTGCTCATCGCGGCCTCGCTGTTCAACCACACCGGCAACCCGGTCGTCGACTCGATCGAGGCGGCGCACGCCGGTCTCGGCAAGCTGGTCGGCGGCGGCGCGGCGCTGGCCTTCGCGGTCGCCCTGCTCGCCTCGGGGCTGTCGTCATCGAGCGTGGGCACCTATGCGGGACAGGTGGTCATGCAGGGTTTCATCCGCCGCCGCATCCCGCTCTTCCTTCGTCGCGGGTTGACGATGCTGCCCGCGCTCGTGGTGCTGGGGATAGGGTTGCCCACCACCGAGAGCCTGGTGGCGTCTCAGATCGTGCTGTCTTTCGGCATCCCATTCGCCCTGGTGCCAATGGTGCTGCTCACTCGCCGCGCGGACGTCATGGGCCCATTCGTCAACCGCCCGATCACCACTGTGGCGGCGAGCGGCATCGCCACGACGATCATCGCGCTCAACGTGTACTTGTTGTACAACGCCTTTCTCGGGTGATGTCCACTGTGGACGTGGGTCCCGGCCATCCGTCAAGACTTCGAGCACCAGCTCGCCGAGTCCGGCCCACACATCAGCGCGGCCACTGCGCGATCGCGGCGTCGATCAGGGTGGCGACCCCGGCTCCGGTCGTCGGCCCTCCTGGGTGTGATCAATGTGCGCCACGCCGGTCAGCGCAGCCAGGATGACGAGAGGTCGCTGACCTTCTCGGCGACGAACGCGACGTAGTACAGCGGCTCGCCCTGCATAGAGAGGCGGTGCCGGTAGCGCTTCTCGGCGAGCGGCCGGATGATGTCCTCGTCGAACATCCGGCAGATCAGGCGGTTGAAGCCGCTCGAATCGCGCTGGGCGACGAAGTCTTCTTTGATGTTGAAGGCCAGCAGCCCTGGAGTGGAGATGAGGTTGTAGGCGACGGCGAAAGCGTGTGGCGGCATGTCGTCGAAGCCCAGCGCGGCCACCGTCGTCATCGTGTTGAGGTTGGCTCCGGCGAGCGTGTCGCGGTCGTCGCGCCCCAGGTCGGTGAGGTCCGCGACGAGGTACCGCTCATAGACCCCGGGTCGGTCCCGGTGGGCGGCGGTGGCCGCCTCCTCGATGATGTCGATTCCGTAGACGGCGCTGGCTCCGAGCTCACGGAGCTCTTCGCCGACCATCCCATTCCCAGCCCCGACATCGAGTACCCGGAGCTCGCCCGGCTGGGTCCCCCGCTTGGGGAGTACCTGCGCCAGGAGTCTTCGGATCACGCGGGGTGAGTCGCACTTGAGCCGGTCATAGAAGAGCCGTTCGTATAAGCCAGGGATGTCGTAAATGTCGTGATAATCGTGAAATCGAATGTGCCTCCGCTCCCCGTCGACCAAAATCTCGCACCACTCCTCGTCCTGGCCGAGGTCTGGTCCAACGTCGGGGAGCAGGACCTCGAAGTTAGCTCGAATCGAAATCTCAGGAATGGTTGGTTCGCTCGGGCTCATGACAACATAAAATACCCCATCGGAGTTCACCCGGCCACCGGGCATCCCACCCACCGGCCGCTGACCGCCACAGCCGCCGCGGTCACCACGGACCGCGCGCACCCGCCTATCCGCGTGTAATGGACAATCTGGTATCCGACGCTTGGCTTCTCGCGGAGCAGTTGAGGCTAATCCAATAATCTCCCATGCTTTCGTGCAGAACCGTCACCGCGCGGACATTGTGAAACCGTTGTTGATGCCGATCCCCGACGTTGGCTCCCCGGCGGCCAACCCTGCTCGTTAAAGCAACAGTGCCGTCGCCGCCCCCCTCCGGCGACGTTGGCCCGGGCGGGCTCCGGGGCTGGCCGCAGTTGACGACAGTTGCTCGATACGTTGAGCCCATCGAAGCCGTTGTCGCCGGTCTGAAGGAGGTAGCGATGCGCATCACGCTCGCGCAGATCGACTCCCGGCCCGGGGAGCTCGACGCCAACGTCGCACGTGCCGAGCAGGTGATCGCCGAGGCGGTCAGCGAGGACACCGACCTGGTGGTTTTCCCCGAGCTGTCGCTCAGTGGCTACACGATCGGGGACATCTACAACAGCGCGGCGTACTACGAGGACGGCCAGCTGGTGCACGTGCATCGCAAGCTGTTCCTGCCCAACTACGCGACCTTCGAGGAGCGCAAGCACTTCCTGCCCGGTCAGTCGTCCCGAGCCTTCCCGATCATGGGGGGACGGCATCGCGCGGCGACCC
>JBOHFC010000439.1:0-5074 GCA_050701375.1 Pseudonocardiaceae bacterium
GCTCACGCCAATACGGCGAATCGTGTGGCGGCACCGCCGCGCGCCATCGCCGCGCGGCAAGTGATCGCGAAGGCGGCACCACCACCTCGCGACGCCCCAGGATCCGGTTGACCAGCGTCGACTTGCCCACGTTGGGGCGACCGACCACGGCGAGCACCGGCTGCTCAAGCGTCACATCCGCGTCGGCGTCGAGACCCTCGCCCTCGTCCAGCGCCGCCCATTCAGCCTCGTCGGACCAGATCCCGTCGCCGGGCGCCACACTGCTCATCACGCTCTCTCCGTTCGGGCCGCACTTGGCCGGCCCAGGCAGCGGATCGCATCCAGCTCGAGGACGAGCGCGGCCAGCCGGTTACGTATCTCGGTGGTGGCGGTCGTCAATGCGGTTCGTCCCTTGCCCGGAGGCACCGCGAACGGTTGCCCGATCAGGACATCGACAGCCGGCCGGAACCGGCGGTCGCTACCCGCAGGTCGGCGGGTGCCGCGGATCGCCACCGGCAGCATCCTCGCCCCCCCAGCCCGGGCCAACCACGCGGCGCCGTGCTGCGCGCTGGCCACATCGCCGGTCCCGCGGGTGCCCTCCGGGAACACCACCACCACCCCGCCATGACGCAGCAGCCGGACCGCGGTGAGCAGCGGCGCACGGTCGACCTCGTCCCGGCGCACCGGCAACTGCCCGATCCGGGGTAGTACCCAGCCGAGCGGTCCACGGAACATCTCCTGCTTGATCAGGAACGAACTGCGCCGCCCCAACAGCCCGTACAACAGCGGGCCGTCGACCATGGCGCTGTGGTTGGCCACCACCACAACGGGTCCGGTCGCTGGAATCCGCTCCCGATGCCGCACTCGCAGCCGGTAACCGACGTAGAAGCACCAAGTACCGATCCAGCGGGTGAAGCCCTGTAACCATCGCCAGGTACCCGGCGGCAACTCCTCCTGAGCCGGGTACTCGGGGATCAGCCCAGATGTCACGTCCGGCCCCGAACTGCCAGGACGACCAGTCCACGCGCGACGGCCAGCTCGTGCAGCCTACCCAGCACGGCTTCGATGTCCAATGCGGTGGTATCCAGCTCAACGGCATCCTCGGCGGCGCACATCGGCGAGGTAGCCCGGGTGGAGTCGAACCGGTCGCGACGCTCGACGGCGCGACGGACCTCGGCCAGGTCCTCGACACCGTCCTGGGCAGCTCGACGCGCAGCTCGCTGTGCCGCGGTCGCGGTGAGAAAGACCTTCAGCGGCGCGTCGGGTACCACCACCGTCCCGATGTCGCGTCCCTCCACGACGATTCCGCCGCCGCCGGCCGTGGCGTCGGAGATGATCCGGCGCTGCTGAGCCACGAGCAGTCCACGCACCTGGGACACCGCGGAGACCGGGCTCACCGCAGTCGTCACCGCCGAGCCACGGATCTCCCGGGAGACGTCCTCACCTTCCAACAGCACGCTGGAGCTGTCCGGGTCAGTGCCCACCTCGATGTGGCTCCGGGCCACCACCCCTGACACCGCAGTGTCGTCGGCAGTGTCGACGCCTGCTCGCAAGACGCCGAGCGCGGCGGCTCGATACATCGCCCCAGTATCGAGATACCTGGCACCCAACCACGCCGCCAGCCGGCGAGCCACGGTGGACTTCCCGGTACCGGCTGGCCCATCCACCGCCACCACGCCGCGCAATCCGTCGCCTCGCTGCACCCGGCTGACCTCCAGACTCGTTACCCAGCCCATTCTGCCCGCCCCAGCCTCCGAGACCGAGCCGTGGGGCCGGCCGGGCGAAAACCCCGCGCAGTCTGTCGGTGCCGCCGGATACCGTCGCACCCAGCGAGGATCCCCATCGAGGAGGCGGTATGTCCGCACTGGCGGTTGAGGCCGAGGGCCTGGTGAAGGCCTTCGGGTCGACTCGGGCGCTCGACGGCATCGACCTGCAGATTCCCCATGGCACCGTGTTGGGCCTGTTGGGACCTAACGGCGCCGGTAAGACGACTGCCGTCCGCATTCTCAGCACGTTGCTGCAACCGGGTGCAGGGTGGGCCCGGGTGGCGGGTATTAACGTGGTCTCGGATCCGCAGGGGGTGCGCGGCAAGATCGGGCTGTCCGGGCAGTTCGCGGCAGTCGATGCGAACCTGACCGGATTCGAGAATCTGTACATGATCAGCCGGCTGTACGGGATGCCCCGGCGCCAGGTCCGGACCCGGGCCCGGGCCCTGATCACCCGGTTTCGCCTCGACGAGGCCGCCGAGCGGACCGCGAAGATCTACTCCGGAGGCATGCGCAGGAGGCTTGACCTAGCCGGTGCGCTGGTCGCCAACCCGGAGGTGGTAATGCTCGATGAACCCACCACCGGGTTGGACCCGCGCGGCCGGCTGGATACCTGGGAGGTGATCTCGGAACTGGTCGCCGACGGCGCCGGCGTGCGGGGAGCGCTTGGAGATGGTCCTCGACCACGCCGCGGACCTGCCCGAGGTGGCTGTGGTGCTCGCCGAGATCGGCAGCGGGCAACCAACGCTCGACGCCCAGGGTCGCCGGATCAGCATCGTCGTGGAGGGCGGCGCGAAGTCACTGATCGAGGTGCTGCGCCGGCTGGATCTGCAGAGCATTCCCGTGCAGGACGTCGGCCTGCACAGACCAACTCTGGACGACGTGTTCCTTAAGCTGACCGGGCACGCCGCGGAGACCGGAGCCACCCCATGACAGCCGTGACCACCTCGGTGCTGCGCGACAGCAGCATCATCACCTGGCGCAACCTGCTGAACATCCGCCGGATCCCGGATCTGCTGCTGGGCGCCACCGTGCAGCCGATCATGTTCGTGTTGCTCTTCGCCTACGTCTTTGCGGGCAGTCTGGGAGGCGCCGCCTACCGGGAGTTTCTCATCGGCGGGATCTTCGCCCAGACGGTGGCATTCAATGCCGCGTTCACCACGATGGGGCTGGCCAACGACTTACACAAGGGCATCATCGACAGGTTCCGCTCGCTGCCGATATCGCGGCTCGCGGTGATCCTCGGACGAACCACCTCTGACCTCGGCGTCAACGCGATCACTCTGGTGGTCATGAGCCTGACCGGTCTGCTGGTCGGTTGGCGGATCCACAGCGGGTTCGCATCCGCCGCGGCCGGCTACCTGATGCTGTTGCTGTTCGCCTTCGCGATGTCGTGGGTCGGGGCGCTGGTCGGGCTGTTGTGCCGCACCGTGGAGGTGGCCCAAAGCGCGGGCTTGATCTGGCTTTTCCCAGTCACGTTCATCTCCTCGGCCTTCGTACCCACCGGGAACATGCCGGGGGTTCTGAAAGTAGCGGCCGAATGGAATCCGGTCACCGCGGTCGCCGATGCCAGCCGCGAACTGTTCGCCAATACGGTGCCGGCCACGTTTCCCCCGCCTGGGGGCTGGCCCGGCGAACATTCGGTGCTCTACGCGGTGCTGTCCTCAGTCGTCATCATCGCGGTGTTCGCACCACTGACCGTCGTGCGCTACCGCAGGGTGGCTCGACGGTAGCCGGGCCCGGCCGGCTACCGGCCGACCGCGCGGTTGAGGGCTCCCACCTCAGGGCGCGACAACACCCGGACCGTGCCGGGACGCTGCTCACCGAGGCGGACATCGGCGATGGCGGTACGCACCAACCGCAGCACCGGGTGCCCGACCTCGGTTAGCAGCCGGCGCACGATGTGCTTGCGTCCCTCGTGCAGCACCACCTCGACCAGCGCCTTGCCGGGCATGGCCTGCACGACCCGGAATCCGTCGACCACCACCGGACCGTCGTCGAAATGCACTCCGGCGCGCAGAGTCCGGCCCAGCGACCGGGGTACCGGACCGGGCACCTCAGCAAGGTAGGTCTTGAGCACTCGGTAAGAAGGGTGCATCAGCCGGTGCGCCAGGTCACCGTCGTTGGTCAACAGCAGCAGGCCCTCGGTGTCCGCGTCAAGGCGGCCGACGTGGAACAGGCGCTGCGCCCGATCGGCCACATAGTCGCCGACACAAGGCCGGCCGCGATCGTCGGACATCGTGGAGTGCACACCGCGCGGCTTGTTCAATGCCAGGTGCTCCACGTCGGAACGCAGTTCCAACCGCATCCCATCGACGTGGATGACCGCGCTGGCGGGGTCGACTCGCACGCCCATCTCGCGCACCACGACCCCGTCGACCTGGACCCGCCCGCGGGCGATCATCTCCTCGGCGGCACGTCGGGAGGCGACTCCAGCCTGAGCGAGCACCTTGTGCAGCCGTGGCAACCCAGGGGTTGATTGGGAGTAAGCCTTCGACTGGCACATCACCTGAGCCATCGCCTTAGATTGGGACATCGTCTCAGCAGGGGACATCGTCAATAGTGTCGATATCGGGTAACAGGGGGGCGATCGGGGGTAGGTCCTCCAATGAGGACAGCCCGAGCCGCTCCAGGAAAAGCTCCGTCGTGCGGTAAAGCACACCGTGGGTCTCCGGGTCAGTCCCGACTTCCTCGATCAAACCCCGGACCAGCAGCGTTCGCATCACCCCGTCAACGTTCACCCCGCGTACCGCAGCGACTCTCGAGCGGGTGACCGGCTGCCGGTAGGCCACGACCGCCAAGGTTTCCAGGGCCGCGCGGGTGAGCTTCGCACGCTGCCCGTCCAGCAACAACCGCTCCACGAACGGCGCATAAACATCGCGGGTGTGCAACCGCCATCCCTGCGCGACCTGCCGCAGGTCGATTCCGCGACCGCCGTCAGCGTAGCCGTCCCGCAGCCGGTTCAGCGCGACTACCACGCGCGTCACCGGTTGACCCAGCGCGCTGGCCAGCACATCCTCGCCCGCCGGGCAGTCCACCACCAGCAGCAGCGCTTCCAGTGCGGCGTCGAGCTCACCGTCGCCGAGCAGCGCCGGCAGCGTGTCGGTCGCGGCGGATGGTTCCATCAGCGCGGTTTCGTTCACCGGTAATCCTCGTCATCTTGCCCATCGTTATTCGGTTTTCTCGTCCGAGTCGGTGACCGCAGCGGACTGCTGCGCACCGCCCGTCCACCGAACGCACAGCTCACCCAGCGGATCGACCTGGTCGAAGACCACCACTGCGGCACGGTACAGATCCAGCAACGCCAGGAAACGGGCGACCACCTCTCT
>JBOHFC010000440.1:0-2348 GCA_050701375.1 Pseudonocardiaceae bacterium
GGCGCCGGGCCGGTTCCAGATGGTCAGCGACTATGCCCCCGCCGGAGACCAACCAGCCGCTATCGATGAACTGGAGCGCCGGGTCACCGCCGGTGAGCGTGACGTCGTGCTGCTGGGCGCCACCGGAACGGGTAAGTCGGCCACCGCCGCCTGGCTGATCGAACGGGTGCAGCGCCCGACGCTGGTGATGGCACCGAACAAGACTCTCGCCGCGCAACTCGCCCATGAGCTGCGGGAGTACTTCCCGCACAACGCGGTGGAGTACTTCGTCTCCTACTACGACTACTACCAGCCCGAGGCGTATGTCCCACAGACCGACACCTACATCGAGAAGGACTCGTCGATCAACGACGACGTGGAGCGGCTGCGGCACTCCGCCACCAGATCGCTGCTCACCCGCCGCGACGTCGTCGTCGTCGCCTCGGTGTCGTGCATCTTCGGGCTCGGTACCCCGCAGGAGTACCTGAAGGGGTCGATACCCGTTCCGGTCGGTGGCGAGGTGGGGCGCGACGCGCTGCTGCGGGGTCTCGTCGACATTCAGTACACCCGCAACGACCTCGCCTTCGCCCGCGGGACGTTCCGGGCCCGAGGCGACACCGTGGAGATCATCCCGGCCTACGAGGAGTTGGCGGTTCGCATCGAGTTCTTCGGTGACGAGGTCGAGTCGCTTTACTACCTGCACCCGCTTACCGGCGAGGTGGTGCAGGAGGTGACCGAGGTACGGATTTTTCCGGCCACACATTACGTCGCCAGCGCCGAGCGGATGGAGCGCGCCGTCGCGGGCATCGAGTCCGAGCTGGAATCCCGGCTGGCCACGCTGGAGAAGCAGGGCAAGCTGCTGGAGGCTCAGCGGCTGCTGATGCGGACGCACTACGACGTGGAGATGATGCGGCAGGTCGGGTTCTGCTCCGGCATCGAGAACTACTCGCGGCACATCGACGGGCGTGCGGCGGGCTCGGCGCCGGCCACCCTGTTGGACTACTTCCCCGAGGATTTCCTGTTGGTCATCGATGAGTCGCATGTCACGGTGCCGCAGATCGGCGGGATGTACGAAGGGGACGCGTCACGCAAGCGCACCCTGGTGGAGCACGGTTTCCGGCTGCCCTCCGCCCTGGACAACCGGCCGCTGAGCTGGGAGGAGTTCCAGGATCGGATCGGTCAGACAGTCTACCTCTCGGCGACGCCGGGACCCTATGAGATGGCGCAGGCGAGTGGCGAGTTCGTCGAGCAGGTCATCCGCCCGACCGGCTTGGTCGACCCGGAAGTCGTGGTGAAACCGACCAAGGGTCAGATCGATGATCTGGTGCACGAGGTCCGCGTCCGCGCCGAGCGCAATGAGCGGGTGCTGATCACCACGTTGACCAAGAAGATGGCTGAGGACCTCACCGACTACCTGCTCGAGCTCGGGATCCGGGTCCGCTACCTGCACTCCGAGGTGGACACGCTGCGCCGAGTGGAGCTGTTGCGGCAGCTGCGACTGGGCGAGTTCGACGTCCTGGTCGGGATCAACCTGCTCCGCGAGGGCCTGGATCTGCCCGAAGTATCGTTGGTGGCGATCCTGGACGCCGACAAGGAGGGATTCCTGCGTAGCGGGACCTCGCTGATCCAGACCATCGGTCGGGCCACCCGCAACGTGTCCGGCGAGGTTCACATGTACGCCGATAGGGTCACCGACTCGATGCGTCGGGCCATCGACGAGACCAATCGGCGACGAGCCAAGCAGGTCGCCTACAACACCGAACGCGGGGTGGACCCGCAACCGCTACGCAAGAAGATCAACGACATTCTCGAGCGGGTCTACGCCGAGGCCGATGATACCTCGGACACAGCTGCGGTGCGGGTCGGAGGATCCGGGCGCAACGCCTCCCGGGGCAAACGCGCCGCCGGCGAGCCCGGGCGGTCCCGAGGTAGCGCTGGCGTGCTTGAGGGTCGCGACGCCTCGTCGATGCCTCGGGCCGAGCTCGCGGATCTCATCCAGCAACTCACCGACCAGATGGTGAGCGCCGCGCGTGAGCTTCAATTCGAGCTGGCCGCCCGACTCCGGGACGAAATCGCAGATCTGAAGAAGGAGCTTCGCGGCATGGATGCCGCCGGCCTCCGCTAGTTGGACGCCCTTCAAGGGGTGCGGCCAAGGTAAGCACGAATGCCGCCATGAGTCGATCATGAAGCCGCGTCTGATTGAGGCTGATGTGGGCTCTTGGGTAGGTGCTGCTGGCTGGCCAGGTGGTGGTTGCCGATAGCGTTTGGCGGCTTACGATGAGTAGCGGTGGTGTTGGCCGATCGCATTGATCGAGCCGGCGGCGTACCCGCCCTGACTTGGCTCACGATCATGGCGCCCGGACCAGCAC
>JBOHFC010000441.1:0-3112 GCA_050701375.1 Pseudonocardiaceae bacterium
GCGACTCGCCCCGCAGTTGAAGCCGGCCGACTTCGCGCTGGCCGAGCGGGCGACCGTCGTCGGCGAGCACCCGCACCTCCATTCCGGGCAGTGGCGGTACCAACCGGGGGAAGGCCCGGACGTTGCGGCCGGAGGGCCCGGCCACGACCGCCTCACGCCGGGCCTCCAGTGCGTCGGCATCCACGGTGTCCACTTCCATCCCGACCCCGCATGGCGCGAAAGACACCCCAAGGGTGGTCTCGGCCATCCCGTAGGCGCACACCATGCAGGTTTCCGGCAGCCCGAACCGGGCTCCCGCGCTGATGAAGGCCCGGACCGCCGCCGGTTCGATGGGTTCGGCGCCGTTGAGGGCGAAGCGCAGGCTGGACAGATCGAAGTGCTCATCGGTGCTGGCCAGCCGCCGGGCCATCAAAGCGTAACCGAAGTTCGGCGAAGCGGTGATCGTGCCCCGGTACTTGCTGATCAGCTCGGCCCAGAGCAGCGGGCGGGACATGAAGTCTGTCGGGGTCACCTTGACCAGCTCGAGCCCCAGTGCCATCGGAAGGGTGAGGAACCCGACCATCCCCATGTCGTGGAACAGCGGCAGCCAGGACACCATCACGTCGTTGACCGGGTCGAGAGCCCCAGCTTGCGCCATCGCGGTCAGGTTGGCGTAGAGATTGCCGTGGGTGATCCGGACGGCCTTGGGTTCGGCGCTGGAACCCGAGGTGAGCTGCAGCAGCGCGGTGTCGTCCTCGTCCACCGGCACGGGCGCGCGCAGCGGTCGGACGGTCGGATCGTCGAGGTCGGCGAGCATCAGATAGCTGATCCCGCGCTGGCCCAGCAGCGGCGCGAGCTGGTCGAACGGCGAGCCGAGCAACACCAGCTTGGCATCGATCATTCCGAGCACCCTGATGGTGTCGGCCGCCCAACTCGCCAGGTCGGCCCGATGGGTGGGTTGGTGCAGCATGGTCACGCTGCCACCGGCCAGCCAGACGCCCTGCACCGCGGGCGCGATCAGCGCGGGATCACCGGCCAGCACGGCCACCGCGTCGCCATGTTGCACACCAGGCGCGGCGGTACCCACCAGATACCCGGCGGCCCGCAGGGCCTTGTGGTGGACTTCCGGCCAGGTGACACGGCGCGGCCGCGCGGGCTCACCGGTGGTCATGCCACGGTCGGACCGGGTCGGTGAATCTGGCGCGCCATGTGCCATCAGGGTGTCGATGAACCTGCTCACAAACGGCCACCTTAGGGCTGTGCTGACGAACCCGAATCAACCGGCGACAGCTCGCTGATCAACCGACGGCGTCAGCCACTTCCAGCCAGCGGGTCTCCAGGTCGTTCTTCGCAGCGAGCACCACCCGCAGTTCATCGTCGAGCTCCCGGAACGCCACGGGATCGGCGGCCTGCTGAGTGATCTGCTGCTGGAGCTGCGCTTCCCGTCCGGACAGACGCTCCAGTTGACGTTCCAGCCGAGCCAGCTCCTTGCGGGCGGCCCGCAGCTGCGCGGCTTCTTTCGGTGCCCCCAAAGAAGAATCTGGGTTATCGGCCGGGGCGCTGTCGCGCCGGGCCAGGTATTCCTCAATGCCGCCGGGCAGGTGGGTGATCCGCCCATCACCCAATAATGCCACCACGGTGTCACAGACCCGATCGACGAAATAGCGGTCGTGGGACACGACGACCAACGAGCCCGCCCAGCCGTCGAGCAGATCCTCCAGCTGCTGCAACGTGTCGATGTCCAGGTCATTGGTGGGCTCGTCGAGCAGCAGCACGTTCGGCTCGGCCATCAGCAGCCGGGTCAACTGCAGCCGCCGCCGCTCCCCTCCGGACAGATCCGCCACTGCCGTCCACTGCTTCGACGCGGGGAACCCAAGCCGTTCGGCCAGCTGCGACGCGGACAGCTCCCGGCGACCCAACGTGATCCGCGAGGCGATCTCCTCTACCGCCTCGAGCACCCGTAGCGACTCGGGTAGGTCCTCCAGTTCCTGGTGTAGGTGCGCCAGGAACACCGTCTGACCCTGCACGCGGCGACCGGCGTCCGGCTCCCGCTCACCCGCAAGCAGCCGCAGCAACGTCGTCTTGCCCGATCCGTTGACCCCGACCAGCCCGATTCGGTCCCCGGGTCCGATCCGCCACGTCTCGGCGTCCAGCAACCGCCGGCCGGCGATCGTCACCGTGACGTCCTCGAGCTCCAGCACGGTGCGACCCAGCCGGCGCCTCGCGAAAGCGAGCAGCTCGACGTTGTCCCGCGGCGGGGGGACGTCGGCGATGAGCGCCTCCGCGGCCTCGATGCGGTAACGCGGTTTGGAGGTCCGGGCGGGTGGCCCGCGCCGCAGCCACGCGAGCTCCTTGCGTGCCAGGTTGCGCCGACGATCCTCCGCCGCGCCGGCCAGCCGGAGTCGCTCGGCCCGCGCGTAGACCCAGTCCGCGTAGCCACCGTCATAGCCGTCAACCCGGCCGTCGGTGACCTCCCACGTGCGGCTGCACACGTTATCCAGAAACCACCGGTCGTGGGTCACCACCACCACCGCGCAACGCCGCGCCAGCAGGTGCTCGGCGAGCCAGGCCACCCCTTCGACGTCGAGGTGGTTGGTCGGCTCGTCAAGCATCACCAGGTCGAGCTCGCCGACCAGCGCGGCGGCCAGCGCCACCCGGCGCCGTTCCCCACCGGAGAGCCCGGTAACCGGCCGGTCCAGCCCCAACGCCGGGATGCCCAGCCCGTCAAGAACGCCACGCACCCGAGCGTCCGCAGCCCACTCGTGCTCAGCGGTCGCGCCCAGCGGATCCAGCACCGCGTGGCCCACGGTGGCCTGTTCAGGCAGTTCGATGCGCTGGGTCAGGACCGCGGCGCGTAGTCCCCTGGTTCGGCTGACCCGGCCTGCGTCGGGCGCCTGGAGCCCAGCGAGCACCTCGAGCAGGGTCGTCTTGCCGCCACCGTTAAGCCCCACGACCCCGATCCGCTCGCCCACGTCGACACCAAGCGAGACAGCGGAGAGCAACGGGCCAATCCCGTAGGACTTCGACACCGCCTCGAGGTTGACCAGATTGGCCATCAGGCCTGCGTGAGGGGTTCGGAGGGCGGCACCGGGCGCGGATCCTCAACGACCCGGGCACCGGGCACCGGGCCGCT
>JBOHFC010000442.1:0-18887 GCA_050701375.1 Pseudonocardiaceae bacterium
GTTCATGCTCGGCGAAATCGCTCTGAACACCTTCATCGTGCTGCTGCTGTCCGGGACATACCTCACGCTGTTCTTCGACCCCTCCATGGAAGATGTCACGTACAACGGCGTCTATCAGAACCTCCGCGGGATCGAGATGTCCCGGGCGTTCGAGTCGACCCTGCAGCTGTCCTTCGATGTCCGTGGTGGGTTGTTCATCCGCCAGGTGCACCACTGGGCGGCGTTGCTGTTCGTCGCCGCGATCGTGGCCCACATGTTTCGCACCTTCTTCACCGGCGCGTTCCGCAAGCCGCGCGAGACGAACTGGACGATAGGCGTCGCCCTCGCGATCCTGGCCGGACTCGAAGGCCTCACCGGCTACTCACTGCCGGACGACCTGCTTTCCGGAACCGGGCTGCGGATCATTTCGTCGATCATCATGTCGCCACCAGTGATCGGCACTTGGATGCAGTGGGCGATCTTCGGCGGCGAGTTTCCCGGCACCTTGATCATTCCCCGGTTCTTCATCGTCCACGTACTGCTGATTCCGGGAATCCTACTGGCGCTCATCGCCGTGCACCTCGGGCTTGTCTGGTACCAGAAGCACACCCAGTTCCCCGGTCCGGGACGCACCGAGCGCAACGTGGTCGGCGTCCGCATCATGCCGGTCTTCGCCACGAAGGCCAGCGGCTTTGCGTTGACGAACATCGGTGTGATCTGTCTCCTGGCCGGATTGTTCCAGATCAACCCGATATGGAACTTCGGCCCGTACAACCCTGCGCAGGTGTCAGCGGCCTCGCAGCCCGACTGGTATGTCGGTTGGCTCGACGGGTCCACCCGGCTCTGGCCCGCCTGGGAGATCTACCTCGGCAACTACATGATCCCCGCATCCTTCTGGCCGACGATGGTGCTCCCCGGAATCATGTTCGCCCTAGCTTTCGGGTACCCAGCGATCGAACGCAAGCTCACCAGGGACAACGCTTCGCACAACCTGCTGCAGCGGCCACGGGACGTCCCGGTGCGAACGGGCTTGGGCATGATGGCGATCTCGTTCATGTTCGTGCTACTGCTCTCCGGCGGCAACGACGTCATCGCGTACACGTTCGACATCTCGTTGAATGCGACCACCTGGGCGGGCCGGATCGGTCTGCTGTTATTGCCACCGATCGCGTACTACGTGACCTACCGGATCTGCCTTGGTCTACAACGCGCCGACCGTTCGATTCTGGAACACGGTATCGAGACCGGCATCATCAAGCGCTTGCCGCACGGTGAGTTCATCGAACTTCACCAACCCCTAGGTGGAGTCGACGACCATGGCCATCCGCTCCCGCTGGACTACCAGGGTGCGCGGGTGCCCAAGCGGATGAACCAGCTGGGATCGGCTGGAGCTCCGGTACCTGGATCCACATTTCGGCCAGATCCTGCGGAGCAGACCAGGGCTCTGGAGAAGGCACGTCACACCGCGACCGGGAACGGGGCCAGCACCAACGGCGCACGAAAGGCGTCCAGCAGCCCCCACCAGCTCAACGACTGACCGAACTCCCTAGAGGCAAAGAGGGGCAGGGACCGCGGCCCGACGGAGCTGGTCAGTCGCCCAGCACGGCGAGGTCGAGGCGGGCAATGCGCTTCGGGTCGGCGATCACCTCGTACCCGGCGATCCGGTCCCCTTCGATGGTGAACATCAGGGCCAGCAGCAACCGCCCGCGCGGCGCCACTACGACTCCCACATCGCCGTTGACCAGCGCTGATTCGGCGAATCGGGATCTGCGCCCGAACACGACTGTTTCCTCGGCGATAGCCCTGGCGCCTTGGACCTGGGTGACCGCTCCGGGTGGCAGGGCGGCCGGGTCGGCCCGCCGCACGACGTCAGGAGCCAACACCGCGAGTAGGGCGTCGAGGTCGCCTCGGCGTGCTGCGGCAAGGAAGGCGTCGACCACCCGCCGGTGCCGGGCGAGCGCGGCGGGCGGAACCGCCGACCTGCCGCGAACGCGGTGGCGCGCGCGGCTGGCGAGCTTCTTCGCGGCCACCGGTGAACGATCCACGATCGGCGCGATCTGGTCGAACGGCACGGCGAACAGGTCGTGCAGCACGAATGCGATCCGCTCAGCGGGAGCCAGCGTGTCTAATACCACGAGCATCGCACGCCCGACCGAGTCGACCAATAGGGCCTCGTGCTCCGGATCGCTCCCGTCGCCGAACTCACCGAGCCGGTCCGGCACGTGCTGCCCGACCAGGTCCTCGCGTCGTGACCGGCGTGAACGCAGCATGTCCAGGCACACCCGGGACACCACGGTTCGCAGCCAGCCGGCCAGGTTCTCGACACCGCGGGCGTCGATCCGCCCAAGCCGCAGCCAAGTCTCCTGAACAGCGTCTTCCGCCTCGCCTAGGGAACCGAGCATCCGGTAGGCGAGCGCGCGCAGGTCACCGCGATGTGTCTCGAACCGCTCGGCCAGCCCGTCCTGCGCACCCATCGGTCACCTCTGCTCGTCGTGCTTCGTCGTACCCGATGAGGAGATGAGCAATGTGACCCGATGTGGGAGCCGAGCGGTCAGGTGCGTGAGCGGCGCCCCTGATGTTCCCCCACTGTAGGCGGTCCGCCGCCCACCGATCAGGTGAGGAGCCGACACGTGGCGATGGAGGTAGGCCGGTGAGGTCCCTGCTGCACCTGGACTCCAGCGCCGGCGAGCTGGGCGACTCGGTCAGCAGGCAGCTGACCGCGCTATTCGCGGACACCTGGCAGGAGTTGTACCCAGGGGGTGACTACCGGTACCGCGACCTCGCCGCCGATCCGATTTCGCCGTTGGCGCCGGCCTACACCACGCTGGGCCGGCGGGTGGAGCGGCATGGCGGCGTCGCGCCGAGCCTGGTTGCGGCGCTGGTCGAGGGAACAGCTGAGGAGCGGGAATGGGCGCTGACCCGGCCGCTGGTTGCCGAGCTGCTGGCGGCGGACACCGTGCTGATCGGAGTGCCGATGTACAACTTCTCGGTACCCGCTGCGCTGAAAGCGTGGATCGACCGGGTGACCTTCCCCGGAGCCTACGTCGATCCCGAGACCGGCGCACCGCGGCTGCGGGGCACCAGGGTGGTGCTGGCCGTCGCCCACGGCGGCGGCTACGGTCCGGGTACTCCTCGGGAGGCGTTCGATTTCCAAATCCCCTACCTGCGCGCCTACTTCGGAAACCTTGGGGTGGCCGCAGCGGGATTGAACGTCGTGCGGGCCGAGATGACCGTGTCAAACATCGTTCCGGAGCTCGCGGGTTTCCGGGACCTGGCGGCGAACTCGCTGGTGGCGGCGCGGGTAGCGATGACGACCTTAGCCGCAGAGCCGGACTCTCCCGCGCTCCAGACAGCCGCACCTCGACCCTAGCGGCCCGCGCCCTGTTCGGATCGTCGACACAGCCCAGAAAGGCCCCAGAAAGGCCCCAGAAAGGCCCCAGAACACAGAGTATTACTCTGATCTCGGACTGACGTGGTACTCGAACACCAGGCCACCGACCGTTCCGAGGATCAGTGCGATGCCGATAGCTACCATCCACCATAGGTCGAAGGCCAGCGCGAGTCCGATCACGCTGGCCGACCCGGCCATCCCGATCGGCCAGTAGCTACCGGGCGAGAAGAAACCCAGCTCGCCGGCACCGTCAGAAATCTCGGCCTCGATGTTGTCCTCCGGCCGCATCCGAACTCGCCGGGAGACGAATCGGAAGTAGGTGCCGACGATGAGCGTCAATCCGCCGGTCAATGCTATCGCTACAGACCCCACCGGCTCGCCATGTGACCACAGACCGTAGATCACCGCAGATAGGAAGAAGAACGCTGTGATGAGTTCGAAGATCCGCGCCTCGACCCTCATGGTGCTGCCTCACTCTCGAATCTGCAGACGGACCGTTCGATGCTGAAGGTTAGTGACCCTCCCGCGCCTGGCGGACCTCGCGGACGCCGCGGTCGGTGGCGAACGGGGAGGTAGTCACTGCTTCCGGGGCGCACAGTGGCCCGCAGTTCAGCTGTGCGAGTGCCTCACCAGCGGTGTAGGACCGGTGGGTCTGGGGGTTGGTCTGAGCCCGCAGGGCCAGATACCGATCGAACAGGTCCGGGGGCAACGCCCGAAGTTCGAAGTTCATCATCGAGTGGTACGTGCCACAAAGCTCTGCGCAGCGGCCGACAAAGGCGCCTTGCCGCTGCACCGTGGTCTGGAACACGTTGTCGGTATCGTTTTTCTCGGGACGCGGAAAGACGTCGCGCTTGAAGAGGAAATCTGGGATGTAGAACGAGTGCAGCACGTCCGTGGACTCGATCCGGTACTCCACAACCCTATTGGTTGGCACTACCAGCAGCGGGATGGTGCTCGACGAGCCGACGGTGGACAGCGGTTCGCCGTCGGCGGTCCTCCTGACCTCATAATTGCCACTCTTGCCAGGCTTGTCCTGGAGGTACTGGAATTCCCAGTTCCATTGGAAACCGATCACTTTTACTCGCAGATCGGGATTGTCGACTTTGGCGATGACGAAATTCTGGGTTGTCACCGTGTAGTAAAAAAGCACTGCAACGATCACGAATGGAATGACCGTGTAGATGATCTCCAGAGGCAAGTTGTACTGGGTTTGCCGGGGCATATCGTCGGACTTCTTGCGGTGGAAGATAACGGTCCACGCGATCAGGCCCGCGACAATCGCCCCGACCACCAGAGCGGCGAAAGTCGCCCAGATCCACAGGTCGCGCATCCGCTCGGCCTGTGGAGTGATCCCCTCCGGCCACCCGAACGCGAACACCTGATATACCGAGCACCCGCTGGACAAGAAGGCAACCATCCCGGCGAGTGCGGACACCTTCAGTAGTCGAACCACTCGGGAGCGGACCACACCGATCACGCTTCGTTCCTCCTCGTCGCCCGAATGCGGCCAGGCATCCCACTGCTTGGAGCCTAAACCAGCGATGCGGCTAGAGCTCGCCCGGGGCGCATGGTTCGGCGACCTAACGTCATACTGAGCGGCCGTTGACCTGCTGGCCTAGTGACGGGTCCCTGACGAGAAGGGCGGAACGCGTGTGCGGGTTGCTGGGACTACTGACGGCGCAGCAGGACGCGGCGCAGCGGGAGGCGGACGTGACCGCTGCGCTGCGCTGCCAGCGGCATCGCGGACCCGACGAGACCGGGACCTGGCACGACGCTGACGTGGTGCTCGGCTTCAACCGCCTGTCCATCATTGATCTCGACCACTCTCACCAGCCGCTGCGCTGGGGCCCGCCGGACGCGCCGCTGCGGTACACCATCCTGTTCAACGGGGAGATCTACAACTACCTCGAACTCCGTCAGGAACTGCAACGTGAGCCCTACCACGCGAAGTTCGGGACCGAAGGTGACACCGAGGTCGTTCTCGCCGCATACCACCACCTCGGGCCGGCTGCCGTGCAGCGACTCCGGGGAATGTTCGCATTCGTTATCTGGGACACCCAGCTTCGGGTCGCCTTCGGTGCGCGGGATCCCTTCGGTATCAAACCGCTGTTTAGTTGCTCCGGACCGGGCGGGATAGGGTTCGCGAGTGAAAAGAAGAGCCTGCTTGAACTTGCGCCGTCGCTGGGAGTAGCTACCGAGCTGGACCGTCTGGCACTGCAGCACTACCTGACCCTGCAGTACGTGCCCGAGCCGGCAACCCTGCACACCGGCATCACGCGAATCGAGTCCGGCACTTCGTTCACCGTCTCCCCCGGTGGCGAACTGGTCACCGAACGCTACTTTCATCCCGATTTCCGGCCCCGTCACATCCAGTCGGTGGCCGATACGCGGAGGTTGCACGACGACATCACTGCGGCGCTGCGGGACTCGGTCGCCAAACACATGCGGGCTGATGTCACCGTCGGCGCATTTCTCTCCGGTGGGATCGACTCCACCGCCATCGCTGCGCTGGCCCGCGAACACAATCCGGATCTGATCACCTTCACCACCGGCTTCGAGCGAGCCGGCTACTCCGAGGTGGACGTGGCCGCGGAGTCGGCGGCCACGATCGGAGTACGGCACGTGGTCCGCACCGTCTCGGCCACCGAACTGGCGGACGCGTTGCCACTAATCGTGTGGTACCTCGACGATCCGGTGGCCGATCCCGCGCTGGTCCCGCTGTGGTTCATCGCTCGGGAGGCGAGGGAACACGTCAAGGTAGTGCTGTCCGGAGAGGGAGCCGACGAGTTGTTCGGCGGCTACACGATCTACCGGGAGCCGCTGTCGCTGGCCGCATTCGAAAGAGTGCCCGGCGGGCTGCGCCGTACGTTGGGGCGCATCTCCACGCGGATCCCGGACGGCGTTCGCGGCAAGGACTTTCTGCGTCGGGGCGCGTTGACACTGGAGCAGCGCTACTACGGAAACGCCCGGATCTTCCGGGACGACCAGCTGCGTGGGGTGCTACGCGGCTACGACCCGACTATCACCCACGCCGATATCACCGCGAACCACTACGCCGCCTCGACCGGCTGGGACCCGGTTGCTCGCATGCAGCACGTGGACCTGTTCACCTGGCTGCGTGGAGACATCCTGGTCAAGGCCGACAAGGTGACCATGGCCAACTCGCTTGAGCTGCGGGTGCCCTTCCTCGACCCGGAGGTTTTTCGGGTGGCATCCACCATCCCGCTGGGAGAGAAGATCACTCGCGACACAACCAAGTACGCCCTGCGCAGGGCGCTGCGCGACATAGTGCCCGCGCACGTGCTGAACCGGCCCAAACTGGGTTTCCCGGTGCCGATCCGGCACTGGCTAGGCAACGACCTGCACGACTGGGCCCGGGGCATCGTCCACGACTCGGCCACCGCGGAATTCCTTGACCTCGCCGCCGTCCACCGAATGCTCGACGAGCATCGCGCGGGTCCGCGAGATCACAGCAGGCGGATCTGGGCCGTGCTGATCTTCATGCTCTGGCACGGCATCTTCATCGAGCGACGGATCGTTCCGGTGGTGCCACAACCGCGCTACCCCGTGCACGTCTAACGTCTGCCACTCCCGTGCACCAGCGCGGTTCGCACCGGGCACGGGACCTCGGCAGGCAAGCCTGGGCAACCCTGATCAGTTGAAAGAGTCCCCGCAGGCACAGGAACCACCAGCGTTGGGGTTGTCGATGGTGAAGCCCTGCTTCTCGATCGTGTCGACGAAATCGATCACAGCGCCCTGCAGGTAGGGCACGCTCATCCGGTCGACGACGACGCCGAGACCATTGAAGTCCCGCATGGCGTCGCCATCCAACGAGCGCTCATCGAAGAAGAGCTGGTAGCGAAGTCCGGCACAACCACCGGGCTGCACCGCGATGCGTAGGTGCATGTCGCTGCGGCCCTCCTGGTCGAGCAGCGCCTTCGCCTTGGCGGCGGCAGCGGTGGTGAGCTCGACACCGTGAGTGGACACCTCGGTGCCAGCGATGTTCTCGACGGTCATGACTCTCCCTGGGATCGGCGCTCGGCATGGACGGGTGTTCCTACACTACGCGAACGCCCGCAACCGACGGGTGATTCCGCGCCTCCATCGTGGCACACTCCACGTTCATCACCCTCCCCAGCAGATGAAGGCTTACCCGGTCCGTGGCATAGGCTGGTCACCGTGAGGTTCCTGCGCGGCAACTCCGGCTCCGGAGCCACTGATCCCGATCCGGAGCCAGCGGTGGAGACCGAGGCCGACCCGGATGACGTCGGCCAGCGAACCCGCAATGTCGGCAAGGGCAGGCCCACCCCCAGCCGCCGGGAGGCTGAGGGACGCAAGCGCGGTCCGGCGCCTCCCCCACCGCGTACTCAGCGGGACGCGTTACGCCGGATGCGTGGGTCCAAGGCAGAACGCCGCAACGCAGCGGCGGACCGCCGGGAACGCATGCTGGCGGGCGACGAGAAATACCTGCTGCCTCGCGACCGCGGCCCGGTCAAGGCTTACGTGCGGGATCTGGTGGATTCTCGGCGGCACCTCGCTGGCGCGTTCATGCCACTGGCCTTGCTGGTGATTGTGGTGATCTTGGTGCCGGCGCCGATAGTGCAACAGTATGTGTCGCTGGTGTCGATGGCGATGCTCCTTGCCATCATCGTCGAGGGAGTGCTGCTGGGCCGGACCGTTATGCGTCGTGTCCGCGAACGGTTCCCCAACGCGTCGGAGTCCGGAACGAGTCTGGGGTTTTATGCGATGACCCGAGCGACCCAGCTGCGCCGGTTGCGGGTGCCCAAGCCTCGGATCGAACTCGGGGACCCGATCCCTTAGCCGGTGCCCGCGCCGGACCGCCCATTGCTGACTAAGGGCGCAGGCTCATCGGGCCGTAAACGACCGACTCCCCGTCGAGCAGGGTCACCGCCGCAATGCCCCCGTCGAGCAGATCCTGCCATTCACCGCTGAGCCACCGCTCGGCGTCGGACTGGACGTCGAAGGTGATATCCGGGCCGGGTGCGTGGCCGCCGGCCAGATCCTGGTACCGCCAACGCAGGGTCATTGCACACTCCCGCCTGCTCCCGTCGATCTGGGGCAACTGACGGTAGCGTCTGGCAGGTGCGAACGCTGGTACTGGGTGGTGCGCGCTCAGGCAAGTCCGCCCATGCCGAGGGATTGCTGGACGATGCGCGGGTGGACTACCTGGCAACCGCCCGGCACCACCCCGATGACCATGAATGGGAAGCGCGGATCACCGCGCACGTGGCCCGCAGGCCGCCGGGCTGGCACACCGTTGAGCCGACCGACCTCCCCGCCGTCCTGCGCGTCGCCTGCGGGGTCCCGGTGTTGGTTGACGACATTGCCACGTGGCTGACCGGAGAGCTCGACGACGCGCAAGCCTGGGAGGGCAGCCCGCAGCCGCTGCGGGCCTGCCGCGCGCGGTGCGCCGAACTGGTGTCGGCGGTGGCGGCTTGCCCGGTCCGGCTGGTGCTGGTCAGCGCGGAGGTCGGGCTTGGCGTCGTACCGTCGACCCGCGCGGGGCGGCTGTTCCGCGACGAGCTGGGTGCGCTGAACGGTGAGCTCGCCGCAGTGTGCGACGGGGTCTTGCTCGTGGTGGCTGGGCTGGTCGTGAAGCTGCGCTGACGGGTACCGCCAGGCACCGCCGCCAACCAGGATGGATGGGGAAGGATGGCGAGGCGACGGACCTCGAGCATCCAGGAGTACAGAGTGCAGTTTCCCCGGATCACCCCGCCCGACCAGCAAGCCCACCGGGAAGCGGGGGCCCGCCACGACCAGTTGACCAAACCACCGGGGTCGTTGGGGCGGCTAGAGGAGCTGGGCGTGTGGGCGACCGCCTGCCAGGGCGCGTGCCCACCGCACCCGTTCGTCCGCCCGCAGGTCGTGGTGTTCGCCGGGGACCACGGCATCGCCGCGTACGGAGTCTCCGCCTATCCCAGCGAGGTCACCCAGCAGATGGTGGGCAACTTCCTCAGCGGTGGGGCGGCGGTGAACGTGCTCGCTGCAGTGGCTGGGGCGTCGGTGCGGGTGGTCGACCTGGCGGTGGACTGCGACCCGGCCACTGATGCCGGACCGCCGCTGGTCACCAGACACAAGGTCCGCCGCGGCAGCGGCGCCATCCACCTGCAGGACGCGCTGACCGACGCGGAGGTGACCCAGGCTTTGGATGCCGGCGTGACGATCGCCGACGAGGAGGTAGACCGAGGTGCCGACCTGCTGATCGCGGGCGACATGGGGATCGGCAACACCACTCCCGCCGCGGTACTTGTCGCGGCGCTCACCGGATCCGAACCGGTGGCGGTCGTGGGCCGGGGCACTGGGATCGACGACGCCGGCTGGATGCGCAAGACCGCGGCGATCCGCGACGCATTGCGCCGGGCCCGGCCGCTGGTCAGTGATCCTCTCGCGCTGATGCGCACCGCCGGCGGTGCCGATATCGCGGCAATGGCCGGCTTCCTGGCTCAGGCTGCGGTCCGGCGCACTCCGGTGATCCTCGACGGCGTAGTCGTCGGCGCGGCGGCGATGCTTGCCGAGGAACTCGCGTCGGGAGCGCGGCAGTGGTGGGTGGCCGGGCACCGGTCGGTGGAGCCCGCGCACACCCTGGCGCTGGAACATCTGGAGTTGACTCCCATCCTCGATCTGGGAATGCGGTTGGGTGAGGGTTCGGGAGCGGTGGCCGCCTTGCCGCTGGTGCAGATGGCGGTGCGGGTGCTCGCCGAGATGGCCACCTTCGCCGACGCCGGCGTCGCCGGACCGGCAGGTGCGCCGTTGCCCACGGGGTGATCAGTGGGTGGCGACTCGCGCTGTCTTGGTTGACCATCGTGCCGGCTGGTACGCCCGTCGAGGTGGATCGGGCAGTAGCCCGCCAGGCGCTCTATTGGGCGCCGCTGGTGGGCGCCGGGTTGGGCTTGATGGCCATGGGGCTGTTGACCGCGCTGCACGCGGTGGGCGCTCCGTCGCTGCTGGCCGGATCGGTCGTGGTAGCGACGCTGGCCGGGCTGACTCGGGCGATGCACCTCGACGGGCTGGCTGACTCCGCTGACGGGTTGGGTTGTTACGGCGGCCCGCAGCGGGCCCTGGAGGTGATGCGCGACGGTTCGACCGGGCCGTTCGGAGTGATCGCACTGGTACTGGTGCTCACCACGCAGGCCGCCGCGCTGGGGGCGCTCGCCGAGACCGGCCGACCGGTTCCCGTGGTGCTCGCGCTGGTCGCGGGGCGGGCCGCGTTCAGCTGGTGCGCCCGGATCGGGGTGCCAGCAGCCCGGGCCGCTGGCATGGGAGCATTGGTGGCCGGGAGCCAGCCACCCACCGTCGCAGTGGCATGGTCGGCGATCCTGCTGGCCGCCGGCCTGGTAGCCGTCCCCGGACGGCCCTGGCAAGGCACGCTAGCGGTCGCCGCCGCCGCACTGGTCGTCGTCGCGACGTCGGCACACACCCACCGCAGATTCGGCGGCGTCACCGGCGACGTACTAGGCGCCGCCGCTGAGCTGACCACCACCGTGATCCTCGCCATCTGCGCGGTGGGCTGATCGCACTTCGCATTCAGCGGCCTCAGTGGGGCGACCGAGTGCCGAATAGCCCCGCTCAGCCTGCTGAATGCGCGGTGGGGCGTCAGGTGACGGAGACCATCCAGCTGTGCGAGTCGGGGGCGGCGCCGCGTTGGATTGCGGTGAGAGAGGCACGCAGCGCAATGGTGATGGGGCCCGGTGTGCCGCTGCCGATGGTGAACTCTCCACCGGCGTGCGCGACCCGCCCGACCGGCGTGATCACCGCAGCTGTGCCGCAGGCGAATACCTCCGAGATGTCCCCGGTCTGGACGCCCTTCTCCCACTCCTCGGTGGAGATCCGTCGCTCTTCGGCGCTGAGCCCGTGGTCCTTGGCCAGGGTGAGCAGGGAATCGCGGGTGATCCCTGGAAGCAAGGCGCCGGTCAGCTCCGGGGTCACCAACCGGGCCTGGCTGCCCTCACCGAAGACGAAGTAGAGGTTCATCCCGCCCATTTCCTCAACCCAGCGCCGCTCCACCGCATCCAGCCACACGACTTGGTCGCAGCCCTTGTCAGCGGCTTGCTGCTGGGCCAGGAGCGATGCGGCATAGTTACCGGCGAACTTGGCGGCCCCGGTACCCCCCGGCGCGGCCCGGACGTATTCGCTGCACAGCCACACGCTGACCGGCTTTAGGCCGCCGCGGAAGTACGGGCCGGCCGGGGAGGCGATGAGCAGGTACCGGTACGTGGCCGCGGGGCGCACGCCGAGACTCACCTCGGTGGCGAACAGCATCGGCCGCAGATACAGGGACTCCTCCCCGCCGGCGGCCGGCACCCAGTCGTTGTCGGCCCGCACCAGTTCACGCAGTGAACCGAGGAACAGCTCATCAGGCAGCTCTGGCATCGCCAACCGGCGGGCCGAGGAGCGGAGCCGGGCGGCGTTGGCCAGGGGCCGGAAGCAGGCCACCGTGCCGGATGGCTGCCGGTAGGCCTTGAGGCCTTCGAATATCGCCTGCCCGTAATGCAGCACCATGCTGGCCGGGTCCATCACAAGCTGCCGGTAGGGGCCGATCTGTAGGTCGTGCCAGCCACGGCCGGCGGTCCAGCAGATGTCAACCATATGGTCGGAGAAGTAGCGACCGAAACCTGGCGCTGCGAGTATCTCCGCTCGCTGTTGCGGTGGCGTCGGAGCAGGGTGCGGCAGCCGGGTGAACAGTGGCGCGGCGCTCATGACCAGCACGGTATCCCGTCGTGCCCAACAATGGTAGGACGTCCCACTACTTTACTGTGGGTGGTCCTGCCCACACGCGGCAACGTCGCGGGCCTGAGCAGTAGTTGCTCGGATGGCGCTCAGCGCACGTGGGAAGGCACGAACGGCGGTGTGCTGACCTCGCAGGGCAGCGCCCGGCCCCGTACGTCAACCTCGACGCGGTCCCCAGCTCGTAACCCGGGATCGAGCAGCGCCAGGGCGATACCGGTGCTCAGCGTCGGGGAGAAGGTCCCTGAGGTGGTCTCTCCCAGCAACGCACCCGCCGTGGACCGCACTGCCATGTGCGGCCGCGGCACCCCGCGTCCGGTTGCGCGCAGGCCGCGCAGCCTTCGCAACGGACCGCGCTCTCGCTCGGCGAGCAATGCCTCCCGTCCCCAGAAGGCCGGCTTGCCCCAGCCGATCGCCCACGAGACACCACCCTGAAGCGGGGTGATGTCGCCGCCCAGGTCCTGGCCGTGCAGCGAGTAGCCCATCTCAGTGCGCAGGGTGTCGCGGGCGCCGAGACCGCACGCTCGACCACCGAGCGGGCCAGCGGCGGCGAGTAGCGCCTCCCATAGGGCAGGCGCATGCGCCCAGGACGGCAACAACTCGTAGCCGCGCTCGCCGGTGTAGCCGGTGCGACCCACCCGCAGTGCCACACCCTCGTGGTCGACGTCGGCGAAGCCCATGTAGTCCATGCTGGCGAAGGTCAATCCCACCGCAGCGAGTAACTCAGCCGAGCGGGGTCCCTGCACGGCCAGGACCGCGTATTGCTGTTGCTGGTCGATTACCCGCACTGCCCGGGGCGCCGCGGTGGCCAGCCGGCGACCGACCTCCGACGAGTTCTCGGCATTCGGCACGCAGAACACCTCGTCCGGGCCGACCAGGTAGACGATGAGGTCGTCCACCACTTCGCCGTCGTCGGCGCAGCACAAGGTGTACTGGGCCTGCCCAGGGTGGATCTTCGCCAGGTCCGCGGTGAAGCATGAGTTGACGAACTCCGCGGCTCCCGGACCGATGATGCTGATCTTGCCCAGGTGGGTGACGTCGAACACACCGACTGCCTCCCGCACTGCGATGTGCTCCGCGACGACGCCTCCGCCGGGGTAGCTGATCGGCATTTCCCATCCGCCGAACGCTCCCAGGGTCGCGCCGACCTCGAAATGCGAGGCGTGCAGGGGTCCGCAGTGGAGGTCGGTACTCACGGCTATGGAACGCTACCTCTAGTGGTACACCGCCCCGCACCCGATGCAGCCCGATCCTCTCGAGGAGATCACCTTGACCACCCCGTCGCTGCGCCTCACCGATGCCTCGGTGACCACCGCGACCGTCGATGCCCTTGTGGTGGGGACCATGTCCAGCGAAGAGGGTCCTCGACTCCTGCCCGGCAACGAAGATATCGACAGGGCGTTCGACGGTGCCCTCACCGACCTGCTCGCCATGCTGGGTGCCCGAGGTAAGGCTGACGAGGTGATCAAGGTACCCACGCGCGGAGCCATCAGTGCTCCGCTGCTGGTCGCCACCGGCCTCGGCGAGGTCGATGGCCAGCCCACCAGCGAGCAGGTCCGCCGAGCTGCTGGTGCGGCATCTCGTGCGCTGTCGGGCACCGCTCGAGCTGTCACCACGTTGTCCCGGGTCGACCTGGCCGCCGCCGCTGAGGGCACCGCGCTGGGCAGCTACACATTCACCGTCTACCGGTCCCGCAACGGCGACGGGCCGCTGGGTCAGATGGACCTGTCGGTGCCCTCGGCCGGCGACGCTGGGGCGATAGCGGACCTCGGCCGGGCCATTGCCATCGCCGAGGCGGTTGCGGCGGCGCGCGATCTGGTGAACACGCCGCCCAACGACCTCTATCCAGCCTCGTTCGCCGAACGCGCCGTGACGATGGCCCAGGCGGCCGGTCTGGGCACCGAGGTGCTCGATGAGACGGCACTGCAGCGCGACGGGTACGGCGGCATCCTGGGGGTCGGCGGCGGCTCGTCTCGCCCGCCGCGGCTCGTCCGGCTGCACTACTCTCCGGCCGCGCCGAGAGCGAAGGTGGCCCTGGTCGGTAAGGGAGTCACCTTCGACACCGGCGGCATCTCGATCAAGCCGGCGGCGAAGATGGAAGAGATGACCATGGACATGGCAGGCGCGGCCGCCGTGGTCGTCACCACAGTGCTCGCCGCACGGCTGGAACTCCCGGTGGAGGTGATCGCCACCGTGCCGATGGCCGAGAACATGCCCTCGGCCACCGCTTACCGGCCCGGCGACGTCCTCACCATGTACGGCGGCACCACGGTCGAGGTGCTCAACACCGACGCCGAGGGGCGGTTGATCCTCGCTGACGCACTGGTCCGCGCGGCGCAGGACGCCCCGGACTACATCATCGACACCGCGACCCTCACCGGCGCGCAGATCGTCGCACTGGGCAGCCGTACACCAGGGATCATGGGTACGCCGGAGTTCCGCGACCGGATCACCACGATCTCCCAGCAGGTCGGGGAGAACGGGTGGGCGATGCCGCTGCCCGAACACCTGCGATCCGACCTGGACTCCAAGCTCGCGGACATCGCCAACGTGGCGAGCCACCGCTGGGGCGGCATGCTCACCGCCGGCGTATTCCTGTCCGAGTTCGTCGCCGATGACATCCCCTGGGCGCATCTGGACATCGCCGGTCCCGCCTACAACACCGGCTCACCATGGGGATACACCGGCAAGGGTGGCACCGGGGTACCGGTGCGCACCCTGGCCGCAGTCCTCGCCGACATCGCCGAACAAGGCTGATCGCGCCGCCGGGGCGCTGACGATGCTCCTTGGGTGACAAGATAGCCGTGGCGGGCCAATCCACTTCACCGATGTCTGCTTAAGGAGCGTCTCAGTGACAGAGCCTTCAGCAAGCACCGCCGATCTGGTGATCCTCGGTGGCGGCTCGGGCGGTTACGCCTGCGCGCTGCGAGCTGCCCAGCTGGGTCTGTCGGTCGTCCTGGTGGAGAAAGACAAGCTGGGTGGCACCTGCCTGCACCGTGGCTGCATCCCCACAAAGGCGCTGCTGCAGGCTGCTGAGGTAGCCGACACTGCTCGGGACGGCCATCAGTTCGGGGTGAAGACCGCGCTCGAGGGCATCGACATGGGGGGCGTCAACAAGTACAAGGATGGCGTCGTCGCCAAGATGTTCAAGGGCCTGCAGGGGTTGGTGTCCTCCCGAGGGATCCGCTACGTCGAGGGCACCGGCAACTTCGTCGCCCCCAACGCCGTCGATGTCGATGGGCAGCGTTACACCGGTCGCAGCGTCGTGCTGGCTACCGGTTCCTATGCCAAGTCCCTACCCGACCTGGAGATCGGCGGGCGGTTCATCACCAGCGATCAGGCGCTGAACCTCGACTACGTCCCGCAGCGGGTGGTGGTGTTGGGCGGCGGCGTCATCGGAGTCGAGTTCGCCAGCGTGTGGCGCTCTTTCGGCGCCGAGGTGACCGTCGTCGAGGCGTTGCCCCGCCTCGTGCCCGCCGAGGACGATTTCTGTTCCAAACAACTGGAGCGAGCTTTTCGCCGGCGCGGCATCACGTTCAGGACCGGGGTCAGGTTCACGGGTGCGACTCAGTCCGATTCCGGAGTCACCGTGAGCCTCGAGTCCGGGGAGCAGTTCGAGGCCGATCTGCTGCTGGTCGCCGTGGGCCGGGGACCGAATACCGCGGACGCCGGGTACGCGGAGGCCGGTGTGCGGATGGACCGAGGTTTCGTGCTCACCGACGACCGGCTGCGAACCAACCTTCCGGGGGTCTACGCGCTGGGGGACATCGTGCCCGGGCTACAGCTCGCCCATCGCGGGTTCGCACAAGGCATCTTCCTCGCCGAGGACATCGCTGGGCGTACCCCCGCTCCGATTGACGAGGACGGTATCCCGCGGGTGACCTACTGCGAGCCGCAGGTGGCTTCGGTCGGGCTCACCGAAGCGCTGGCCAAGGACCGCCACGGAGAGATCGAGACGATCATTTACGACTTGGCCGGCAACGGTCGCAGCCAGATCTTGCAGACCAAGGGCGCGATCAAGTTGGTACGCGCCAAGAACGGCCCGGTGGTGGGCGTACATATGGTCGGCGATCGAGTCGGTGAGCTGGTCGGCGAGGCCCAGCTGATCGTCAACTGGGACGCCTACCCGGAGGACGTCGCTGCGCTGGTGCACGCCCACCCCACGCAGAACGAGGCGCTCGGTGAGGCGCACCTCGCCCTGGCCGGCAAGCCGCTACACGCGCACGGCTGACAAGTACCTACGGAAGTCGAGGAGTCGAGGCAACAGATGGCGTACTCCGTGGCGATGCCTGCGCTGGGCGAGAGCGTCACCGAAGGAACGGTGACACGCTGGCTCAAACACGAAGGTGACGCCGTTGAGGTGGACGAACCTTTGGTCGAGGTGTCCACCGACAAGGTCGATACCGAGATCCCCTCGCCTGCGGCCGGCGTGCTGCAGAAGATCGTTGTGCCTGCGGACGAGACCGTCGAGGTCGGCGCGGAGCTCGCCGTGATCGGTGACTCCGCCGATCAGACCAGGGCCGATCAGACCAGCGCCCGGCCGGCTGAGTCCCCCCAGCCAGGCAGCCGTACCGAGCCGGTACAACCGTCGCAGCGACCAGCAGCGCCGCCAACCCCGTTCGCCGCGGGCCCCAGTACACCCGTGACGATGCCCGCGCTGGGTGAGAGCGTCACCGCGGGAACCGTGACCAGGTGGCTCAAGCAGGTTGGTGACACCGTCGCCGTAGACGAACCGCTAGTCGAGGTTTCCACCGACAAGGTCGACACCGAAATCCCCTCCCCGGTTGCAGGCACCGTGCTGGAGATAATCGCTGCACAAGACGAGACCGTCGCCGTCGGCGCCACCCTGGCCACGGTGGGCGACAGCGCGGGTCAGAGCGGACCCCCGCCGCCGACCACGCCGGATCAGCCCCAACAAAGCGCCGAGCCAGACCAGCCCGCCAACCGAACTGCGGCATCAGGGTTCAGTGGGTCCGACGAGGCGGCAGGCGGCGCGCCGTATGTGACACCGCTGGTGCGCAAGCTCGCGACCGAGCATGGGATTGACCTGTCGATCGTGCAGGGCACCGGGGTCGGTGGCCGGATCCGAAAGCAGGATGTGCTCGCTGCCGTCGAAACGCCCAAACCCCAGCCGGCTGCGCCGCAGCAACCGCCGGCCACGCCCGAACCGCAGCAGCCGCCTCCCGCCGCGGCACCGCGCTCCGCCCAGCTGCCGGCGACAACCTCCGAGCCGCGCGGCAGAACCGAGAAGATGTCCCGGATGCGCAGCGTCATCGCCAAGCGGATGGTCGAGTCGCTCCAGATCTCGGCGCAGCTCACCAGCGTGGTGGAAGCTGACATCACCCGCCTCGCCCGCCTGCGCGATCGGGCCAAACGGGACTTTGAGGCGCGAGAGGGCGTCAAGCTGTCGTTCCTGCCGTTCTTCGCCCAAGCCACCGTCGAGGCGCTCAAGGCGCACCCGAAGGTCAACGCCTCGATTTACACCGATAAGGGCGAAATCACCTACCACGCTGCAGAGCATCTCGGCATCGCCGTGGACACCGAGCGTGGTCTGCTCGTGCCGGTGATCCACGACGCGGGTGATCTCAACATCGCCGGGCTGGCCCGCCGGATTGTCGATCTCGCGGAGCGGACCAGGACGAACAGGATCACCCCGGATGAGATGAGCGGTGGCACGTTCACTCTCAGCAACACCGGCTCGCGTGGGGCGCTGTTCGACACACCGATCATCCTGCAACCGCAGGTCGGGATCCTCGGTACGGGAAGTGTGGTCAAGCGACCGATCGTCCTCGCCGGCGAGGACGGCGACACGATCGCGGTTCGCTCGATCATCTACCTGGCGCTGTCCTACGATCATCGGCTCGTCGACGGAGCCGACGCCGCCCGATTCCTCAACACCATCAAACAGCGCCTCACCGGCGCCACATTCGAGCTGTAGCCCTCCCCGCCCAGAACCGCTATCCGGAAGAAGATCTGCTCATGCGCGTCGCGATCGCGGGGTCGTCGGGTCTCATCGGTACCGCGTTGGTGCAGCAGCTGCGCCAAGCCGGTCACGAGGTGCTGCGGCTGGTGCGAGGGCGGCCGCGCGGCCCGGACGAGCGGGCCTGGGACCCGTCGGCGGGGACCATGGACGCCGGCGCCCTGGACTGCACCGATGCCGTGGTGAACCTGTGCGGCTCGGCGATGGCCGACCGGCGCTGGTCTGGCGAGGTCAAGCAGGCCATCCGGGACAGTCGGGTCGGCCCCACCGAGGTGCTCGCCGTAGCGGTCGCCGAACACCAAGTTCCGGTACTGGTCAACGCCTCCGGGGTGGGATTCTACGGCGACACCGGAGATCGCGAGGTCGATGAGACAGCCCCGACGGGCTCGGGGTTTCTCGCCGAGATCTGCCGCGACTGGGAAGCGGCCACGGCGGCCGCGCAGCGGGCCGGGGCACGGGTTGTGCGGCTGCGCACCGGCCTGGTGATCTCCCCGTCCGGCGGCTTGATGGGCCAGCTCAAACCGCTGTTCGCGGTCGGGCTGGGTGCCCGGCTGGGCAGCGGAGCGCAGTACATGCCGTGGATTTCACTGGACGACGAGGTAGCTGCGATCCGCTTCACGCTCGAACACGACGAGGTGTCCGGCCCGGTCAATCTCAGCGGTCCAGACCCGGTGACCAACGAGGAGTTCACCAAGGCGGTAGGCGAGGCGATGCACCGCCCGACGCTGCTGGCGGTTCCTGGTTTCGCGCTGCGCCTGCTCCGCGGTGCAGAACAGGTGGACGAGATGGTGC
>JBOHFC010000443.1:0-4430 GCA_050701375.1 Pseudonocardiaceae bacterium
GAGCTGGTCGGCGAGGCCCAGCTGATCGTCAACTGGGACGCCTACCCGGAGGACGTCGCTGCGCTGGTGCACGCCAACCACACGCAGAACGAGGCGCTCGGTGAGGCGCACCTGGCCCTGGCCGGCAAGCCGCTGCACGCGCACGGCTGACAAGTACCTACGGAAGTCGAGGAGTCGAGGCAGCAGATGGCGTACTCCGTGGCGATGCCTGAGCTGGGCGAGAGCGTCACCGAAGGAACGGTGACCCGCTGGCTCAAACACGAAGGTGACACCGTTGAGGTGGACGAACCTTTGGTCGAGGTGTCCACCGACAAGGTCGATACCGAGATCCCCTCGCCTGCGGCCGGTGTGCTGCAGAAGATCGTTGTGCCTGCGGACGAGACCGTCGAGGTCGGCGCGGAGCTCGCCGTGATCGGTGACTCTGCCGATCAGACCAGCACCCAGCCGGCTGAATCCCCCCAGCCGGCCGGTCGTACCGAGCCGGTGCAACCATCGCAGCGACCAGCCGCGCCGCCAACCCCGTCCGCCGCGGGCCCCAGTACACCCGTGACGATGCCCGCGCTGGGTGAGAGTGTCACCGAGGGAACCGTGACCAGGTGGCTCAAGCAGGTTGGTGACACCGTCGCCGTGGACGAACCGCTGGTCGAGGTGTCCACCGACAAGGTCGACACCGAAATCCCCTCTCCGGTCGCAGGCACCGTGCTGGAGATAATCGCTGCACAAGACGAGACCGCCGCCGTCGGCGCCACCCTGGCCACGGTGGGCGACAGCGCGGGTCAGAGCGGACCCCCGCCGCCGACTACGCCGGATCAGCCCCAACCAAGCGCCGAGCCAGACCAGCCCGCCGACCGAACTGCGGCAGCAGGGTTCAGTGGGTCCGACGGGGCGGCGGGCGGCGCGCCGTATGTGACACCGCTGGTGCGCAAGCTCGCGACCGAGCATGGGATTGACCTGTCGATCGTGCAGGGCACCGGGGTCGGTGGCCGGATCCGGAAGCAGGATGTGCTCGCTGCCGTCGAAACGCCCGAACCCCAACCGGCTGCGCCGCAGCAACCGCCGGAACCGCAGCAACGTCCGGCCGCGCCGGAACCGCAGCAGCCGCCACCCGCCGTGGCGCCGCCCTCCGCGCAGCTACCGGCGGCAGCCTCCGAGCTGCGCGGCAGAACCGAGAAGATGTCCCGGATGCGCAGCGTCATCGCCAAGCGGATGGTCGAGTCGCTCCAGATCTCCGCGCAGCTCACGACTGTGGTGGAGGCTGACATCACCCGTCTCGCCCGGCTGCGCGATCAGGCCAAGCGGGACTTTGAGGCGCGAGAGGGCGTCAAGCTGTCGTTCCTGCCGTTCTTCGCCCAAGCCACTGTCGAGGCGCTCAAGGCGCACCCGAAGGTCAACGCCTCGATTGACACCGAGAGGGGCGAAATCACCTACCACGCCGCGGAGCACCTCGGTATAGCGGTGGACACCGAGCGCGGCCTGCTCGTGCCGGTGATCCACGACGCGGGTGATCTCAACATCGCTGGGCTGGCCCGCCGGATTGCCGACCTTGCGGAGCGGACCAGGACGAACAAGATCACCCCGGATGAGATGAGCGGCGGCACGTTCACTCTCAGCAACACCGGCTCGCGTGGGGCGCTGTTCGACACACCGATCATCCTGCAACCGCAAGTCGGGATCCTCGGCACCGGCACTGTGGTCAAACGGCCGGTCGCGCTCTCCGCCGAGGACGGCGACACGATCGCGGTTCGCTCGATCATCTACCTGGCGCTGTCCTACGATCACCGGCTCGTCGACGGAGCCGACGCCGCCCGGTTCCTCAACACCATCAAACAACGCCTCACCGGCGCCACATTCCAGCATGACCTTGGGCTGTAGCCAGCGTTGCGTTATTTGCGCAACCCTGCCGCTGTGAGCTAGGTGACGAAGCAGATGGTTACAACCTTTCAGACAGAGCGTTTCTCTGAGCGTACGAACGCGTGTGCACCCCCCCGAGCGGGCCCGGGTCCATCCGCGACCGTCAGCGTTCGGCGCCTAGTTGCGCAACGTCACCTCAGGTGAGGTGATCGAACTCACCGGCTTTGACGCCCTTGATCCAGGCGTCCATCTCGGTGCGGGTGAACAGGATCACGCCCGCGTCGGGGTAGTGGCTGTTGCGCACCGCGGTTCGGCCGTCGCCCAGTAGCGCAACCTCGACGCAACTACCGCCGCCGTTGCTGAAGCTGGACGTGCACCACGCGGCTGTGGCTACCTCAATCATGAGTGCCGCCCTTCCTCCGATACTCGTCCAGTATGGCAGCGAGCAACTCGGCGGATTCGGCCGCGTCCAACGCCGGTTGACACAGGTCATCGAACATGTTGACCATGGCAGCCACATCACCTGGATCGCTGATCAGGTATCCACCGAGCGGCCCGTCGAAGTAGCCCAGTGGTGGGTCGATCTCCGAGTTAGCGAAGTGCAGCACGGTGAAGTTGCTGGCGATCCCGGCGTGCTGTCCCTGCGTCGAGGGCAGCACCTGGATGGTGATGTTCTCCGCTGTCGTGGCGGCCAGGAGTCGTTCTAGCTGCGCGGTCATCACGGCAGGTCCGCCCACCTCCAGCCGCAGCACGGCCTCGGTGAGTACGGCGTGGAACCGCAGCGCATAGGGGCCGATCAGGCGCTGCTGGCGCTGCATGCGAGCGGCCACCCATTTGTCCACCGCATCAGGCGCGACCACATGGGGCGCCGTGAGGTGCGTCGCCCGGGCATACTCTTCGGTCTGCAGCAGGCCATGAACGATCACCGGTTCGAACACCGTCGCCGCAGAGGCGTCCTCCTCGAAGCTGACCAGCGGTCGTAGCCAGTCGGGCAGGCCGTAGACGACCCACTGCCCCGCTCCCTGGCTGCACTCCTCGCGCAGCTGCTCCAGACCCTTACGCACGTCGACGGGTGCGCGGAGTTCGGCCAACAGGCACACCAGGTCCGATTTGCTGATCTTGGTCTTGCCACGCTCCCAGTTCACCAGGGTGGCGTGCGTGCGACCGATCGCCTCGCCCACGTCGGTCTGGGTCCGACCGGCCGCATCGCGCAGCCGTCGCAACTCCGCACCCAACCGTCGCAGCGGTGCCGACGAACCAGCCATGCCTTGGACCTCCTGAGCCATCTAGTGATCTTACATATAGGAAACTTACAGAAAAGATCACTCCATCGATGTCTTACGATCTTTGATGTAAAGATCTATCGTTCACTGCCAACATCGAAGGATCGTAGTGCCCACCGGGAGGACAACCATGACGACACCCGAAGCACCGCTGCGCGAGGAACCCCTGTGCGGTGAACCGGACTTTGCCGCGCTGGTGGAAGGGCTGGTCGCGGACCTCGCGCCCCGACTGTTCGCGCTGGTGGAGGAGGCGGGCGAACGGATGGACGGGCGCATCTTCGCGTGGAGCATGGCTTTTGAAGATCATGCTGAGGCGGTGGGGGCGGACCGATCGCTCAGAGGCAGCTTCGAGTCGGCGGACGATGCTTACCGGTTGTTCTCGCATTGCACAAAGCTCCGCTTGGTTTGGTACAACCCGGACGCCGCCACCTGGCGCAACGAGACAGCCTGACGCAATCCACCCGGGCGTCGCGGAGTCGGCGCTGACCCGAGAGGATCTGCTTATGCGCGTCGCGATCGCGGGGTCGTCGGGTCTCATTGGTACTGCGTTGGTGGCGTTGCTGCGCCGAGCGGGGCACGACGTCTTGCGGCTGGTGCGCGGGCGGCCGCGCGGTCCGGACGAGCGGGTCTGGGACCCGTCGGCGGCAACGATGGACGCCGGGACTCTGGATGGTATCGACGCAGTGGTCAACCTGTGCGGTTCGGCGATGGCCGATCGGCGCTGGTCCGGGGAGGTCAAGCAGGCCATCAGGGACAGCCGGATCCCACCCACCGAGGTACTCGCCGCCGCGGTCGCCGAGCATCGGGTTCCGGTGCTGGTCAACGCTTCCGGGGTGGGATTCTACGGTGACACCGGAGATCGCGAGGTCGATGAGACCGCCCCGACGGGCTCAGGGTTTCTCGCCGAGATCTGCCGCGACTGGGAAGCAGCCACGGCGGTCGCGCAGCGGGCCGGGGCACGGGTTGTGCGGCTGCGCACCGGCCTGGTGATCTCCCCATCCGGCGGCTTGATGGCCCAGCTCAAACCGCTGTTCGCGGTCGGTCTGGGTGCCCGGCTGGGCAGCGGAGCGCAGTACATGCCGTGGATTTCGCTGGACGACGAGGTGGGTGCGATCCGCTTCGCGCTGGAACACGACGAGGTGTCCGGCCCGGTCAATCTCAGCGGTCCGGACCCGGTGACCAACGAGGAGTTCACCAAGGCGGTAGGCGAGGCGATGCACCGCCCGACGCTGCTGGCGGTTCCTGGTTTCGCGCTGCGCCTGCTCCGCGGTGCAGAACAGGTGGACGAGATGGTGC
>JBOHFC010000444.1:0-16597 GCA_050701375.1 Pseudonocardiaceae bacterium
AGTAGTCGTCGTAGATCCACCGCCGCCACATCTCGGCGTAGCTCTCCCGATCCTTGCGCCGGTCCTTGGTGCCGTACTCGATGAACGTTCCGATGGCCGCGTCCACCACCCGGTGGTTGTTCCACCACGCGTAACGCAGGTCGCGTTCGAGTAACTGGTGGTTGCCCTCGTCGGCCAGCGCCATCAGCAACGTGGCATAGCCGTTGCTGATGTGCCGGGACTCGTCGGACTGCACCGAGTGGAACACCGTCGGCAGCAGGTAGTCACCGTTCGCGGCGGCCTCGGCGGGCATGGCCACGAAGAGTGTGTTGGTGAACGCGGTCTCGGCCACGATCGTCAGGTAGATACTCGCCGCGGTGATGGCATCGCCGGTGATGAATCCCTCGGCGAACTGCCGCCCGATCGTCCCGCAGTCGTCGTTCTGGAAGTTCCGCAGGCTCGAGTTGAAACCGGCTGGGTCGATGTAGTTGTTCATGTACAGGCGCTTGAGGTTCTGCTGGATCGTCGAGTGCCTGACCTCGTCGATCATCTGGATGGCCTGGCCGTTGTGCAACTCCGGGTTCGGCACCGTCCGGAACAGCAGGGGCATCGCCCGGGCGGCCGAGATCTCGGGCAAGGGGATGATGCTCAGGAAGAGTTTCTGCCACTCCATCCAGCGTTCCTGCACCTGGCGGAACATGTTACCGCGGATGGCGCCGTCGGAGGCTCCGTAAACTCGATGATCCTTTTCCTCCTGCATGGGGAAATATGACCTCAGAACCTGCTTGAGCGGGTCCTTCTTCTGCGCCTTGCTGAAAGTGTAGTCGGTGCCGTAGTGCTTCACCGGCTCGTGATACAACGGCTCCCAGGCAAGTTCCTGGATCTTCTGGTGAGCCTTTGCCACACTCTGGCGACTCATTGTCACTCCTTACCCGGGGTTCTCGGGTCAGCTGGGACACTCTGCGACCGCCACGACATTCGTGCGGCGCCAAACTCCCGTGGTCCCGATCACACCGGGTCTGGGAAGGTATCGCGGTCTCAACTTGAGACAGTGCGAGCGTGCCCGGCTGACTACCGTTGCGTTGGCTGCAGGACTAGCGTCGGGTCGGCTGGCCACCAGCGCGATACCGCTCGGCGAGCAAGAACCGAGGGAGCTCCGAAGGAGGCACCCTTGGCTGAGGTACGCCTCCAGCCAGCCGAGGACCCGCCCGCCAGGGACACACGACGCGGCGGGATGTTGGCGCGGGCCCGTGAGCTGTTTCTGACCTCGGAACCGGTCGAGCCCGGGGCGGTCAGGGACAGCATTCTGGCATCATGGCGGCGGTCCCGGGAATGGCACGTGGCCGCCGACCACCTTGAGCTGCCCTTCAACCGCGACCTCGACCGCAAGTCGCGCCTCGCGAACAGCGCGGATGCGGTCATCAGCACGACATATACGCAATACGCCGACGAACCGATCAGCATCATCCTCACCGACGCCGCCGGCGTGGTCCTCGACCGCCGCACCGGCGACTCCCGGCTACAACGCAAGCTCGACAACGTCTGGCTGGCGCCGGGGTTCAGCTACGCCGAACAGTTCGCCGGCACCAACGGCATCGGCACCACGCTGGAAGGCCGCAAACCCGCGCAGGTATTCGGGCACGAGCACTACGTCGAACACCTGGAGGACCTGGCCTGTGCGGGCGCACCGATCCGCCATCCGACCACCGGCAAGGTGCTGGGCATCCTCGACTTGACCTGCTGGCGAAACGACGCGAACCCGGCGATGATCACGGCGGCCGCCAGCATCGCCGAGCAGATCGAAGCGGCGTTGCTGGCGCAGGTCGGCCGACGCGAGCTTGCCCTGCTGCACGACTACCTGCTCGCCTGCCGCCGCAACCGGGGCTCCATCCTGGCAATCAGCACCGATCTGGTGATGATGAACGACAGCGCCCGGGAGCTCATCGATCCGCAGGACCAGGTGGCGTTGCTCGAACAGGCCACCGAGGCTCTGGCCGCCGGCAAGATCCGGGTGTTCACCACCTCCCTGCCCAGCGGGGCGACCGCGCGGGTGCACTGCAAGCCGAGCTGGAGCGAGTCAGCGACGATCGGTGGCATCGTGGCTGTGCAGTTGCTCGCCGCCGAGTTGACTAGCCCCTCGACAGACGACGGGTCGGCCGCCCGCGCTCACACCACGCCCGGTGTGGTCGGCACGAGCATGCTGTGGGTGAAGTGCTGCCAGGAGGTCCAGGCGCACCTGCGGTCCGGCGACTGGCTGGATCTGGAGGGTGAGGCCGGGGTCGGCAAGCTGACGGTGTCGCGCGGCGCGCATCTGGCGATCACTCCGGCCGCGCACCTGCGGGTGCTGGACGCCGACGACTGTGCTGATGACCGGGCCGACCCCGGGAGTTGGCTCGGCGGGGTAGCCGACGAGCTGGCTCGCGGCGCGGGCACGCTCGTCCTGCGGCACGTCGACCGGTTGCCCGCTGAGGTCCTCCGAGCGCTGACCGAGCTACTCAAGGAGACGCTGCGCACTACCGACCATCCGCGGAACTGGGTCGTGGTGACCCGGAGCAGCGAAGCGCCGAGCAGTGACGCGTTGGACGACCTGATCGGATGTTTCCCCTCCTCCGTGCAGGTCCCCCCGTTGCGGCACCACATCGAAGACCTCCCCGAGCTCGTCCACCTGTTTATCGCTCGGCTGACCCGGGGCGCCCGTCTGACGTGCTCGCCGGAAGCGATGCGGCTGCTCATGCGCAACCGGTGGCCGGGCAACGTCGAACAGTTGCGTGGGATGCTGCTCAAAGTCGTGGCGCATCGGCGCACCGGGGTGATCAAGCTGGCGGACTTGCCAGCCGATGCGATGGCGACCACCCGGCTGGTGCTCAGCCCGCTGGAGTCCATCGAGCGGGACGCGGTCGTCGAGACCCTGATCAACACAGCCGGCAACTGCGCGCAGGCGGCGCTGCACCTCGGCATGTCGCGGGCCACCATTTACCGCAAGATTCGGTACTACGGCATCAACGTGCCGAGGATGAGAACGCCCCAGCGCGGTTGATCAGCTCTCACCAAGCACGGCGGCTCGGATCTCGGCCAGGTGCTGCCGGACGTCCTGGGATACCTGCCGGTTTCCTTCGGCGGCTGGCTCGATGCCGAACGCTCGCAGCAGTTGCGCCGCTGGCTCACCGGGGTCGCCCGTTACCCCCAGCACGGGATGCAGGCCGTGCTCGGCAAGGTGATGGAACACCAGGTTGACGATGCTCCATGGGTTGAAAGTCTCTGCCTGAGGCGAACCCTGTTGGCTCATCGGGCACCTCCACCATCGGGGGCGAGCGCGCTCAGGCTACTCCCGGGGACGCCAGGAAGCTTGACGAATGGTGTGCCCGTCTCATATTGCGACGCCGCCGCGCTCCGAGGCGGCCGCTACTGAGGGCCGACCGGCGTCAGTTCCCCCATCTCACCCCAGCCGTCCCGCGGAACGTGGACATTGATGATCTCCGGCTTCGTCGCGATTACTCCGGGCATCCACTCCATGGCGGTCTTGAAATGGTCAGAATTCACGTGCGCCTCGCCCGCGCCGTCCGCGAACGCCTCGACGACCACGAACTGGTTGGGTACCTCGACACTCCTGGACCACTCGAAGAAGAGGTTGCCTTCCTCAGCCCGCGTGGCCTGGGTGAAGTCGTCGACGAGGGACAACCAATCATCAGCCTTGTCCTCACGAATGGTGAACTTGACGACAATGAAGATCACGGGATGGCTCCTTTCCCTTCGTGCCCGGTCGGGGTCTTCGGCAATCAGGGGCGTTCCGGCACGGTCATGATCCCGTCCGGCGCGACTGGTCCGCAACGCCATCTGAGGCAGAGCGCCAGGCGGCTCGCAGGATCAGGGAGCTGTCCGCTCAGGCTCCGCGACCGCGTCATTCATGTCGAGGTAGCGTCGATGCCGTCAGTTCCCGCCGGAGGCGAGCTGCGAGTCGGTCGGGACGCGGTCGGGCGCCGCAACCCCGTCAGCCTTCGCGCCGCTTTGCACCGCGTTGACATCGTTGTTCAGGTCCTCGATGTCCTGGCTGCTCGCCTTGCCGCTCTTGATCTGGCTGGTCGAGTTGCTGATCGCCGCGCTGGCCTTGTCGAACGGGGCAGCGAGGTGGCACAGCGTCGGCGAGGACTCAGCGTCCGCCTTGGCCAGCTTCAATTCGTGCACGGTGAACAGTCCCGCCAGGCCGGCCTTGGCCAGTGAGCCGAGACCGTGCAGGTTGCCCGCCCTGTGCGGCGCGTAGATGAAATGATGGAAGGCACCAAAGGCGAGCCCGGCGTGCAGCACGAACTTCGTCTTGTCAAAGTTCACGCTGCCCACGTGCTGACAAGCCGCGCCCGGCACCGCCGATTCGCTGGTCGAGGTGGATCCCGCCGAGCTGGAGGAGGTCGGACCGCACCCGGCCGCCGAGACCAGCCCCACCAGCACGATCCCGATCAGCAGCGCTCGCGTGTGGCTTCTCAGCCCAGCCCTCGCCACCATGGGAAGCCCTCCAAACCCCTCGGGACCTCAGACGCCCGCACCTGCCGCCAACCTACCGGGTGCTTGCCCGATCAGCCCGTACCGTGGCCGTTACGCCACCGCTCCCTTTCACCGAGATCCTCCGATGCGTGGCAGGCGGTTCCCCGCACGGCGGGCAGGAAAGTTGCGCCAGGTTGAGTACGCTGCTCGACGGCTCCGCGCTGCATCGACCGGTCCTGGTCCTTACCCGTCTTACCCCGACGTAGCCGCTCTGGCCTTTCGGGCGGGTTAGCTGCCGCCTGACTGTCCGGCTCATGCACTGTGCTCCTACCCCAGCTCATCTCGTCTGTATGGACGGCACCCAGGGCCGGGGGACGCCGACTGGCAGAAGCAGGGTGGCGTCCCGGATGGCGGACGCACCAGCTCGGCGCTCGACCCGGCCCTGGGGCCTTGGGAGATCACCGAACAGGACGGGTCCGCCCGGGTGCATGACGAAGCGCGCATATACGTATGCAAACCGGGACGGTAGGCAATCCTTGGTCGTGGGCAGTGGATCAAGTCTCTCGCGTCAGATGGCTACACTGGCCACGGAGGTGACCTGGACGGATATAGATGGAGGGATGCCGTGGGATCTCGGCCCGCGCGGCAGCGGTATTGCCGCTGTGGCGCACACGGCGCTTGCCGATCTACCGGCCGCCTACAACCGGGCCCGTGGATACGGACTGGCGCAGTTCGGGAGCGCGTTAGTAGCAGCCAACGAACCCGACCGCGCCGTTAGCGTGACATCCGAAGCGCTCAGCATCGCTCGTGGGTGCGGCTCGGGCCGGACGATGCGACGTATTCGGGCGGTCGGGGGCTCGCTGTCCCCGCACGCCAAACTGCCCTCCGTCGCGCGTTTGCTCGATGAATTGGCTGCGGCAGGGTAGGGAAATGGCCTCAGCACACGAACGCGACGCTATGCGACGGGCCATAGCGCTCTCAGCATTCGGCCTCGGCACGGCCAGCCCAAACCCACCGGTTGGCTGTGTGGTTCTTGCTGCCAATGGGAATTTTGTCGGTGAGGGGTATCACGAACGCAAGGGTGAGCCGCATGCCGAAGCCCAGGCGCTCGCCGCAGCAGGCGAGCACGCCCGGGGTGGGACGGCGGTCGTCACCCTGGAACCATGCAACCACCACGGCCGCACGCCAGCCTGCCGCCAAGCCCTGATCGAGGCCGGTATCGCTCGGGTCATTATCTCGGTCATTGATCCGACATCGCGCGGCGAGGGCGGCGCTGCGGCCTACGACACGCCGGCGTGGGGGTTGAGGTCGGCATCCTCGATGGCGAAAGCCGGCTGGTCCTCGGTCCATGGCTAGCCGCGCTTGAACGTAAACGGCCTTTCGTGACCCTCGGCTATACTGTGAATGCTGACGGACGAATCAGCGGTCTGCCCACAGCAGACCGTACCTCAGTGCATGAAATAATGATAGACGCAGACAACCTCCGACTCATCCACGATGCCGTCCTACTCGACAATGGCCAGCTCGAAGAAACTATACTCAACGGGCACGGGCGAGATGTATTCAATCTCCCAACCGATACTCCACGCGAAGCGAGGGACCTACTGGCGGCGCCGGTTGACGGCGGCGTCCGATCGTTACTTGTTGATGGTACCTGCTCATTGGCCAGGCCATTCCTCGAAGTCGACCTGGTTGATCAGGCGGTGGCCTACATCGACAGCGGTGGGCCATCCAACGCAAGGCTAGCGACAGTCGACGACAAACACTTCGTCGGCTTACTTCGAGGCTTTGCTTTCCGAGACATAACACGAGTCGGCCATGCCGTTCGCGTGAGCAGTGCGCGGCAGTGGTAGCGGCGGCACCATCATCTTCTACCGGATCAGCCGGACGCGGATTGGCAGGTCGAGGTCAGCCCACGCGCGGTCGGCGGTCAACACCTCGGCAGGCACGCTTCGTACGGTGAGGGCGAGGCAGCAGCGGTCCCCGAGCGACAGCGCCCGCCCTCCTTCGACGGAGCGCAGGGCTCCGGCCAGCTCAGCGTCCTCGGTAAGCAGTGGCTCCACCGTGACGCCCGCGGCGGTCAGCAGCTGCCGAACCCGGCTCGCGTCGACATCGGCGTCCACCAGCTTGCCGATAATCTCCGCCAGGTTGGCAGCTCCCAGCGACGCTCCGGGCAGGGCCTCGGCCACCTGGTCTGCGCCGGGTTCCTCGTGGATCAGGGCGAGGACGGCGGAGGCATCGAGAACGGTCACTCGCTGGCCGCGGCAGCGCGACGCTCAGCCAGCAGCTCCTCGACCAGGGAGCGACCACGCGGGACCGCAGAGCCTAAGCGGCGTAGTTCGACCACCGCGTCCTCAGGCCGCTCGAGCACGAGCCGGTCCCCCGCGAGGTGCATGTGCAGCCGGTCGCCGGGAGATAACCCCAATGCGGCCCTTAGCTCGGCGGGAATGACAAGCCGACCCTGCCGACCCAAGACTACTGTGGCATCCACTCGACTATCATGCCACACGATGGAACAAAGTGGCAGGCTAGCTCGCCACGATGGTCTGGCACACCGGGCCCCACGTCCACGGCGCGCAGGTAGCCGAGCGCGGCAGATGCCGGTGGGATGACCGCTACTCGCACGCTTCGTGCAGGCCCCGGGCGGCAAGCTGGTCAGCGCGCTCGTTCTCCGGGTGCCCGGCATGGCCCTTGACCCAGTGCCATTGCACCTGATGCCGGTGCACAGCGACGTCGAGGCGCTGCCACAGGTCGGCGTTCTTGACCGGTTGCTTGGCAGCGGTCTGCCAGCCGTTACTCTTCCATCGCGGCAGCCATTTGGTGACGCCGTCCAGGACGTACCTGCTATCGGTGTGCAGTCGCACCACCATCGGTCGGGTCAGGCTTTCCAACGCCCTGATCGGGGCCATCAGCTCCATCCGGTTGTTGGTGGTCTCGGCCGGCTCACCTCCGTGGATCTCCTTCTCGCGTGTGCCGTACCTCAGAACGGCTCCCCACCCGCCCGGGCCCGGATTGCCGCTACACGCACCGTCGGTGTAGATGTCCACGGGCCGATCGGCTGCCTGGTCTGCCACACCGGCAACCTACCGAACCTGATCCGCCGCCCTGTCCGTCCAATCCCGCTATCCTCCAGAACTGATGCCCGGGGTTCTGATCATCGGCGGCGGCATCGCCGGCACCGCGGCGGCGATGGCTCTGGACAAGGCCGGCATCGACCCCACGGTCTACGAAGCGCATCCCCTCACCAGCCAGGACGGCGGCGCGTTCCTCACCCTGGCCAGCAATGGGATGCGCGCCTTGCGGCAGGTCGACGCCGATACCGCCGTCTCCGCCGTGAGCGCGCCTCTGCGCACGATGCGGGTATGCAACGGCGAGGGCCAGCAGATCGCCACCGTTGCACTCGGCGACATCGACGATCCCGCCACCGGCTACCGCTACCTCACCCGCGCGCAGCTGTGTTCCGCGCTGCACCGCGAAGCGCAGGGCCGGGGAATCCGCATCGAGCGGGGGAAACGCCTCACCCAGATCACCCGTCACCGCGCTGGCGTCACCGCGGTGTTCAGCGACGGCTCTCGCGCTTGCGGCGATGCGCTGATCGGCGCAGACGGGCTGAATTCCGCCGTCCGAGCCATCATCGACCCCACCGCAACCGCCCCGCGCTATGCGGGACAGCGCATCTTCTACGGCTACTCAACCGGCACCGGGGTGTACAGCCCACCAGACCACTTCCAAGTCATCCGCGGCCCGGTTGCGTTCGGCTACATCGTGACCGCGCGGAACGACACCTGGTGGTTCTGCCGGGTCAACGACACCGAGCTCAGCCGAGACGAGATCAGGTCTGGCACCACGCCACGCTGGAAAGCTGCGCTGATCACCCGGCTGCGGGACGATCAGACGCTGGCGGCCGGCATCGTGCGTGCCGCCCATCAGGTACTGGTCACCAACGCCTACGACCTCCCCGACGTCAGAAGCTGGCACCGCGATCACATGCTGATCATCGGCGACGCCGCCCACGCCGCCTCCCCCGCGACCGGACAGGGCGCCTCGATGGCCCTCGAAGACGCGGTCATCCTGGCCAAGTCGTTGCGCGATGCACCGGCTCCCGCTGACGCATTCGTCATCTACGAGCGGCTGCGCCGCGACCGCGTCCAGGCCAACATCACCGCCAGCGCTCGGATGAGTGCAGCGGGCCACCCAGGAGACCGGTACCAACCTGTCCCGGCGAGCCAGCGAGTAACTCACGTCGACGAGGCCATCAAAACGCTACTCGACTGGCGCACGCCCCTTGTCTAGAGGCCTAGGTCAGCCAGGTACCCGCAGCAGGTAGTCACCGGCGTCGTCGTCCCACTCCATGGCGATCAGATCGCGCGCGCGGGCCGCCTTGGCGAAGGACAGGAAGCTGTTGAAGCCGTAACGCTTCTCACTGAAGGCGGGTAGGCGCTTGCGCAGCTGGTTCTTCAGCCCGCTGAGCTGGGGCAGCGCGCCCGACGCCTGCAGCTCGCGGACGACGTCTACCAGTAGCCGGAAGGCGTCGTCGTCGGCCGAGTCGTCCTCGGGGAACACCACTTCGGGGTCGCCCTGCGCCGAACCCCGGCGCAGTTCCACAACACGCTGGCTCTCGAGGTGGCGCAGCAGCTCACCGAACCCCCGGAACCCCTGGTCGGCCTCGTCGAAGGTGGGATCCTTACGCAAGATCGCCCGCTTGAGCATCGACGCGCGCACCGGTCCGTCGGCGTGGCGTTGCAGCCCGGACAGGGTGCGGGCGACGAGCAGGCCGACGTCGCTGTCCTCTCCCCCCGCCACCGGCTCCTCGACCGGAACCTCGGCGCCCGCCCGGTCGGCCTCACTGACGTCCGCGCTCGCGGTGTCACCCGAGGGCGTCAAGATCGCGACTGGCGGCGGCGACACTGCCAGTGGCGTACCGCCTGGCTGGCGCCCGCGGGTTCGGCCTCGCTTCGGCTCTTGCGACGGCTCGACGCCGGGCAGGCGATCGTAGAACAGGAACTCGTCGCAGGCGGGCGGCAGCAGGGCCGACGTCGACGACTGCACGCCGATGCCGATCACCCGCTTGTCGAGCTCGCGCAGCTTGTGCACCAGTGGCGTGAAGTCGGAGTCACCCGTCCCGATGGCGAACGTCGTGATGAAGCCGCGCTCGTAGGCGAGCTCGATGGCGTCGACGGCCATCTTGATGTCCGCTGCATTCTTCCGCGAGCCCCCGATGCGCTGGGGGATCTCGATGAGCTCGACCTGTGCCCGGGCGAGCAGCCGGCGGTCGGCGTCGAAATACGACCAGTCGGCATAGGCCCGGCGCACCACCACGCGCCCACGCTCAGCGAGCGCGTCGGCCACCGGACCGAAGTCGAAGGGCGACACCCCCAGACCGTCGCGCGCTCCGATCGCGAGGTTCTCGTAGTCGAGGAACAGGGCGATGCGTTCGTCGTCGTTTGCCACTGCACGCGCTCCCAGAGCTAGTCCGGCCCAGCAGCGTACGGCCCGAAGTGCACGCAACGGTGCCCGGATCACCTGCACGACCCGCCAACCCCGGGCAGACGGAATACTCTGATGACCCACGACCAGACTGCTGTCCACACGTCCGACCTCGGTAAGGAGAAGGCGGATGCGCGCGCGGGGGAACGGGGCATCAGATTTCGCGACGCCCGACGGATAGGTCGCGGCGGCCCGAGCGCCGCGCCGTGACGAGGCCGCTGATGCGCGAGCGCTGAGGCTCCTCGAACACGCAGACGCCGAGCGAAGCGTCCTGCTCAAGGGCGGCACCATCGTGACCATGGACCCGGCGTTCGGGAACCTGCTCGGCGACGTCCTGATCCAGGGAACCAAGATCGCAGAGGTCAGCCCTGATCTCGGCGCGGCCACTAGTGACGGCACGATCGTTGTCGATGCGACCGGCATGATCGTGATGCCAGGATTCGTGGACTCGCACCTACACGCCTGGGCAGGCCAGCTGCGCGCGACTATCTGCTGAATGCCCAGGACCTCAAGTCGGATCCGTTCGCCGAGAGCGGGTCGAGCCCGATGAACGCCTGATGAAACTAGCCGACAGCCGACAAACGGCCCCACCGGCTATGCGCGGCAGGGCCGTTTGTCGGCATCTACTAGAAGAAATTGTGCGAACCGAGGAAGCAGCCGCCCGGCGAGAAATCAATATTGCCGGTGCCGCAGTTTGTTTGTGCTGATGGGTCGTCGCCGCCTGTTGGACGTGTCGTATCAGCAGCGGCCACGCCGGCCCCAGTGAGAATAAGTCCGCTGAGCACGGCAGTGGTCGCCAGAGAACGAATAATGACTCGTCGCATGGTGTCCCCCAAAGTTGAGTTGTCGGTGAACCGTGGCCGTCGAGCACCACCTACGCGGCAGCGCATGTGCCACTGGCCCGGGACGCTTGATCCTGCGGTCCAATCCCCCACCGCAGCGAACGGCCCTATCCCCGTATCGTGCACGGCCGTTCGCTGTTACCCGGCAGCACTTCGGCGCCGCGTGGAGCCGTCCCGACCTCGCCGTAGAGCCCGCCAACCCGGCTGGCCCCGGCTCGAGAAACCGCACGCATCGGGGCCTGAGGGTGACCCAATCGCGAGGGCGCGGCCGGATCGTCCAGCTGCTGATGTTGGCCAGTTACTCGCCCGCTCCATCGCTGCGGGCGACGAAGTCGGTGACCCGGCCCCGAACGGTCTGGCCAGCGGCTTCCTGGCCTACACCCAACTTGCGTGCGGCGACACTCAGCTCGCGTACTCGCTCGCCAGCGCCACGCTCGCGCACGTGCTGGAGGCCGGCGCGGGCTTCACCTTCGGCATGACCAACCAGATGCTCGGCAGAGCCGAGCTGGCCCTTCCAGCAGTAGTCACCGCAGGCACGAGCACGGTCGTCCATCACGGGAGCGGCCCCGCGCCCGTTCTGGATGCAGAACGCGGTAATCAGGACCCGATTTGCCGCAGTCTGCATCCAGAACGACTTGAGGTGGAGCCGGTGGCCAGCAGCATGATCACGCTAGGCGCCTGGGCTGGCCGCTGCCGCGATCGCCGCGGCGAACCGCGACACGGCTTGTGCCGGCGCGTAGGGAAGGAACATGGAGGGCTCGACCAGCTCGAGCTCCAGCAGCAGCGGTCTGCCGGCCGAACCCTGGAGCAGGTCGACTCGGGCGTAGAGCAGCTCGGTTGGTCCGAAGGGCGTAGCCGCCAGGACTGCATCGGCTACCTCGCGTTCCGCGCTGGTGGGGACCGCCGCGGCCATCGTCTCGGTCGCGAACAGCTTCTCCGGTGTCGGTGGCCTTCCCACTGCGAGCAGGGCGGCCTTGCGGGCGGCGTGGCTGAACCGCCCGTTGACGAACATCAGCGCGGTCTCACCCCGGATGTCGACGCTGTCCTGATACGGCTGCACCAGGACCGTTCGCCCCGCGTTGAGCAATCGTTGGGCGTGGTTTCGGGCGGCAGCCGCCTCGCCGGCGGTGTATCGGGCCGTGTCCCGGCTGCCCGCCGACACCGACGGCTTTACCACGAAGTCACCGTCGCCCGCCGGCGGCCGCAGCTCATCGTCCGGGGTCAGAAACGTGGTCGGGACCACCGGCACGCCGGCAGCGGCCAGCTCCCCCAGATATGTCTTGTCGGTGTTCCACGCGAGTACATCAGGACCGTTTCGCAACCGGGTCCGCCCCGCGGTGGCCGTTGCCCACACAAGGAACGCGTCGCGGCGCAGGGTGTAGTCCCAGGTAGAGCGCACCACCGCCAGGTCGAATGCACTCCAGTCGGCGACGGGGTCGTCCCACTCCACGACCTCGACTACCGCACCCTCCTCAGACAGTGCAGCCAGTAGCAGCGGCTCGTCGTCATCGGTACCAACGGCCGCACGGGCGGTCACGATCGCGATACTCATGCATCGAGGTGATACCGGATTGGAAGTGATCTTGGACGGTCAGGGTATTCGCTTCGCCCCATTGTCGCGGGTCTGGCTACTTTCGTAGAGCTCCCAGGCGCGCCGGTGCGCCTCGTTGGCGCGGCGCTGTGCGTCTTCACGCACCAGCAGCTCCTGCAGCGGCGTGGCATGACCCGCGGCGACCGCCAACTCCGCGGCCACCAATCGGTCCTCCTCCTCATCGTGAGGGTGATCCGCAGGCCCGGCACCGCGATCTCCGCGATGCCGACTCTGGTAGTAGGGATTATCCGCCGACAAGCCGCCACTGAACCGACCGTAGGAGCCAAGGAACAGCAGGAGCATCCCGGCGACGATGCTGAAGACCACATTCGACAGCCGGAACGCCAGCAGGTTGAACTTGGTGTCCAGTACGGCGAGGTTCAGGATGCCGGAGAGCAGGAAGAGCACTCCTACGAACACCGTGATCGTCGAGGAGACCCGGCCACCGCGCAATGCGGCACCGATGAGAACCGCGCCGACGATGACCGAGATCGTCGACAGTAGGCCGTTCGAGGCAAGCCCGAGCACGACTTTGCCGTGGACGGCGAGGAACTTCAGCCGGTCGACGAAACCCAGGATGCCGAATAGGCACAATCCGGCCCCTAGCACCGCCGCGCCGATACGGTGCACAAGGTCCAGTCGACTCCCAGACGCAGGCGGGGAGTGTAACATTCGTCACATCGTACTCTGATCTTTTGCCACTGATAAGTGCGATTCGGAAGCCCAGCCAGGGCAAATGGTGGACGCCTCGACCACGACTGCGTGACAATTTTCGTCACTGTGCGTAACGAACTGAGACGGACTGTGGTCTCATCCGGAGGTGACGCTCACGACAACTTTTCGACCAAAGTTGCTGTGCCCGGCACATCGGTAAAGATTCCATACCACCTGTGGAGCAGCATAGGCGAGACGATCACCGAGGCGGAGTATCGAATGCGGGCCTATACCATAAACAACGCCGAGTTCGTAGTGGCTTCGCCGCAGGTTCTGGAACTGCTAACGCACGGTTCGTAAAGTCAGGTATCCCGGGAACGAGCGTCGCGCTCGACGTCGAGCAGCCCCTCGCTCTGTCGGGCTGGGCTGCCGTTGGCCGCGCCGTTGGCGGCCGCATGAGGTCGGACCAGGCTCCCGTTCGCAACTGCGCCGCCCGCAACTGCCCCGTTTCTGACTGGACCGCCGTTGGCGAGTGCAGTCGACGTGGTGGCCTGTGGCGGCGACGCGAGGCTGGCTGGGGTCGCGGGGGCAGGTCCGGACCGCAGCAGCAGCGCACCCAGCGCACCCAGGGCGCTGAGTCCGGCGGCGATCAGAAACAGGTCATCCAGCCCTCCGACGAACACCTGCAGCTGGGTCTGCTGGTAGAGGGCGTACGCGCCGACCCAATCGGGGACGGCCGGGCCACCGAGGTGTGGGGTGACGGTGTCGGCGGGCAGCAGTGCGGCACGCCCGGCCAGCTGCTGGGCCTGCTGGGTGGTAAAGATCGCCGTCAGGACGGCCAGTCCCAATGCGGCCGAGGTCCGTTGCGCGATGTTGTTGAACGCACTGCCGGCGTTGACCCGGGCTGCGGGGATGGCTGCGAGACCTCCGGTCATGATCGGCATCATGGCCAGCCCGAGGCCGGCGGCTCGCAGCATCAGCCACCAGATGATCTGCTCGCGGGAGGTGTCGATGGTCAAGTTGTGCATCAGGTAGGTGGCGACGGCCACGATCGCCACGCCCATGGTCGCTGGCCACCGAGGTCCGATCCGATCATAGATTCGCCCGGCGAGGGGCATCAGTACCGCCATTACGAGTGCCTGGGGCAGCAGGATGAGCCCGGCGTCGAATGCCCCCAGCCCCTGAACCTGCTGCAGGAACAGCGGGATGTAGAACAGCACCCCGAACAGCCCGATCATCAACACCGAGATCAGCAGCAGCGAGTTGGCGAACTGCCAGTAACGGAATACCCGGATGTCCAACAACGGGTCGGTGACCTCCAGTTCGATCACCACGAACAGCGCCAGGCTCAGGACGCTGAAGGTGATCAGACCCAGCACCCGGTAGGAATACCATCCCCAGGATTCGCCCTCTGACAGCGCGAGCAGCAACGCCAACAGCCCACTCGCTATGGTGACGAAACCCAAAACGTCGAATCGGCGTTTGGCGATACTGGGGAATCGTGGCAACACCAGCGCCGCAGCCACCGCGCCCAAGATCCCGACCGGCACGTTGAGGTAGAAGATCAGCCGCCAGTTCACATATTCGACTAGGTAGCCGCCCAGGGTTGGTCCGATCGCCGGCGCGACGACGATCCCGAGCCCGTACAAACCCATCGCTGTACCGATTCTGTGCCGAGGCACGATCCGGTACAGCATCGACAGCGAAACCACCGGTAGCAGCCCGCCTGGGATGGCCTGGATGATCCGGAAGACGACCAAGCTGTTGAGGTCCCAGGCCAGCCCGCACAGCGCCGAGCCAGCGGCAAAACCCAGCAGTGCCAGGTTGTACAGCCGTTTCAACCCTAGGCGATCCCCCAGCCAAGCACTGGCCGGCACGACCACGCCCAGCACCAGCGTGTAGCCCGTGACTACCCACTGCACCTGGTCGGTGGTCGCTCCGAAGTCATTCTGAAGGGTGGGGACGGCCACATTGACGATGCTGGTGTCCAGCACCGACATGAACATCCCGACGATCAGCACCAGCAGCGGCAACCCCCAGCCCGCCCCGGCCTCCTGCCTGGCAGCCGCGCTAGCGGGCCGGGCCGCCACCCCGTTGGAGGTGCTCACCTGCGGATCCGCATCGGTCGTCGTCATCGAACCGTCGGCCTGGTTGTGCAGATGCCCGCCCACGGCGTCAACGTGGTTGGTTGGTTCACGCAACTAACATAAGCGGCGTCGCGAAACGTCGCAACCCTTCATGGTCCGACGATTAGTCGCGCTATACATGTTCTCTGCATATCTTGATGTCGACGTACCAGCCGGTGCTCCAGCCACCCGTCCCCCGAGAGGAGCACAGCCGATGCCGACGACCGGGACGAGCGCAGCCCGACCTGACGCTGGCGACCTGCGCCGACGGTGGGGCCGGACCGGACTCGCCGCACTACAAGTGGGTCGCGCTATCGAACACCACACTCGGCGTGCTGATGGCGACGATGAACTCCTCGATCGTGCTCATCTCGCTGCCCGCGATCACTGTTCCGCGGCGCCCGCTTCGTCTACGACGAAGCCCCATCCGTTGGGCATCGTCGTGAACTCGACAGCACGGACGTTTTCGTCGACGGAAATGTCGGTACTGTCGAGTTCACGACGCCGACTGCCCTCCGACGATCTCCTGCGCGAGCTGGAGAGCGGCGTCGCGGCGTTGCTGGTCGGTAGCGTCGATGTCGCGGCCGGCGAACGCTCCGACGTGTAGCGCCATCAGGGCGACCCTCGCGCGGAGCTGGGTGGGCAGGGGGTGGCCGGGGGTGGCGAGAATGCCGACGAGCCGGTCCAACCGCTTGCGCATCTCGGTCCCCGCAGCCAGGTCGCGGATGGCTGCCTGGCCTTCTTGCATGAAGCGGGCGAGCTGCGTTGTCCGCCCACCCAGCAGGTCGCTGTAGCGGCGCAGCACCTCATGGCGGGTCGCTGAGCCGGCGGGCTGGGACTGGGCCCAGTCGACCACGTCGTCGACCTGGGCCAGAAAGTCCTCGATGAGGCTGACCAGGATCTCCTCCTTGGTCTTGAAGTGGTAGTAGACCGCGGCCTTGGTCACCCCGAGCCGCTCGGAGATCTCCCGCAGCGAGGTCTTCGCGTAGCCCTGCTCAGCGAACAACTCCAGGGCCACCGACCGGATCGCCTCACGAGTGTCGGTACGCCGTTCGTCCATCGTGCCCAGCCTCCCCGAATCCGCCGGTCATACTTACTTGACGACCGGCTAGTAAGTGATAGCGTACCCCTTGGCAGCTGCTAGCCGGTCGTAAAGTAAGCGTATCGAGTGATGGAGGATCAGATGACGACGACCACTGCGGGGCCGGCCGCAGTCGCCCTTGCCGTGGACCTGCCGCGGTCGAAGCGGGAGATCTACACGGTGATGAGCGGGCTGCTGCTCGCCATGCTGCTCGCGATGCTGGACAACCTCGTGGTGGGCACCGCGATGCCGACCATCATCGGTGAGCTGGGTGGGCTGGAGCACCTGTCCTGGGTGGTCACCGCCTACGCGCTGGCTACCGCGGTGTCCACCCCGGTGTGGGCCAAGCTCGGTGACCTCT
>JBOHFC010000445.1:0-20552 GCA_050701375.1 Pseudonocardiaceae bacterium
GGCTGTGCTGGTCGACCAGCACACCGCCAGCGCGGCGGAGGGCGTCCTCGTCGCCTGCCGCGGTCGACCCAACACGCGCAGCTTCGGCTTGCCGACCGCCGGGGTACCAACCGGCAACGCACCTCAACGGCTGGCCGACGGCTCCGTGCTCTTGATCGCAACGTCGGCGGCGGTGGACCGGCGCGGGCGCTCCTACCTGACCGCGTTGGCTCCAGATAAGAAGGGCGGCCTGGCCATCGCTCGTGCCTGGCTGAGCGCCGGAGTCCGAGATTGGGACGGTCAGTAACTGATGTGTAACGAACAGTCACCATATCCCGATACACCCCACGCCCGGCTGCCGCGTCACGGTCGGGCGTGCAGGTGGCGAGCGGCACGATCAGGTCCGGGGTGGCAGGACCGTGCCGCTCGCTCTCCTGACGCGGCGACGGTTGATATGTCTTGCCGGCAGGTACCACGGCACGCAGCCCTGAGTTCGCCGGGATAAGCGCGGATCAGGCATCGGATCGCCGCGAGCAGGGCGGTCTTGGGGACGACGGCCGCGACCTGGCCGCCCTTGTCAACGATCACCTCGACGTTGAGGGTGACGAGGTCGTCTGGCATCCACGCGCCACACCCAAGACCACCATCATCAGTGGTGAGCCCCAGGACGCGGTACTCAACCTCACCGAAGCCGCTGACCTACTCCGGGTACCTGAGAACGACCTGCAGTCACTGGCGGAGTCCGGTGAGATCCCGGGACGCCGCATTGGCAGCGAATGGCGCTTTTCCCGACAGGCACTCCTGCACTGGCTTGGCCCCTAGCGCCGAACCGTCCCGAGCCCCCTGGCGGCGCGTACCTTCGGGTGGCGGCGTAGCCACGCGATGCCCTCCCTCACCCATTCCCGGCTCCTGACCGGGTGTGACCGTGTCCCAGGAGCAACGCGGGGATGACGGCGGGGGCCGTCAGGGCCAGGGCCCACCAGAATGTGGCGCCGTAGGCAGCGGCCCGCCCAGCCGTGGCGTGGCTCCCGGCAAGCTGGAGCTGGAGGATGAGTACCAGGACGGCGGCACCGAACGGTGCACCGATGCGCTGGCCGATCTGCAAGGCGCTGGTTGCCCGGGGGATCACCTCCGGCTCCAGGCCGCGGTAGGCAGCCGCCATCACCGCCGTCGTAGTGGCGGCGAAACCCATGCCGCGGACGAACAGTGCCGCGCCGAGTAGTACCGGTGCGGGGTCGGTGCCGAGTTGGGTGAGTGCCAGGCTTGCGGTGCACGCGATGAGCATCCCGCCCAGGACCAGGATGCGGGCCGGGAGACGGTCGGTGAGTTTGCCGAGGAACAGCAGCGCCACGAGGGTGCCGGCGAACTGTGGTGCGATCAGCATCCCGGCTTCAAATGCGCTGGTGCCGCGAACCTGTTGGAAATACAACGGGATGACCACCATGGCACCGAAGATCGAGAAGCTGAGCAGGAACACCAGCACGCTCGCCGAGGCGAAAGACCTTCGAGCGAACAGCCGTAGGTCGATCAGCGGCACGGTCTGGGTGCGTAGGGCGTGCCCGATGAACCCGGCGAGCAACAGCACGCCCGCGCCCAGTGCCATCATTACCACCGAGTCGGTGAACCCGACCGTGGCGGCGCGGGACAGGCCGTAGGTCAGAACGCCGAGCGCGGGCGAGAGCAGCATCAGGCCCCGCACGTCGAGACGTTGGCCGGGCTGACCGGGGGTGTTGGGCATCAGCCGCCACGCCAGGAACACGGCGACCAGGCAGATCGGCCCGTTGAGGTAGAAACACCACCGCCAGCCGACGGAGTCGATGATCAGTCCGCCGACCAGGGGGCCGATGATCGGGGCGACCTGCGTGGGAACCCCCACGATGGCCATGACCCGACCCAGCCGGCGTGGCCCGGCCGCCTGGGTCAACACCACCGCGGCCAGCGGGAGAAGCGCGCCACCGCCCACGCCCTGCACGATCCGGAAGCCGATGAGGCTACCCGCCGACCAGGCCGCCCCGGAGAGCGCGGAACCGAGCGTGAACAGGGCGAGCGAGGCCATCCACAGTGTCTTGGCGCCGAATCGCTCGATCGCCCAACCGGTCGCGGGGATCACCATGGCCTGGGCCAGCAGATAGCCGCTGACCACCCACTGGATCGTGGACAGCGGTGCGGAGAATTGACGGGTCATGGGATCCAACGCCACGGTGACGATGGTGGCGTCGAGCAACGGGGCCAGCGCGCCGACCACCATCACCACGGCCAGTCGGATCAGCTCGGGATCCAACCGGTCGGGCATCGACGATGGTTCCGACACGCCTGCGGACCCTCTGCTCCGAGAGTCACCTGAGGACGAAGGAGATGCCATCACGATCAACTACACTACACCGTGCAGTGTGGTTCAGCTAGGTACACTGCACGGTGTAGTAACCCATCTTCGATCAGAAGTGAGGTCCTCGTGGCGGACAAGCCCCCGAGTACGGCGGACCCCGCGCAGGGCAGCCCGTCGCATCCGCTGCGGCCCGGTTCGGCGGACAAGCGCGCAGCCATCGAGCGCGCGGCCCTTGCTCTGTTCCTGCGTGACGGGTTCGCCCGCACCAGCGTCGATGCGGTCGCGGCGGCGGCGGCGGTGTCCAAGCGGACCGTCTATGACTACTACGGCGACAAGAGCCGGCTGTTCCTCGACGTCCTGGATCGAGCCCTGGCCGGCAATCGGGCCCGATTCGCGGAGTTACTCGATCGCACCCTTGGCGGCGAAGTCAACGATCTCACCGAGCTGGAGGCGGCCCTCCTTTCATTCGGCCGGGAGTTCGCCTCCGCCACCGGCCAGTCCCAGGACCGCGCGGCCATGATTCAACTCATCGTCACCGAGGCGCCCCACTTCCCGGCGCTGCTCGAAATGTGGCTCACCCCTGGCCCGGAGCAGGTGACGTTGGCCCAACGGCTCATTGCCTTCGCCGACCGCGGCCTGCTGGAGCTACCCGATCCCCTCCAGGCCGCCGCGCATCTGGGCATCCTCGTCACGACCGAAGTCAACAACCGCACACTGCACGGAGCGCTACCCATCGCCCAAGACACCCTCGAACAGATCGTGGCCAGCGGCGTCCGGGTCTTCCTGCGCGCCTACCAGGCACCACCGTGGTCGCCTCGGCCGCGCGCAGTCCGTGCAGCGCGGGTGAAGCGTGCACCGTGAACCGGTCGCGGCCGAGTTCGCCCCGGCGGTCATGACGAACGCGGTGCATCGCAGCGCTCAGGCGGCGATCAGGGGTAGGTGGGCGCGGCCTGGTCCGAGAACCGGTTCGGGGTCAGATCCCAGGACGTCGGTGAGCAGGGTGGCGTAAACGTCACGGAAATCGGTGGTCACCTTCAGATCGCCGTCGGTCAGATCGGTCAGGCTGGGTTGGTCACCGACGAAGCCACCGCGCACCGCCGCCCCGGCGACGAACATCGACCCGGCGGTGCCGTGGTCGGTGCCTTGGTTGGCGTTGGCGGCGACCCGGCGGCCGAACTCGGAGTAGGCCACCAGCACGGCATTGCGCCCGCGCGCCGAGCCGGCCATGCGGTTGACGAATCCCGTGACGGCGGCATCGACCTCGGTGAGTAGCCGTTGCTGGGTGGGTCGTTCCGCGGTGTGGGTGTCGAACCCGCCGATGCTGACCGAGTAGGCCCGGGTCGGGGCGCCCATCTCGATACAGGTCGCCACCACGTCGAGCTCGTGGGCCAGCTGCCCGGCCGCCCCAGCGCCCTTCTTGCCGCCACCAGCCTGGCCGGTCTTCGTCGGCTTCACCGCGGAGCCGGCCGAGCCCGCGGTGGCCTGGGCGATGGCGCGATCCAGGGCCGGGCCCAGAGTGGTGGCGCTGCGGTGTAGGTCGATGATCGCCCGGGCGGCGGTTGCCTGCTGCCCGGTTTCCCCGGCCAGCGGGGCGCCGAGTGCTCGGAACGCCGCACCCAGCTGGCCCGTGGGCAGCACCAGCCCACCGGCGGGTAGCGCGGCGCCCGCGGTGGTGGCCCCGGCCAGCATCGGGGGTAGGACCGGATCGAGGGAGACCGCGTGCAGCGGGTCGCGGCCGTTGGCGTCGAGCCAGCGGCCCAACCATCCGGTGGAGGTGGGGTGTTCGGGTGAGGCGGTTTGCCAGATGTCCATCGAGCGGAAGTGGCTGTGGTCGGGCCGGGGGTAGGACACCCCCCGCACGATGGCCAGGCGCTGGTTGTCCCACAGCTCCTTGAGGCCCGTCATCCCGGGGTTGAGCCCGAGCCCCTCCCCCAGCGCCAAGACGTCGGACTCGGCGTAAGCGAGGTTCGGGCGGGCGACCTGGTAGGCGGGGTCGGCGGCGGGGATGACGGTATTGAGCCCGTCGTTGCCGCCGTAAAGAGTCAGCATCACCAGCACACCGGCCCCTGCGGGCAGCGGATCAGTCCGCGCGAGAGAGATCAACGCGTCGACCCCGTAGCCGGCGCCGGCCAACGCGACCGCGCCCACGCCTGAGTAGGTCAGAAACCGGCGCCGGTTGAGCACGACAGCCATGGGATGTTCTCCTTCACTCCGATCCGGACGGCGCGTTCGGCCGCTAGGCGCTGACGACGTATTCCGGCGCGGTCAACGCGAGCCCGACCAGCTGAGCGGGCTGAGTGGCCAGCGGTTTCAGCGCCGCCGCGGTGCGGTCGGCGAACCCACCGAGCCCGAGCAGCGCCGCGGTGGCGTCGACTCGACCAGACGGCGAGGTCGCGGTGACCGGCGAGATGTCGCCCAGGGCGGCGAGTTGCTGACCAAGACGCAGCCGGGTCAACGCCGCGGCTGTGGTCAGCCATGGCACCCCGGCCGGCCAACCACCGACATTGGGCGGGGTCAGCGGCAGCTGCCCGAGTCCTCTCAGCGACCCGGCCAACGCCTGCGGCGGGAGCTTCGAAGCCGACAACCGCAGCGTGCGCAGCGCCCCGACCAGCCACAACACCGGTTCCTTGACCAGCACCGAGGCCGGGTCGGTGAACTGTGGGCTGTTGGCCGCTGCGCGGATCAGGGCGGTGATGTCGTGGCCGGGGCCGTAGGCGGCCAGTAGCCGGTCCATCGTCGCGGCATCCGGTGGGGTGTCGGAGACGAACCGGGTCCAGATCCGCCCGGCGACGAACTTCGGGGATGCGGGTTCTTGCACCAGCAGGTCTACCAATCCCGTGGCATCGAAGCCGGCGGACCGGCCCAGCACGGTCTCCGGACCGGGGTCATGGGCACGCGCGTTGAAGTGCGGGATGTCGGTGGTGTAGTTCAACGTCCAGCCGGTCAACGCTCGCGCTGCCTGGCGCACATCGGTCTCGCTGTAGTTGCCCACCCCCAGGGAGAACAGCTCCATGAACTCCCGGGCCAGATTCTCATTCGGCTTACCCTTCCGGTTGCCTTGGCCGTCGAGCCAGATCAACATCGCCGGGTCGATGATCATCGCCTGGGCCAGGGTACGGAAATCACCCCGCCCGAGCCGGCGGAACGTCTCGTTCTGGGCATACATCAGCTTGGCGAAGCGGACCTTCTGGATGCTGGTGGCGAAATGACCATGCCAGAACCAGGTCATCCGCTCCGGGTACGGGGCGTCCACAGCGGCCATGCGGTCCAGCCACCACACCCCCAACGCCCGGCCCTCGGCGGCCAGCGACTGACGTTGCGCCCGCCGTGCCGCGACCGCGGCGGCACCCACCGGCTTGCCACCCAATCTCGTGGTCGGTCCCAGCGCCGGTACCGGCGTCGCCGCCGCCCCCGCATCCGCCCCGACCGCAGTGGTCAAGGTCGCCAGCGTGCCGGCGAACCCCGCCCGGCTGGCCACTTCGAGCTCACCCGGCTTGGGTCCCAAACCCAGCCGCCCAACCAAGCGGCGCACCGCATCCTGCTCAGCCAGCACAGTGCTCACGAGAAGTGACGGTAAGACCGGCGACCCGGGCGGGCGCACCCCCGCTGGGTTTCTTCAGCGACCCTTCAGCCCACCTCGCCCGCACACTTTCCCGTCGCTGAAGGGTCACTGAAGATCCGAGCGACAGGGCCGTGAACTTGTCGGTTTTCACAGCCTCGAGTTGCACAGTGCGACAGTGACCCCAGTCGCGACTGGGCGATACCCAGCTTGCCGCCATACGCACCTACCCGGAGGAATCATGATCATCAAACTTCCCGCGCGCTCGCGCCACCAGGTCCTCGCGGCGATCGCGCTGGCCGGGTTGGCCACGTTGACCGTGTCAGCGTGTTCATCGGGCTCGCCGAGTTCGCCGAGCACCCCAGCCCCGTCCTCAGCCGCGGCACCGACGGCGCCGGCCAAACATCACCACCAGCGGGCGCTGCGCGGCACGATCAGCGCCGAGAACGGCAACGCCTGGACCCTCAACACCGTCAAGGGCACCACCTACACGATCAACATCACCCCGACAACCGTGTTCGGCACCAAGAAGGCGCCCGCCACCGCGCAGAGCTTCCCCATCGGCGCCGAAGTGGTCGTGATGGGCCAACGCAGTGGCACCACCGTCAACGCCACCCGCATCGCGACCCCAGCCAGGCACGACGCGGCACAACCCACCCCCACCACACCCCCAGCGCCCACCGGATGATCAGCGACGAGCACGAGAAGGCCGGCCCCTAGATCGAGCCCGAAAGGCCGCTGCACAGGACATCGAGAAGTTGGCACGATCAAGATGTGAGCGCGCAGCTCTGGGTCCGGGACACCCAGAGTGAGCACGCGCAGCCACCGCCGTCTCGGCCCGTCGTGAGCCCAGACGACACCTTCGACGACGCCGTCGAGTCTGGCGACTGGGTCATGGCGGCGACGTCGCTTGCGAAGCTCGCCTTGCCGGCGACGAAGCTGGCGCCGCTGACCATCGACCAGCTGCGCTCGCTCCAGGATGCCGTGACCCGCACTCGCTCAGTACTCTGCGGCGGCACGATGGTCCAGGTCGCGATCGCGGTCGAACTGCGAGACAAGGGCGTCCCGGCGGCCAAGGTCGCGCCCGGCACCGCATTCGGCACTCTTGAGACCAGGGTCGACGAGAGCATCGACGGCGACAGGGCCACCGGCACGTGGTTCACTTACAAGATCAATATTTCGTTCACGCCCGACACCGCCGTCGTCAACGCCGACGAGATCGCATTCATCCAGACAGTCCGCCTCATCGAGACCGCGAGCGGCTGCAACAAGGACCCCGAGGCGACGAACCAGAAGCGCCAGACACCGTCAGCCACGAGCGTGGACCGGCTCAGTGGCAAGAAGCAAGGCTGGTACGGGATGAAGGACGACGGGACGGGCAGCCCCCAGCTGACCGCCTGGAAACGCTGCGCCCCGGCCACACCGGCCACGATGGCCGACCGCTCGAGTTGGAACCAGCCCGGCACCACGTGGCAGTTCGAGGCCATGGCGGTCTGCCACTCCGGGGCCGACGTCGGCACGGTGTACGGGGCCGTCACCTGGGGCTTCACCGTCGACGCCGACCTCAAACTCACCGAGCTGCCGCCAACGGTGACGAACAAGCAGAGCACGGAGGCCACCGCGGCGGTGGGCAAGTGGAACGACCAAGCCGCCGGCTCCCCGTTCCACCGCAACGCCCAGGGCCAGGTGTCGCTGCCGACACTGAAATGAGCACGGCTCCCGCGGGTCGCTACTGCAGATCAGGAACTTGGACGAGTCCGGTCTGGTAGGCCCAGATGGCGAGCAGGGCCCGGTTGCGCGCGCCTACCTTTGGCAAGGCGTGGGTGACGTGCGTTTTCACGGTGGCTATGCTGATGAATAGTTTCGCGGCGATGTCGGCATCGGAGAAACCTTGAGCCAGCAGAGTGACGACTTCCCGCTCACGGGCGGTCAGTTTAGCCACGTCCGATGATATTGGTTTCGCGGATGGGACGGTGCCTTCAACAATTTTCTTGATGATAGGGGGAATAACACCGGGATCCAGCCAGGCTTTACCGGCGACGACGGCGCGGATCGCGGCGATGATTTGGGCGGAACCAGCAGTTTTGAGCAGGAATCCAGTGGCGCCGGCGCGCAACGCGGCGTCGACGGCATCATCGTTGTCGAACGTAGTGAGCATGATGATCCCGATAGGTTGATCGGTGTGCGCGGTCAGACCCTCATCGATTACCGCGCGAGTCGCGGTGAGACCGTCTGTGCCTGGCATGCGCACATCCATGAGGATGATGTCCGGGCGGTGGGCGCGGGCCTGGGTGAGGGCGTCTTGGCCATCGACGGCTTCGGCGACGACGGCGATGTCGTCATCCGTGACCAGCCTTGCTATGCCAGCTCGCACCAGCTCCTGGTCATCGACCACCATGACTCGGATCACACTGACACCCCCCTGAACCCCGCTGTAGGTCCGCGAAATGATGGTAGCGGCGAAACCCCAGACGTAGTATCACGGGCAACGCCACTTTTGGGTAAGGCTCGGCAAGCGACCGTAACTCGTCACCGAGCACCGTCACTATTCATTCCTCCTTTCGGGATGAGCCGACCAGGAGTCGTCACAAATACAGATCACCGAATTACGGGAGTCTCCGCTGGGGGGGTCGACGTTACCCGGACCGGTGGTCGAGAAGTGCTAGCTGGGCGGTGTCCACGAGGGGCAGGATCGCGGTCAGTCGGTAGCCGTCTCGATGAGGGCCTGCGTGCAGGCGTCCACCGACCGTGTGCGCTCGCTCGCGCAGTCCTATCAGGCCCCGACCGCCGGGGAGATCCAGCCCGTGGTGCGTTTTCGTCGGGTTGAGGTGATTATCGACCTGAATGTGCAGGCTCTGAGCTTGCCAGGTGAGCCGTAGGCGGGGATTGGCGTCGATGCCGGCGTGCTTGAGAACATTGGTCAGCGCTTCCTGCACGATCCGGTAGGCGGTCAGATCCAGGCCGGGATCCAGGTCGCCTGGTGTGCCCACGGTGTGGATGGCGACCAGCATGCCGGCGGCCCGCAGGGAACTCAGCAGCGCAGGCAGATCTGCCAGTCCGGGTTGGGGTTCCAACGCGCCGAGACCCGTGCCGTGGCTCGGCGGATCACTTGCCTCCAGCACACTCAGTAGCCGCCGTAACTCCGCCATCGCCTGCTTGCCGTGGGTCTCGATATGGACCAGCGACTGAGTGACCTGGCGGAAGTCGGTCTCAGCGATCCGGGCCGCGCCACCGGCTTGCACGACCATCACGGTGACGGCGTGGGAGACGATGTCGTGTAGCTCTCGGGCGATCCGTCTGCGCTCCTTGGCCAACGCTTCCGCTTCTCGGGTCACCGCCCGCTCGCGTTCCAAGAATTGGACGTGCTGCTGCACCTTCCGGGTCAGACGGCCCGCACCCCACGCCCATCCGGCTACGACAACAATGATGATGACCCAAGGAACAGATGCGGCAAGCCCTGCGGCAAGATCGGCCTGGACAGTGATGATCATGAGAGCGTCAAGCCCAAAAGGGATGAAAGACGTCAGCAACAACAGCAGAGACAACCACCTACTGCGCTGAACAGAAACCGCATACAGGGCCACCATGAGGCCTACTACAGGGGTGTAATAATGCAGAATCGGCCAGGCGGCTACCGCCAACACCCACTGCACCGCGAAAACAGCCACTGGAGCCCTGTCCCGCCACATTAGCGGCGCGAGCCCGACGAGCCCATATAGCCATACCCAAAGCAGCCATGGCCTAGTCCACACATGGGCCAACTGGTCAAAGGCAGAAAACTGGACACAGTTGATCAGATAGAATCCCGCAAACAGGAGACAATCCCGCTTCGTCGACGGCGAGAGGTGGATACCTTTCGGTACCCAATCCGCAATTTTCATCGGGTCTCCTTACTGCGCCAGCTGACCGTTCTGCGGAAGCATGATCTCCGCGAGAGGCAGGGTCGCGGTCAGTTGGTAGCCGTCCCGATGAGGACCTGCCTGCAGGTGTCCACCTGCCGTGTGGGTCCGCTCGCGTAAGCCCAGCAGACCGCGACCACCAGGGAGATCCCGCCCGTGGTGCGTTTTCGTAGGGTTGATGTGATTGTCGACCTGGATGTACAGCTTCTGGGCTTGCCAGCTGAGCTGCAGGCGGGGATTGCTGTCTGTGCCAGCATGTTTGAGGACGTTGGTCAGTGCTTCCTGCACGATCCGGTAGGCGGTCAGATCCACGCTGGGGTCCAGGTCCCGGGCCGTGCCTTCGGTATGGACGGCGACGAGCATGCCGGCGGCTCGAAGTGAGCTCAGCAGCACGGGCAGATCCACCAGCCCGGGTTGGGGTCCCCGCTCGCCCAGGCCCGCGCCGTCCAGCACACCGAGCAGGCGCCGTAACTCCGCCATCGCCTGCCTGCCGTGGGTTTCGATGTGAACCAGTGCCTGAGTGACCTGGTTAAAGAGCGGCTGAGTAACTTGGTTGAAGTCGGTCCCGGCGACCCGGGCCGCGCCACCGGCTTGTACGACCATCACGGTAACGGCGTGGGAGACGATGTCGTGTAGCTCTCTGGCCAGTGTCTTGCGCTGCTCGCGCACCGCTGCTTTGGCCTCGTCTCGCTCGGCTTCTACCTTCTGCATGCGTTGATTACTTGCGCGAGTCAAACGGCCCGAACCCCACACTCCCCCGGCCGCCAATGCGAAAACTACGGCGAAGGGAATAGATCCAGACGGCCCCACGATCTTGAGTAAGATGACAGCGTAGAGCACGACGGGCACGAGAGACGCCAGCAACGCCAGCAGGGACAACCGTCTGTCACGCTGGACAGAAACCGCGTACAGGGCAATCAAAATTCCGACTACGGGAGCATAATAGCGCACGATCGAACAGGCGACCATCGCCAGCACCCACTGCGCCGCGAAAACAGTCACCGGAGCTCTGCCGCGCCAAAATAGCAGCACGAAACCACCCAGCCCGTAAAGCCATATTAAAACCACCCAGGGCTTAGCCCACACATGGACCAACTGGGCATAGTCGGAAAATTGCACAGAGTTGAACAGAAAGAGTCCGGCGAGGGGGATCGCATCCTTTACCGCTGACGGGGGAATGCGGACATCTTTGGGGGCCCACCCCAAAATCTTCATCGGACTGTCCTTCGCTGCACGGTGGCTCCGGGCTACCAGTAGCAGGGCGGCCATGGAGGACACGGAGAAGGCCACTGATCTGGGTCGTGCCCATCACCACCGTTCCCATCACGACCTTGTCCATGATGTGTTTCTCCTCTTCCGTTTCCCTCGGCTCCAGGAGGGGGAGGAGGTTCCGGTTCATATCGGTCGGCGGCGTATGACGTGTGATCGTCCGTGGACGCAGGCGCAGGCGCAGCAATCGCAGCGGGCTCTCCCGCAAAGACGAAAGCGATGGCGAGGGCCAGCGTCACGGTCGCTATCATGGTGCGTTTATGTGCTGACTGCACCCGAGTACCACTCGGTTGCTCCCTTGCGGGAGATATCACAGAAATTCTCATCGCGTTCTTCCCCTCGACGTCAGACGCCTGTTGGATACTGCCCGCCTACTCGCTGCTAGTGCGCCATGTCACATCCCGGCAGCCCCGTTCCCTCACTGCATCGGACGGGCCGTGCCCTCCGATTGACTATCTGACATTTGGGATTTCAGCAGCGCAACGAACACGGCCATGAACAGCTTTTTTGACAATCGGGGTTCGGGTCATTCGCAACAGATGAAATATGATTTCCCGCAGCCGCTGGTGCCGCGATCGCAGCAGGCGATCCCGCAAAGATGAAGATGGCGGCAAGGGCCGACGTTCCGGCCACCGTCAGGGTGCGTTTACCTGCTGACTGCACCCGAGTGCTTCGCAGCCGCTCACCGTTGGGAGATAACTCAAGAATGCCCATCGTGCTCTTCTCCTCGACGTTAATGCTGGATCGTCGCTCCTAGTCAATCCGCAGTCAGGCTGCCACATTAATCGACTGAAGGCAACCGCCGAGGCACCCAGCCGATACCATTTCCCTCTATGGAGGCAACCGCAATCATCTCAGGGAAGTACAACGAACCCTGGGCTGCCTCATCTGAGGTAGGCAGGCCGCCTGACCTGGAGTACCTCCTCCTCTGCAACCACAACAGCCGCGCCCGGCAGCGACCTGGGCGGTGCCCCCGGCCGGCGCCATCCTTCAGCTACAGGACCAAGCTCGAGGCATGGGTGCTTTTCGACACCTCACCTCGAGCTACCCAAACATATCAATCCATTGAGGTAGCAGACATCCAAGCTACCTTGCCTGGCGCAGGGAACCGCCTTGCCCGAGGTATACGGAAGATGCCGTGCAGACGGGATGACTTTCGCCCGAGGTTCCAGGATTCTATGGAAGCAAGCAGGATCATCCTCGGACAACTACAGAAGTGACCCCACTAGAAATACGCGCAAGACCGCGGCAACCCACCCGGGGATACGGTCGGCAGGTGGTCGCATTTGACCGGACATGCCGGAAAACTGCCTGCAGTCAGGTTCTCACCTAGAATGAAATGAGGCACAGAAATGGCAAAATCACTGGACGCTACCGATGTCTCGGTGGTCCGCCCGACTGGAACAGTATCACCACAGGACGTGAGCACTGGTCCGTATGACAACAACAACTCGAACGATCCCGGCGGACTAGATAGGGGGATTGACAACAACGATTTCCCCTGGTGGTAGTACCCCCAACTCCGTGAGAGGATTGACAGAATGACACTTCTTGCGGATCGGAGGGAGGCCGCGCGTGCAGCGCGGCCTTTCCCCGATCTATCACGACTGATCCATCCACTTGATCTGATGACGTTCCAGCGAGACTACTGGGAACGAACCTCTCTGGTTGTGCACCGTAATGATCCTCGCTATTTTGAAGCCTTGCTCACGTTGGATCAGGTCGACGAGGAGTTGTCCCGGTCTGGAGCTCGCTTCGACAGCCTTCGGGTCGTGATGGACGGCAAAGAGACCCCGGTGGGTGAGCTGGGCTCATCGTCCGTCCGCAACGGACCAATCAACGCAATGGAGGCACTGTACGAATGCTACCGGAACGGCTCGACCATCGTACTGAACGGCCTCGAACAGTGCTGTGAACCCTTGCAACGATTGGCTGGATCATTGGGCGCCGAACTCAGTGCCAGAATCCAGATGAACGTCTATCTCACGCCAGCCGGTTCGCGAGGATTCAAACCGCATTACGACACTCATGACGTGTTCATCGCACAAGTACACGGCACGAAACGATGGCAGTTGGCCAGCGAGGCCTACGAACTGCCGCTCTCGAGCCGGCCACATGACAAGTCGCAGCCCGAACCGGCCCCGGAGCAGGAGTTCGACTTGCGGGCAGGGGATCTGCTGTACCTGCCGCGCGGGGCGATCCACTCGGCGACGTCGAACGACACCGCGTCGGTCCATGTCACGATCGGTGTGCACCCGGTGCTGTACTCGCGGGCGATTACCGATGCGCTCAGTAAGGTGTTCGCAGACGATGTACGGTTCCGCAGGGGGCTGCCGATGGGGTTCGCCACCGACGACAAACTGCAGGACCGAGCGGCGGAAACAGTCGTCGAGTTGCTCAGTGCGCTGCAATCTCGGCTGTCACCGCAAGAGTTGGTCGTCGCGGCGGTCAAGCAGGCAGCGTCGATCAGTGCGCCGACGTTGCGCCATCACCTGACCGATCTGGAACGGCTCGGACAGGTGGGGATCCACACTCTGGTGCGGCGCCGCCCCGAATTACAGTGCCACATCACCGTCGCCGATGACGTGGTCGGACTGGATTTCCACAACAAGATTGTCCAGTTCCCCGCCCACGTCGCCGATGAGGTGACCTATGTGGCGGCCAGCAACGGAGCCGGTTTCACCGGCGCCGCCATCCCCGGTGAGCTGGACGAATCAGGTCGCGTAGTGCTCGTCCAGACCCTGGTTCGGGAAGGATTCCTCACCTTCGGTTGAGCTCTCGCTGTTCTGCTTACCGCGTCCCGCGCGGTAAGCAGAACAGCGCGGGCCGCCCGATTCCGACTACAGGCTAAGCGCAGCGCAAAGGAGAAGCAGATGAGTGAGACGTCCGCGGATCGGCCGCCCGTGTCACTGCGGCGGATCCTGCGACTGTTCGCGCCCTACCGGGCCCGGCTTGCCGCCGTGTTCGCTTTAATCGCGGTGTCCTCCGTCATGGGGCTGGTCGCGCCGTTTCTGCTACGGGCAATCCTGGATGTCGCCTTGCCCCAGGCACGCGTCGGACTGCTGAGTGCGCTGGCCGCCGGCATGCTGGGGGTGGCCGTGACACTCACCGTCATCGCCGTGGTCCAGTCCTACCTGTCGCTGACCGTGGGTCAGCGGATGATGAACGACCTGCGCAACGCGGTATACGTGCACCTGCAACGGATGTCGCTGGCGTTTTTCACCGGCACCCGCACCGGCGAGGTGCAATCCCGGATCGCCAACGACATCGGCGGGATGGGCGCGACCGTGACCACCCTGGCCACCACCATCGTCGCAAGCATCACGACCGTGCTCGGCAGTCTCATCGCGATGATCGCCTTGGACTGGCGGCTGAGCCTGCTGTCCGTGCTGATGCTGCCGGTCTTCGTGTGGATCAGCCGCAACGTCGGTGACGAGCGCCGCACGCTGACCCGCAAGCGCCAGCAACAGCTCGCCCTGATGTCCACCCTGGTCGAGGAATCCCTGTCAGTCCACGGGTTCCTGCTGGGCCGGGTGATGGGCCGCTCCCATCTGCTCACCGACGAGTTCGCCAGCCAGTCCGACGCGCTGACCACTCTCACGATTCGCTCCGCGATGGCCGGGCGCTGGCGCCAGTCCAGCATCCAGATCATCATGGCCGCCATGCCCATTCTGATCTACTGGGCAGCCGGGCTGACCGCCCACCAGGGCTCCCTCGCGGTCTCCCTCGGCACCCTGGTCGCCTTCACCACCTTGCAGCAGGGCCTGTTCGGCCCCTCGGCGCAGCTCGTGGGAGTCGGCATCACCGTGCAAAGCTCACTATCCCTGTTCGAGCGGGTCTTCGAATATCTCGACCTGCCGGTGGACCTCCCCGAGCCAGCACGCCCGGTGCCCCTCCTCAGCGCCCGCGGCAGCGTCCGGTTCGAGAACGTCTCCTTCTCCTATGGCAACGACCAGGTGCTGCACGGAATCGACCTCGACCTACCCTCCGGGAGCCACCTCGCCGTCGTGGGCGCCACTGGCGCCGGCAAGACCACGCTGGGCTACCTGGTACCCCGCCTCTATGACGTCACCGCCGGCCGCGTCACCATCGATGGCGTCGACGTCCGCGACCTCAGCTTCGCCACCCTGGCCGACACTGTCGGCGTCGTGTCCCAAGACACCCACCTGTTCCACACCACCATCGCCGACAACCTGCGCCTCGCCAAACCTGATGCCACCGCCGCCGACATTGTCGCCGCCACGAAAGCCGCCCAGATACATGACCTCATCACCAGTCTTCCCGAGGGCTACGACACCATCGTCGGTGAACGCGGTCACCGCTTGTCTGGCGGAGAGAAACAACGCCTGGCCATCGCCCGCACCATGCTGCGCAACCCCCCCGTCCTCGTCCTGGACGAAGCCACCAGCGCACTAGATAGCCACACCGAACAGGCCGTCCAACAAGCCCTGGACACGCTCTCTGCCGGCCGCACCACGATCACCATCGCGCACCGCCTGACCACCATCCGTGACGCCGACTACATCATCGTTCTCCACCACGGACACATCATCGAACGCGGCACTCACCACAACCTGCTCGCTTACGGCAACCACTATGCAACTCTGCTCGGCAGAAATCTCGCCACCAGCCAGTAAAACGCCGCGCCGCGCCGGATTGCTCCCTGCACGTCGCGGCCGCATGATTCTAAGCTCCCCGGATGGCACGGTATTTCGATGTGCATCCGGTCGACCCGCAACGGCGCGCGATCAGCCAGGTGGTCGAACTGGTCCGCGGTGGTGGGCTCATCGCCTACCCCACGGACTCCTGCTTCGCGCTGGGCTGCCAGCTCGGCAACCCCGACGGCCTGAACCGGATCCGCGAGATCCGCCACCTCGACGACAAGCATCACTTCACCCTGGTGTGCCGGGACTTCGCCCAGCTCGGCCAGTTCGTCCACGTCGACAACACGGTATTCCGGCTGATCAAAGCCGCGACCCCGGGGAGCTACACGTTCATCCTGCCCGCGACCAAGGAGGTCCCGCGCCGACTGCTGCGCCCGAAGAAGAAAACGGTCGGGGTGCGGATCCCGCAGCACGCCGTCGCCCAAGCGCTGCTCGTCGAACTGGACGAACCGCTGCTGTCGTCCACGCTGCTGCTCCCGGACGAGCCCGAACCGATGACTCATGGTTGGGAGATCAAGGAACGGCTCGACCATGCGGTCGACGCGGTCGTTGATTCGGGCGACTGCGGCACCGAGCCGACCACCGTGATCGACTTGTGCGGATCCGAACCCGAGATCGTTCGCCGGGGCGCCGGCGACCCGTCCCCGTTCGAGTAGCCGGGGTGAGGTTGCCGGTGCTCGGGGGTGTGCTGCCGATCCCGAAATCGCGGCTGGGTCCCGACGCTCTTGCGGGTATCACCTTGGCGGCGCTAGCCGTACCTGAGGTGCTGGGTTATGCCCGTATTGCGGGCATGCCAGTGGTCACCGGCCTGTACACGATGCTGGTTCCGATGGCGGTCTTCGCGCTGGTGGGGTCCTCCCGGCATCTGGTGGTGGCCGCGGACTCGGCTACCGCAGCTATCCTGGCCGCCGGGTTGGCCGGGGTCGCCGTGGCCGGCTCGCCGCGGTATGTGCAGCTCGCGGGGACGGCTGCGCTGCTGGTCGGGGGACTGTTGGTACTGGCCTGGCTGGTGCGATTGGGCTTTCTGGCGAACTTCCTGTCCCGAACGGTGCTGGTGGGTTTCCTCACCGGGGTCGGGATCCAGGTCGCCGGTGGGCAGCTAGCCCAGATGCTGGGGATCACCGCCGCGGGCAGCCATACCGCAGTCGCGTTAGGAGCCACCCTGGAGGCCTTGCCGCGCACCAACGTGGCTGCCGCGCTGGTCTCGCTCGGGGTGATCGTGCTGGTTGTCGGTGTTCGGCGGCTGACCCGCCGGATACCTGGCGCCTTGCTCGCGGTCGTCGGTGCGATCGCCGTGAGCCGGACGGTGGACCTGACCAGGTACGGGGTCGAGGTGCTGGGAGAGGTTCCGCACGGGCTGGCTCAGCTGACCGCTCCGAGCGTCACGCCAGCCGATCTGCGGCTCCTGCTGCCCACCGCCGTGTCGATGTTCGTGGTGATCGTGGCGCAGAGCTCGGCGACCTCGCGCGCCTACGCGGCCAGCTACGACGAGACTCTCAGCGAAGACCTCGACCTCGTCGGGCTGGCCGGCGCCAACGTATCCGCCGCATTCACCGGCGCCTTCGTCGTCAACGGCAGCCCCACCAAAACCCAGATGGTCGACAGTGCCGGCGGCCGCAGCCAACTGTCCCAGCTGACCGCCGCCGTCGTGGTACTGCTGGTCGTGCTATTGGTCACCGGGCCGCTCGCCTACCTGCCGATCGCCGCGTTGGCCACCGTGGTCTTCGTCATCGGCATCGAGCTGATCGACGTGGCCGGGATGCGCCGGATCTACGCTCTACGCCCCGAGGAGTTCGTCGTCGCGGTACTCACCGCCGCCGCAGTCGTATTCCTCGGCGTCGAACAGGGCGTGGTGCTGGCCATCGTGGCCTCCATTGTCGACCACCTACGCCACAGCTATCACCCGCGCAGCAACGTTCTGATGAAATCCGCGGCCGGGCATTGGCAGTCAGTGCCGGTGTCCGCGGGCGCCCGCACCACCGACGGGCTGGTCATCTACCGCTTTGGCACCAGCCTCTATTTCGCCAACGCCGCCAGCCTGGCCGCCGACATCACCACCCTCACCCAGCACAGCCACCCGCCGCGATGGCTGTGCCTGGACGGTGCGGCCATCGGAGACGTCGACTACACCGCCGCCGCCGTCGTGATCCGCGTGCACGAGCAACAACGCACTCACGGTACCTGCCTGGTCCTGTCCAACATCATCGAACCGGTCCGCGCTCAGCTGGACCGCTACGGCATCACCACCGCAGTGGGATCAGACGCCTACTTCGGCACCGCTGGCGAAGCTCTCGAAGCCTTCGAAGAACTCAGTGGTTCCTGATCCTGTACCTGATAACCTGCGCCGACACCGCAGGCAGGAGCACGCACATGAGAAAAGTGACCTGGAAAGCCGAGCCGGACCCACACGACTACCCGGCCGCAGCCTCGTACCTGTCCCTAATCACCACTACGAGCCAGGTCGATGACCTAGTCGAACAGCTCAAGGCAGCCCCCCTCAGCCATTACAAGGCCAAAGACATCCTGCGCGCCTCTGGGCTCCCGCTACTCGTGCAAGACAACCCTCACGTGGCGGCCGACCTAACCAAAGCAAAAAACGGCAAAGCGCTCTCCCCAGTCCTGCTCATTCGCGGCAACATCACCGACGGAGTCCTCCTACAAATCGCCGACGGCTATCACCGTGTCTGCGCCAGCTACCACCTCGATGAAAACACCGATATTCCCTGCCGCATCACCAACCACTCCCACCAACCCTAGGCGCTGACGCGGCCGCCCCGACCAGATGAGTTACCACGAGAGGGGTACGGGGTATGCCCACAGCAGCGGCGAAGGGACAGGCGATGACCACCATGCGGGAGACCGAGCGCAAGTACGAGACGAATGAGGGCGTGGAACCGCTGGATCCGGCGCGGTTGCTCGGGATTGACACGGGGTCCGAGCCGCAGGAACAGCACCTGGTGGCGGTGTACTTCGACACCGCCGATTTGCGTCTGATACGTGCCGGGGTGACGATGCGGCGTCGGGAGGGCGGGTCCGACGCCGGTTGGCATCTGAAGCTGCCAGCGGGCAAGGACAGCCGGGAGGAGATTCGGCTACCGCTGGGACGCTCCGCGCGCCGGCCGCCGGCGGAGCTGGTCGCCCTGACGCGGGTGTACACACGCGGCGCCATGCTGGTGCCGGTCGCCGAGTTGGACACCCGCCGGCGCCGCTGGGTGCTCGCCGACGCCGACGGGCAGGCGCTGGCCGAACTGGTCGATGACCAGGTGACCGCGCGGACCATGGGTGAGCAGACCACGACCGTGTCCTGGCGCGAAGTGGAAGTCGAGCTCGGCGAGCACGGCCAGTTGAAACTGTTGGACCGGATCGAGCGCCGGCTACTCAAGGTCGGCGCCCACCGTGCCGGCTTCTCCTCGAAGCTGGGCCGGCTGCTGGCCGACCGGATGCTTACCCGTGTCGCCACGCCGGATCCAGCTCGGTCGTCTGGCGAGGCCGTGCTGGCCTACCTGGGAGCGCAGGCCCAGCGGCTGCGCAGGTATGACCCGCTGGTGCGGCGGGACGTCCCGGACGCGGTGCACCAGATGCGGGTTGCCGCCCGCCGGATGCGCAGCGCGCTGCAGGCGTTCGGGCGGGTCATCGACCGGGACGAGACCCGGGAGCTGGTCGCGGAGCTGAAGTGGGTGGCCGGGGAACTGGGCGGGGCGAGGGATGCCGAGGTGATGGGCGAGCGGTTCGCGTCGATGCTGACGGAGTTGCCCGACGAGCTCAAGCTTGGACCGGTCGATGCTGCGTTCACCCGCTCCTTCGAGCGCCGGGAGGTCGACGCCCGCGGTGTCGCCCTCGCAGCTCTGGACAGTGACCGCTACCTGGCCCTGCACGATCGGATCGACGCGTTGCTGGCCGATCCACCGCTCACCGTTCGCGCGGGCCGCAAAACCAAGCGTGAGCTGCCCAAGAGCGTCCGGCGGGCCTACCTCCGGGTTGAAAAGCGGATGGGCGAGGCGGATCGCCAGCCACCCGGCGAAGGGCGGGACCGCGCTTTGCACGAGACCCGCAAGGCCGCCAAAAGGCTGCGCTATGCCACCGAGGCCGTCCGGCCCACCGTGGGCAAGCCGGCTGGGCGGCTGCGCAAGCGCCTCAAGGCCGTCCAGGATCTCCTCGGCGAGCACCAGGACACCGCCGTATCACGGCCGGCGTTGCGGGAACTCGCCGCGCAGGCCCACCTCGACGACGGGAACGGCTTCACCTACGGTCTCCTGTACGCAGCCGAGTCGGCCCACGCTGAGCGGGTGGAGAACGACCTTCCCGCAGTGTGGAAGCGGATGCGCAAACGCAAGAATATCGCCTGGCTGAAAAGACGTTCACCATGATCACTGCCTCCCAGCCAGCTCAGTCCTCAGCGCCAGCATTCGCAAGATCCTTGGTCACGGGCCGGTGATCAGCGTGGCTGGTGAGCAGTGTGGAGTCCGTCGTCGGCGATGAGGAGCTGGCCGGCGCGGCGAGTTGCTGCCGGGCGCAGGGTCAGCCAGCCCACGCCGGTCAACAGCCAGGCGGCGGAGATTGCGGGGTAGGCGCCGGCGCTGCCGCTGGGGTAGGGCCAGGTGTTGCGGAACAGGGTGTAGCCGATCAGCAGCAGGGCCAGTGCCGGGACGGCCACCTCCCACCGGGCGACCTCCCGGCGGCCGGAGAAGAACAGTATCCGGGCCGCGCCGACTGTGGCTACGGCGTAGACGACCAGCAGGATGAGGACTCCGATGGTTCCGGCCGCCGCGGATAAATCGGACGGCTTGGCGCCGAGCCCGAACAACGGACATCTGGTGCACCCGCTCGAACAGCGTCTCCTCGGCCTGGGCCGGCAG
>JBOHFC010000446.1:0-7026 GCA_050701375.1 Pseudonocardiaceae bacterium
GCGCAGGCAGGCGCCGTTGCTGGTCAGGTGCGCGACCTGCTGCGCGGCGGTCCAGTACATCCCGGCGAACGGCGGGCGGGAGACCAGCGCCCCGTTGAGCCGCACCTCCAGGGTGACATCCAGACCCCACGGCTCGGTGCCGGTGTCATCGAGGTGGGGCAGCGGGCGGGGATCCCGCGCCGGTGCCCGGACCCGGGCCGCATCCAGCGCGTCCAGCGGGAGCACCCACGGGGAGATCGACGTCGCGAAGGACTTGCCGAGCAACGGCCCGAGCGGCACGTACTCCCAGGCCTGGATGTCCCGCGCGGACCAGTCGTTGACCAGGCACACGCCGAACACGTGGTCGGCGGCATCGGCCAGCGGGACCGGGCGGCCCAGTAGTGACCCGGTGCCGACGACGAAACCGATCTCGGCTTCGAAGTCCAGCGCGGTGCAGGGACCGAAGACGACGGTGCCGTCCGGGAGGCGCCGCTGCCCGCTCGGCCGGGTGACTGGCGTGCCGGAGATCACCCCGGTGCCGGCGCGGCCGGGGTCGCCGGCCGGCAGGTGCCGCCAGTTGGCCGGCAGGGCGGGCTGGCCGGGTCGCCACATCCGCCCGACGTTGCTCGCGTGCTGCTCGCAGGAGTAGAAGTCGACGTAGTCGGCCACGGTGAACGGCAGCCGCATCGTCACACCAGCGGCCGGTACGAGCAGCGGTGCCAGGATGCCGGCGTACCGCTCGTCAGCCAGCCACCGGGCCAGCGCCTCCCGGATCGCGGTCCAGGTCGGGCGCCCCGCCGCCAGCAACGCGTCGAGGGAGCCGCCGGCGAACAGCCCGAGGTGCTCGGGTAGCAGGGCCGCGGTGGCTGCGGTGAGGTCGAGGATGGCATCGCCCACCGCCACGCCGACCCGCGGCTGCTCGCGCGCCGGGTCGGTGAACACCCCGTAGGGCAGCGCGTGCCGGCCGAAGGGATGCTCAGCCGCCACCCCGGTCCAATGCTGCACTGGTTCCCCCTAGCCCAGGTCCCGCCGCCCCGACCAGCTCCACGGGTATGCCGGGTCCTCGCACGCCAGCGCCCCCTCGCCCAGCTCCAGCGGCCGGAAGGTGTCCACCATCACCGCCAGCTCGTCGAAGTACTCCACCCCGAGGCTGCGTTCCACGGCACCGGGCTGCGGGCCGTGCGAGTGGCCGCCGGGGTGCAGTGAGATCGAGCCCTGCCCGATGCCGCTGCCCTTGCGGGCCTCGTAGTCGCCGCCGCAGTAGAACATGACCTCGTCGGAGTCGACGTTGGAGTGGTAGTAGGGCACCGGTACCGATAACGGGTGGTAGTCGACGTTGCGGGGCACGAAATTGCAGATCACGAAGCCAGTGCCGGCAAAGACCTGGTGCGCCGGCGGTGGCTGGTGTATCCGGCCGGTGATCGGCTCGAAGTCGGCGATGTTGAACGCGTAGGGGTACAGGCAGCCGTCCCAGCCGACCACGTCGAAGGGGTGCCGCGGGTAGGTGTAGATGGTGCCGGCGAGACCCCCTGTTCCGCCGTCGGCACCGCGATGCTTGATCAGGACCTCCACGTCGGTGCCCTCAATGACCTCCGGCGCACCGGGGCCCCGCAGGTCCCGCTCGCAGTACGGTGCGTGCTCCTGAAACTGCCCGAAGCGGGACAGGTAGCGCTGCGGCGGGGCGATGTGGCTGTTCGCCTCGATGCAATACGCGCGAAGCGGTTCATCCGGGCCCGGCACCCAGCGGTGGGTGGTGCTGCGCGGCAGCACGACGTAATCGCCCGTCGCGACCTCAAGCGGACCGAAGACAGTCTGCACCGTGGCCGAGCCGGACTCGACATAGATGCACTCGTCGCCCACAGCGCTGCGGTACAGCGGCGAAGCCTCACCCGCGACGACGTAGCAGATCCGCACGTCGGCGTTGCCGAGCACCAGCCGCCGCGCGGTCACCACATCGTGACGTTTCCACTCCTGGCTGTGGAACAAATCGTGCAACCGCAGGTGCCGCGGGAGCAGCGGCTCGTTGGGTGCCGTGCTGTGGTCGGGCAGGGCCCACGGCCGCGCGTCGACGATCGCCGAAGGGATCTGCTCGTGGTAGAGCAGCGCGGAGTCCGAGGATAAGCCCTCCTCGCCCATAAGCTCTTCGTAGTAGAGGGAGCCGTCAGGGCGACGGTGCTGGGTGTGCCGCTTTAGCGGGATCATGCCCGCCCGCCGGTAGAAGGCCATGGCGCTACAGATTGCCGCGGCGGGCCTGCTCGCGCTCGATGGCTTCGAACAGGGCCTTGAAGTTGCCCTTGCCGAAGCCCAGAGAGCCATGCCGCTCGATGAGCTCAAATAACACAGTCGGCCGGTCCTGCACCGGCTTGGTGAACACCTGCAGCAGGTAGCCGTCTTCATCCCGGTCGGCGAGGATGCGCAGCTCGCGCAATGTCTGGATGGGGACGCGCGTATCGCCGACCCACTCGCCGAGGGTGTCGTAGTAGGAGTCCGGCGTGTCCAGGAATTCCACGCCCCGTTCGCGCATCGCCGTCACGGCGCCGACGATGTCGCTGGTCGCCAGCGCGATGTGCTGAACGCCGGGGCCGCCGTAGAACTCCAGGTACTCGTCGATCTGCGAGCGCCTGCGGCCGACCGCAGGCTCGTTGAGCGGGAACTTGACCCGGTGGTTACCACTGGTCACCACCTTCGACATCAGGGCGGAGTACTGGGTGGCGATGTCGTCGCCGACGAACTCTTTCATGTTCACAAAGCCCATGACCCGGTTGTAGAAGGACACCCAATGGTCCATGCGGCCGAGCTCGACGTTGCCCACGCAGTGATCCACAGTCTGGAACAGCCGGCGTCTGGCGGGCACCAGCAGCGGGTGCTCGACAAAACCTGGCAGGAATGGCCCGGTGTAGCCGGACCGATCAACCAGGGTGTGCCGGGTGTCGCCATAGGTAGCCAGCGCGGCCAAGCGTACCGTGCCGTGCTCGTCAGTGGCGTCGGCTGGTTCCTCGAGGACGGTTGCGCCCTGCTGGCGGGCGAACGCGACGGCCCGGTCCACGTCGGGCACCGCGATGGCGAGGTCGCTCACCCCGTCCCCGTGCGCCGCCACCCGCTGGGCCAGTGGCGTTCCCGACCGCACGGGACCGGTCAGCACGAATCGCACCCGGCCGGAGACCAGCACGTACTCCGCTGCGTCCCGGTAGCCCTGCTCCGGACCTCGGTAGGCCACGCAGGTCATGCCGAGCGCCGTCGAATAGAAGTGCGCGGCCTGACGTGCGTTACCGACGGCAAACCGTAGGTGATCCATGCCGATCACCGGAAACGGGTCAGGTCCGGCACCGTGTGCGACGCCACCTATCAAGGCGTCGACATCGGTATCCGCCGACAATCCGGCGATGCGCAGCGGGTGGCTCATAGCGCGGCTCCCTCTCGCTCGAGGGTACGCGTGCTCGGGCGGGCGCGATGCGGCCGGCGCTGGCCGACCGCTACAAGATCGTGATTCCGGCCAGCGGAGCGACGCATCTGGCCCGGGCCACCATGTGGTGGGAGGTCGCCTCTGCTTGTAACAGAACGGTGACGATTCTAAACGTCGCAAGCCAGCCTCAATGTCGATACAGTCGATACGACTTCATCTTAACCGTACCATTGTCATCGCCAGAAACATTGAGGTCGAAGCGGGGCAAACCTCCTCAACCAGGCAAACAATGCTGAACTGACGTCTCGTTGTGTCGGTGTTAAGGTCCGTCGGAACCTGATCAATTTGCCGACGTCGCCATGCCAGGAGGACGAAAGAATGATAAGACGGCACATGGCACGCCGACGATCACTTAAACCCCCTTCAGCAGCGACGATACCCGGCGGACAGTGGCGGGCCGGCGCGCACCGCGTCCCCGCATCGTCGGGAGCCGAGCCACATCCTGTTATCGCGACGTCGTTCGCCCGGTTTCTATGGATCTTCACTACGCTCGGGCTCATCGTCGTGGTCGTCGTCGTCGGCTTCCTGATCGGCATTGTCCGAGCACTCGAATCGATCGATCAAGGCTTGTACACGGCCTCTGGTTCAGTGACGGGCGCCACGGCTAATGTCCAGCCGCTGCCCAATTACATCGGGACGATCAACTCCGCGCTGACCGACATCGACACCGCCTTGAAACCGATTCCTGGTCAGGTGGCCGATGCCGCTACTTCGTTGCAGTCGATCCGGGGTTCCGCGCAGGGTATTGACGCTTCGTTGAAGGACACTTCTGAGTCGCTGATCAACACATCAGGTTCACTGCAGAACACGTCGGGAACGCTGGGCGACGCCTCCCAGTCGGTAACTGGTATCTCCACGTCGCTGGTGGACACCTCCAACGTGCTACTGAACGTCGACGGTCTCGCGCAGGCGATCGACGGCACGCTGGAGTCGACCCAGGTCGTGGATAGCCGAGGCACCGCCTTGGTGACGGCGCAGGTCAACTCCATCAACTTTGCTCTGCAAGGTGCTGAGAACGACCTCAGCACCATCAACCTTCAGCTTCAGGAAACCAACGGCCACCTCACCAACATCTGCACTTCGCCCACGCTGTCCCTTCTGCCGCCTCTCAAGTGCGCGCCGTAGAGGTGACAGATGCGGCGCGCGATCTCCGCTTTATGCCTCATGACCTGTTGAGCATTCGCCGAGCTCGTCCGACCAAGACCCGGGCGGCGGGACTGATGGGGCCTTCGGTCCGCCAGGCGAAGGCGAGACGCCCGCGTAATTCAGGCCGGATGATCGAGATCGGGTGCAGGTCTGCCCGCGCCCTGGCGACGGACGCGGGCAGGATCGCGACGCCCAGTCCTCGCGCAGCGAGCTGTGCGAGCACCACGGGGCTGCTGGCTTCAAAGGCGATGTGCGGGGCGAAACCGGCAGCGGCGCAGGCGTCGTCCAGGTGCGACCGGAGACCGGTACCCGGCGGGAGACTGATCAACGCTCGATCGCGCAGAGCGCACCGGCAACCTGCGATCCCCGGAGGAACTCGCGCGGGTCACCGCAACCTACCGGCGCGTCACCGACGCCGACGACCAGCGCGGGATCGCGCATTGCTGAGCCAATGTGTTGGGCGAGTGAGCATAGGCGGTAGCTTTGTGTTGATGTCGCCTTTCGCCGCATCGAGCTGTGATTGGACGAGAAAGATACTGTCGGTGAGATCGGCGCCGGTGAGGTCAGCATCTCTGAAGTCGGCCCCGATGAGGTCAGCCCTTCTCAGATTGGCACCTCTGAGGTCAGCCCCGATGAGGTATGCCCCTCTCAAGTTGGCGCCTCTCAGATCGGCGCCTTTGAGGTCGGCCCCGATGAGGTCGGCTCCTCTGCGGTCCATCTTCTGGAGCCGAACGTCGGCTCGCACGAGTTCGCTCGTGCGTAGCAGTAGGGCATTGATGTTGTGTCGGAGCGCCGCCACGTCGAGTTCAATGAGAGAGTCCGAACTGTGGTGAGTGAGCCGTTCGGTCTCGTCGAGCGCGAGGCTGAGTTCACTGTGCAGCGGGCCGGCCGGTTGTAGCCTCAGAGCTTCGGTCAGATACCACAGCAGCTCATGGAGCTGCCGCATGATCGGGAACACCTCGAACATCTGCTCGCCGGTCCGCGGATCCCGCCGCCAGTCCTGCCCACCGAAGGTCACCTGGGAGACCTGCTGCCCCGCGCCGAAGCAGTCGTACACGGTGCAACCCGGAAAGCCCTCCTGCCGTAGGCGTGGGTGAATGCCGCAGCGGAAGTCCGGTTGCAGATGGGGACAAGCATGACCGGCGTCTTTGTCGATCGCGAAGTCTGCAGACGCGGAGAAGGCGGGCACGACACAGCACAGCGCAAAGCAGCGCAGGCAGTCAGCTCGCAGGCTGAGCGGTTTCTCGGTCAACGGGCGCGGCCGTCGAGCGGAGTGCCCGGACGCTCTAGTCCTCGTGGGCGACGCGGTCGACGGAAACGCGATCACTGCCCGCAGTCAACCTCGACAGCTCTTCCGCCATCGTGATCGTGTGGCAGAAAGTATCGATCGAGACCTCCCTGTCGCCTAGGTTCCTGAGCGCCTCGACGGTCACCGGATCCCGCATGGACAGACCCAGATCCTCGGCCCAGCTCATAGCCGATTTGGAATCGGTCATGCTGGCCATCATCTGGTCGCGGTCGTTGTCCGTCCGAGTCTCCTTCACCGACTGCTGGACGGTTCGGATTTGCGCCGGCAAGCGGAAGTCATCGACGACGCGAAGCACCGCAGGATCGGTGTTGAGCCACCGGCCAAGAGCACCTCGGATGCTCTCGCGCGCCTCGGGCACACTTGGGCACAAGCAACGGACGCGAGGCTCTTCGGCGATCTCGACCACCCAAGAGTCGCCGTCTCGTTCGTATACCGCAGTGTAGGTCTCACTCACGTAAACCAGTCCCTCCCGATGCACGGCACCGGGACCAACCTCGAAAAGCTGGTCCAGCCGACCTCACGAGACTACTCGGTCGGCCACGCCGACCCAAGGCAGCAGCCGCACTGCCACCGGTAGTAACACTGCGCCGACCGGGCGGTTCACAGTACGTAATCGGTACGCCCCATGGCCCCCACCGACGGCGGCGCACGGCGCGGGAAGGCCACTAATCCGCCAGCGGCGACCGCTGAGAGTGCTGCCCTGGTGTCGCCGCTTGGTGCGCTGTGACGGATCGTTGCACCATCCGAGTGACCACCGGGCGTGGCGAGCCGGGTACTCTGCGACAGCCCTGGCATGGTCTACTCACAACCCGCCGGGCGCCCGCCCGGCGCTGAACCATGATCAGACCCCCAGGGGGGTTGCGATGACTGCGTTGACCGTGGTCACCCAGGCCACCGAGCTGGGCACGCACAACCTGCGTACCTGGATGTTGGACAACGTCGTGCCGCTGCTTCTCCTTGCGGTAGCGGTGTTGCTGCTGTGGCTGGGCGGCGGGAAGGGAGACAACGCCGGGGTCATGCGACGGGTCGGAGGTGTGATCATCGCGTTGGGCGTCGTCGGGCTGGCAGTGTCCGGCGCAGGGGTGAACCTCGGAACGTGGATCGCCGGCCTGTTCACCGGTTGAGCGGG
>JBOHFC010000447.1:0-3083 GCA_050701375.1 Pseudonocardiaceae bacterium
GCCCGGTCCGGCGAGCAGAACATTGGCGCAGCGCGCAAAGCTACGCGCGACCTCTGCAGAGGTCCGGAACGCCAACTCGGGCGGTTCGGCGTAGGCGCCCTTGCACAACCGCACCCGGGCTCCCTGGACCGCCAACGCCCGGCAGTCATCCAGCGTGCGACGCAGGTATGCCTGCAGTACCGCGCCCGTCGCGGGCCAGCTGCGGCGCAGCTCGGCGTGCACCCACAGGGTGGAGTCGGTGAGGGTGTGGTCCTCAGCGTCCAGGCAGACGGTGGTCCCGGCCTGCTCGGCGGCGGCACAGATCCGAGCGGCGTTGCGCAGCGCCAGCGCCTCGTCCAGGCGCTGACCCACAGCGGACAGCTTCACGCTGAGCTCTGCCCGGTTGGTCAGACCCTCGGCTGCAAGCAAGCCAGCAGTTCGAGATAGGCCTGCACAGCGGACTGCGTATCGGCCTCGTCTTCGACGCCCTCCCCGAGATGGTCCAGGGTCACCGCCAGGCCGTCGGCCACCAGGGCGGTAGTGGCGGCCACCGCCTGCTGAGTGCTCACCCCCGCCACGAACCGGCTGACCAGGTAACGGCTCACCGGTGCGGTGGCGACAAGCCTGCGTACTGCCGGGTGGCCGGCAACGGACAGGATCAGCGGACGCAGCACAGCGTGCACGCTAGCGCGTGCCAGTGCCAGCTCAGCTGGCGTAGTCGCCGGGTCGGGCCCTCCAGGGCGCTCAGTGCTGGTCTGCGGGCGGCTCCGGGCTGGTGGTGGACGAGACACTCACCGCGGTGGCCTCTTCGCCCGCTCGCTGATCTGTGACCTCGCTGCGATGTGGTTCGGCCTCGCGCTCCGCCACCTCGCCGGTGTCCTGAGGCCCAGCCGGCTGCTGCAGGCTGGCACCGCTACGCCGGCGGGTGTCCCGCACTGCGAACCGCACCGCGGCAGCAAGCACGATGATCGCGGCGACGATCTCGACGATGATGAGCATGTTCATGGCAGGCCTTCACACTCCTTAGTGATTCACCAGTACTGCCCACTGCGCTGGAAAGCAGCACGCACGATACGCCCATTCAGCCTATTGACTCGTGGCCGGGCCACTCAAAGGTGCAGGCGCGCGAAGAGCAGCGCCTCGGTCAGCAACCCACGGCGCTCCCGATGGGTACGGGCCCGGCGGGTACTCACTTCGAGCACGACGGTGCCGGTGAACCCGCGGTCCCCCAACTCCAGGCACATTTCGGCGCAAGGTTGGCTGCCCCGACCGGGCACCAGGTGCTCGTCGCGCGGTGCGCCGCTGCCGTCTGCCAGATGCACGTGGGTCAGCTGGCGGCCCATCCGCGCCGCCAGCCCCAGCGCGTCGACGCCGGCCGCTGCGGTATGCGACAAATCCAGCGTGTAATGCGGGTACCCGACGTCGGTGGGGTCGGGTGAGGGCACATAGCTGGATACCTCAAGGCGACCACGGCGCATCGGGAACATGTTCTCCACTGCGATAGCCAGCCCGGAAGAGGCCTCCAGCGCGGTGATCTGCTCAGCTAAATCCGTGGCGTAATCTCGTTGCCAGCGAAACGGGGGGTGCACCACCACGATGCCGGCACCGAGTTCGGTGGCCGCCTGCACGGCGCGTTCCAGCCGTACCGCCGGATCCGCCGCCCACACCCGCTGGGAGATCAGCAAGCAGGGGGCGTGCAGGGCGAGCACGGGCATCCGGTAGCGATCCACCAGCGCCGCGACGGCGGCGATGTCCTGGCTGACCGGGTCACCCCAGACCATCACCTCGACGCCGTCATAACCGAGTTCGGCGGCTAGCCGGAAGGCCACGGAGATCGGTTCGGGCCAGGTCGAGGCGGTGGACAGGGCCACCCGGATCGAGTCGGCCGGCGCCATCGGCTATCGGCCGACGAGCAACAGCGCCGCCGGGGACACTGTGACGAACAGGCCGACGAGCACCGCGACGACGGTCGTCTGCAGATCCTCCGCCCGGCGCACCCGGCGCACCACCCAGACCAGGCCGGTGATCATGGCCAGGGCGACGACCAGCGCCACCACCGGGATCCGCTGCCAGAGCCACTCGCAGATCAGCCACAGCGCAGCGCCCCCGACAACGCCGATCCCTACCTGGCTCACCATGACCGCCCACTCCCACAGCGGCGAGCCGGCCTGTTGCGCCTGGCCCTCCTCCGTGGCGATGGCGTCCCCGGTCGGGTCCGCGATGGCACGGTTGGCGGTGCGCAGCCCAGCGGGCGGTTCGCTACCAGCTGGATCGGCCCGAGTACCTGGATACGCGCTGGCCGGACTGCGGCTCGACCAGGCAGTGGGGTTCACCGACGCCGGATCAAGCCGCGGCAGCTGCTCAGTGACCGGGCCGTCAGAGGGCGATGTCCTGGGTCGTTCAGTTGTCCTGGGCTGTTCAACAGCGGCGGTGCGGGGCAGCGGCGCTCGCCTGGGCAGCGCCGGAGGGGGCACCGACCCTCGTCCCGTGGCCGGCGACGGCGGCCCCACCGCTGGGGCCCACTGCTGGCGGATGGGACCGGTGAGATGTGGCTGGGTCGAGTCTGCGCCGCTGGCCCAGTTCCGCTGCACGACCGGCTGCGCAGCACCGCGCCCGACCGCAGTATCCGCTACGCGGTCGCCGCCGCCATCGCCGTCGTCGCCATCGTCGGCGGCCCGGCGGCGTCGCCGCCCGCCGGTCGGGGCAGGGGCCGGATCGCCGTACCGGGCCAGCAGCTCAGCCACAGTGAACTGCGCCCGCTCCTGCGGCTCGCTACTGCGCCTCATGATTTCTCACCGTGCACCTCTGGCCACTGTGCGTCTAGTACGTCTAGGTGGGCGGCGCCCAGGCTGCGCCGTCCGGTCGATTCCGTCCAACCAATCCAACCAGTCCAACCTCCGCAGAATCACGCCCTCGCGCAACGCCCACGGGCAAAGAGTCATTTCATCGACGCCCAGAGCACGCATCGTGGCTTGGACCACCAGTGCTCCGGCGACGAGTTGGTGTGACCGGCTGGCGCTGACTCCCTCCAGCTCGGCCAGGTCCTCGGCGCTCATCCGGGATACGAAGGCGATCACTTGGCGCAGCCCGGCATCGGTGAGCGT
>JBOHFC010000448.1:0-9298 GCA_050701375.1 Pseudonocardiaceae bacterium
AGGTGAAGTCGTGTACCGGGCTCACCGCCGCCTTCAGACGCAGCATCGACTTCGGTGTGAACACGACCAATGGCCGGTGCACGCCGTCGAGGGCATGCCGGCGCAGCAGGTGGAAATAGTTCGCCGGCGTGGACGGCTGCGCCACGGTCATGGAGCCCTCAGCGCACAACTGCAGGAACCGCTCGATGCGTCCGGACGTGTGGTCCGGACCCTGCCCCTCGTGACCGTGCGGCAGCAGGAGCACCACATCGGAACGCTGACCCCACTTGGCCTCTCCGGAGGAGATGAACTCGTCGATCACCGGCTGCGCCCCATCGGCGAAGTCACCGAACTGCGCCTCCCAGAGCACCAAAGCGTCCGGGTTCGCCACCGAGTAGCCGTCTTCGAAGCCCAACGCGGCGAATTCCGACAACGCCGAATCGTAGGCCATGAACTTCGCCTGGTTGGCAGAGATGTTATTCAACGGTGTGTACTCGGCCCCGGTCTTGCGGTCGATCAGTACCGAGTGCCGTTGCACGAACGTGCCACGCCTGGTGTCCTGTCCGGACAGTCGCACCAGACGGCCGTCCAGGCAGACCGAGCCCAGCGCCAGCAACTCGGCGAAGGCCCAGTCGATACCTCCCTCGCGGGCCATTTTCGCGCGCTTTTCCAGCACGGGTTTGACCCTGGGATGCGGGGTGAAGCCCGCCGGGAGGTTGACGTGAGCGTCGGCGATCCGCTCGATGACGCTGCGGTCTACTCCGGTGGACAGCCCGGAAGGCACGGGCTGCTCGGTCTCCACTGATTCGCTCGGCGCCGCAGCCCGCTTTTCCAGCTCTCGAACCTCATTGAAGACATGCTCGAGCTGCTGTGCGTAGTCCTTCAGGACGCGCTCGGCTTCCTCGACGGACATGTCCCCGCGGCCGATGAGCGCCTCGGTGTAACCCTTTCGGACCGACCGCTTGGTGTCGATGATGTCGTACATCTTCGGTTGGGTCATCGACGGGTCGTCGCCCTCATTGTGACCGCGGCGACGGTAGCAGACCATGTCGATCACGACATCTTTTTGGAAAGCCTGCCGGTATTCCACGGCCAGGTTGGCGACCCAGACGCAAGCCTCCGGGTCGTCGCCATTGACGTGGAACACGGGGGCGCCGATCATCTTCGCGACGTCGGTCGAGTACTCGCTGGACCGCGCGTACTGCGGTGCAGTGGTGAATCCCACCTGATTGTTCACGATCACGTGCACGGTGCCGCCGGTGCGGTATCCGCGCAACTGCGAGAGGTTGAGCGTCTCGGCCACCACGCCCTGCCCGGCGAACGCGGCGTCCCCGTGCAGTGCCACGGGCAGCACGGTGAAGCCGGCCGGCCCCTTGTCCAGCATGTCCTGCTTGGCCCGCGCGATACCTTCGAGCACCGGATCCACGGCCTCCAGATGCGACGGGTTGGAGGTCAGGCACACCTTCGTCTCGCCGTCGCCGAACATCCGGTAGTACTTGCCCTCGGCGCCCAGGTGGTACTTGACGTCACCGGAGCCGTGTGCCTGGCCGGGGTCGACGTTGCCCTCGAACTCGCGGAAGATCTGCGAGTACGGCTTGCCCACAACGTTGGCCAGCACGTTGAGCCGCCCACGGTGCGGCATGCCGAGCACCACCTCGTCCAGGTCGTACGCGGCGGCGGTGTCCAGCACCGCGTCCAGGAGCGGGATGACGGTTTCCGCGCCTTCCAGCGAGAAGCGCTTCTGGCCGACGTACTTGGTCTGCAGGAAGGTCTCGAAGGACTCCGCTGCGTTGAGCTTGGATAGGATGTACTTCTGCTGCGCGCGGCTGGGTTTCTCGTGCACCCGTTCGACGCGCTCCTGCAGCCACTGCCGCTCATCGGGCGCCAGGATGTGCATGTACTCCACGCCGACGTTGCGGCAGTAGGCGTTGCGCAGCACTCCCAGGACGTCGCGCAGCTTCATGTGCGAGTGCCCGGCGAACCCACCGACGGCGAAGGTGCGGTCCAGGTCCCACAGGGTGAGGCCGTGGCGGAGAACGTCGAGATCGGGGTGTCTGCGCTGCCGGTAGTTCAGCGGGTCGGTGTCGGCCATCAGGTGGCCGCGGGTGCGGTAGGCGTCGATCAGCTCGAGTACCCGGGCGGTCTTGGCGACCTCCCCCTCGGGGATGTCCTGAACCCAGCGCACCGGCTCGTAGGGCACCCGCAGCGAGGCGAACACGTTGTCGTAGAAGTCGTCGTCGCCCAGTAGAAGCCCGTGTATCCGGCGCAGGAACTCGCCGGACTCGGCGCCCTGGATGATGCGGTGGTCGTAGGTGGAGGTCAGTGTGATGATCTTGCTGATCGCCATCTCGGCGAGCGCCTCCTCGCTGGCGCCCTGAAAGGCCGCCGGGTATTCCATCGCGCCGACGCCGACGATGGCGCCCTGGCCGGACATCAGCCGGGGCACCGAGTGGTTGGTGCCGATGGTGCCGGGGTTGGTCAGCGTGATCGTGGTGGCGGCGAGGTCCTCGGTGCTGAGTCTGCCTTCGCGGGCCTTGCGGATGACGTCTTCGTAGGCCTGCCAGAACTGGGCGAAGGTCATCGCCTCGCAGCCCTTGATCGAGGTGACGACGAGGCTGCGTCCCTTGGCGGTCTTGAGATCGATCGCGAGGCCCAGGTTGACGTGTTCGGGCGCCACGACCGCTGGTCTGCCCTGGTCATCGGTGGTGTAGTGCCGGTTCATCTGCGGGTGATCGGCCAGCGCCCGCACCACCGCGTACCCGATGATGTGGGTGAAGCTGATCTTGCCGCCACGGGTCCGCTGGAGATGGTTGTTGATCACGATGCGGTTGTCGACAAGTAGTTTCGCTGGCACCGCACGCACGCTGGTGGCCGTCGGCAGCTCCAGCGAGGTCTCCATGTTCGCCACCACGCGGGCCGCCGCGCCGCGCAGGGGGGTGGTGGTGTCGTGTTGGGGATCGTGCTGCGCCTGCGCTGGCACGGTGATCTGTGTTTTGACGGTGGCACCGTTGGCCGGTGGATGCTGCGTGGGAGGTGATTGCTTGGCCGGTGCCGGCGTGCTCGGGTGGGGAGCCTTGCCGTTGATGTCGCCCTGCGATGCGGGCCGGTAGTCGGTGAAGAAATCGTGCCACGACGGGTCCACCGCCGAGGGGTCGGCGAGGAACTGTTCGTACATCTCCTCGACTAGCCACTCGTTCGGGCCGAACTGCACAGGGGGGTCGCTGCGAGACACTGCCGAAAGTCGCCTCTATCCGTTCTGTCCGTTCTTCACGCGTCCGTGCAGAGGCACTGGCGCGGCTTCCAGGCTAGCCCTCACCGCGGCGCGTGCGGTGTCCGGCGACCCCCCGGCGCGCCGCCTGACGGGGTCGCCAGTCAGTCGTGAGCCGTCATAGCTCGTCCGCGCCAGCCAGCCGGGTGCGTGATCGTCGAAAGTGAGTGGTGGGCGTGCAAGATCGCACGGCGACGCCTCAGTTTCGGTGATCATGGGACGCCGCGCCCTGAGCTCTTGACCGCGTGCGCCGCGGGCGGGTTGGTAGCGGTTTGAGGACTGTCCAGCCGGGGGTTGGTAGGCCTTGAGGGCCAACTACGCGGCGACGGTGCCGTCCGGTGAGCCTGCGGCCCAGAGTCGGGCGTAGTGCCCGTTGGCGGCGAGTAGCTCGTGGTGGCGGCCCTGCTCCACGATCCGCCCGCTGTCGAGTACGACGATCCGATCGGCCTTGGCCGCGGTGGCCAGCCGGTGCGCGATGACGACGGTGGTGCGGCGCGCTACGAGTCGGTCCGCGGCGGCCAGCACCAGCGACTCGGTGGCCGGGTCCAAAGCCGCGGTGGCCTCGTCGAGCAGCAGCAGGTCAGGCTCGACCAACTCGGCGCGAGCCAGCGCGATCAGTTGCCGCTGCCCGGCTGACAGACCCTGACCACGCTCGTTGACTGGCTGGCGAAACCCGTGCGGCAACGCGGCAACGGCCGCCGGCGCGCCGACCCTGCGGGTCGCCGCCTCGACATCGGCCGAGGATGCCGGCGGGACGCCGTAGCTGATGTTGCCCGCGACGTCGCCGCGGAACAAGTGCGCCTCCTGCGGCACCACCCCCAGCCGGTGATGAAACGCCGCCGGGTCGAAACGGCGCACGTCCATCCCGTCGATCAGCACGGCTCCGGCCGTCGGGTCGTAGAACCGGGCCAGCAGCTTGACCACGGTGGACTTGCCGGCTCCGGTTGCCCCCACCAGGGCGACGGTCTCGCCGGGCGCGATCCGCAGCGACACCCTGTCCAGCGCGGGCTGTGCGGCGCCGGGGTAACTGAAGGTGACATCGCGCAGCTCCACCTCACCGCGCAGCCGGGACGGCACCGGCACGGCGTCGGTACCGGGCGGCGGCACCGAGGTCCGCGTGTCCAGCAGCTCCCGGATGCGCCGCAGCCCGACCGCAGCCTGCTGGTAGCCGTCGAAAACCTGGGAAAGCTGCTGCACGGGCGCGAAGAACAGACCCAGATAGAGCAGGAACGCGGTGAGCACCCCGGCGCTGACGGTGCCCGCGGCGACGCGGGACGCCCCAACACCCAGTACCGCAGCGGTTGCGAGGTCGGATAGCAGGGCCACGAACGGGAAATAGGTGGCGATATAGCGCTGGGCGCGCAGCCGGGCGCGCCGGTAGGCATCGCTGCGCGCGGCGAAGTCCCGGGCCGAGCGGCGCTCCCGGGTGAATGCTTGGGCCACCCGCGCACCGGAGACGTTCTCCTGCAGGTCGGCGTTGACCTCGCTGACCCGCTCCCGGGCCTCGTCGTAGGCCGCTGAGGACAGCCGCCGGAACACCACCGTGGCTAGTAGGAGCACCGGTAGGCCGAGCATCGCAACCACAGCGAGGCCCGCGTCGGTGACCAGCAGCGCAATGGCCACCCCCGCGACGGTGAGCACGCTGATCAGCGCGGTGGACAGCCCGGTCTGCAGGAACGTGGACAGCGCATCCACGTCGGTGGTCATCCGGGTCATGATCCGGCCGGCCATCTCGCGTTCGAAATAGTCCATCCCGAGACGCTGCAGGTGCGCGAAGCTGCGCACCCGTACCAGGTACAACAGCGTTTCCCCGGCGCGGGCGGCGACCACTGTCTGGGAGGCGATGACCAGCCAATCGGCGGCGACCACCCCGAACCCGACCGCCACCGCGATGACCAGTAGCCGTGGCGCGTGGCTGGTGATGGCGTCGACGGCGAGACCACCCAGCGCCGGGAACGCCACAGTCGCCAGCGCGTCGAGGCCCACCAGGACTGCGGTGAAGCTGAGCCATCCCGCCACTGGTCGCAGTAACCGCCGCAGCCGAAAGTTCGGGTCAGGTGCTGCCGGGTCGGCCTTTCCGACATCAGGGGTAGCAGTTGCGGGGGGCAGAGCGGCCACCGCCGCGAGCAGTTCCGGAGTCGCCCCGATGCTGCCGACCAGGCCCGCGCCGAAGCCGCCCCGCCTGGCGCCCGACGCGCTCTGCGCCGCCCGTCGACCATCGCTGGGGTCGTCTGCGGCCTCGGCCGGTGCGTCGGCGGGCCACAGCTCAGGGGTGATGCGACGCGGACCCGGACCCGGACCCGGCACGCTCGACATGACGGTGGCGGCGTCCTCGATCACCTCAGCAGGGCCTGCGAGCAGAGCGCGGAACAACGCGCACCGAGCGGTCAGCTCGGACTGGGTCCCGATGTCGAGCACCCGCCCGCCGTCGAGCACCGCGATCCGGTCGGCCAGCCCCAGCGAGGACCGGCGGTGCGCGATGAGCAAGGTGGTGCGCTGGGCGGTGACCCGACGCAGGGTGGCGTGAATGGCCGCCTCGGTGGTGGCGTCACCCGCAGAGGTGGCGTCGTCGAGCACGAGTATCCGTGGATCGGACAGCAGCGCTCTGGCCAACGCGATCCGCTGGCGTTGCCCGCCTGAGAGGGTCATTCCCCGCTCGCCGACCGTGGTGTCGTAGCCCCGCGGCAACGCGGAGATGAACTCGTGCGCCGCCGCGTCCCGCGCCGCCCGGTACACCTGCTCGTCGGTGGCGTCCGGGCACCCGTAAGCGATGTTGGCCCGCACCGTGTCGGAGAACAGGAACGCCTCCTCGAACACCATCCCCACCGCCCGGCGCAGCGACGCCAACCGCAGCCGCGGGACCTCGACGAGACCGCTGAGCGGTCCGACCCGGATGGCGCCCTGTTGCACCTCGTAGAACCGGGCCAGCAGCAGCGAGACGGTGGACTTCCCCGAGCCGGGCGTCCCCACCAGGGCCACCGTCTCGCCCGGTTCGATGCGCAGGGACATCCCGTCAAGTACCGGTTCGCTGCGGGCGTAGCCGAAGTGCACCCCGTCGAGTTGCACCGCCAGCGGGCCGTCCGGGACGTCGATCGCGTCTGGTGCGTCGACCACGTCGGGTTGAGAGTCGATCAGCTCATAGACCCGCTCCACACCGGCCCGGACCAGTTGCGCGAGGATCACCAGGCTGGCGATCAACCGAGCCGGGCCGACGAGCAGCGCCAGGTACGCGGCGAATGCCACGAAGGTCCCCAAGCTGATGCTCCCCCGCAGCGCCAGCAGGCCACCCAGCGCGAACACCCCGACCTGACCCAGCGAGGGCAACGCAGCCAGTGTCGGGGCGAACGTCGCGTTGAGCCGGGCGGAGCGCATCCGTTCGGCGAACAGCTGCCGGGCCCGATTCTCGAGCCGGGACACGGCGCGGGCCTCCTGACCGAATCCCTTCACCACCCGTACCCCGGTGACGGTCTCCTCGACAAGTTCGGCGATGTCGGCCGCGCGCTGCTGCGCCGACCAGGTCGCCGGAAAAAGCGTGCGCCACGTCCGGCTGGTGACCAGCCCGGCAGCCGGCACCACGACCAGCGCGATCAACGTGAGCAACGGGGACAGCCACAGCATCGCGCCCAGCGCGACGGCGAGCAGCACCAGCACGCCCGCCGTCAGCGGCACCACCGACAGCAGGCCCTGCACCAGTTGCAGATCGGAGATGGCCCGCGAGACGACCTGGCCGGTGCGCAGGCTGTCCTGCTTGGCACCGTCGAGCTTTTGCACCGCGCGGAACACGGCGTTGCGCAGGTCATGCTGCACGTCCAGCGACAGCCGACCACCCAGGTAGCGGCGCACGAAGGCGGTTGCACACTGCAGGAGCGCCGCCGCGACCAGCGCGGCGACCAGCCAGCCCAACCGCGCGGTGGTACGCGCAACCGCGTCGTCGACCGCGAGCCGGGTCAGCAGCGGGATGATGGCTTCCATGCCGACCCCGATACTGGAGGCCAGCAGAGCGGCTACCGCGACCTTCGGGTGGCGCCAGCAGGCTGTCGTGAGCCGGCGGATCCAGCCGGTCCGCTTCGCGGCGATCTGCTCAGGCACGATTGCCAGGTTATGCGGCTGCCCTGACGGTGGCTCGGTCGTGGAACTTCAGTGCCGGGCGTGGATCACACTTGATGGATGGACGCCTTGCCGGCCGGGCCGTGCACGGAGGCCTTGCGCGCGCTGGTCTGCTCAGCGATCGCCGCGTCGAGCTGGCGCGGGACCACCAGCACCTGGCGCGGTCGGCAGAACGGATTGGAATTCCTGACGGCCCGTTCGACCGGTTCCGTGCCGTCGCCGATGAGGTGAAGGTGCGCGGTGGACCACACTTCGCAGGGCCAACGACGCCGGCGCAGCCAACCTGAGCAGACGGGGCAGCGGCCAGTGGAGTCCGGTTGGTGTTGGACGAGCAACTCCCGCCACCCGTCGGTGATGGTCTGGATGTGCTTGCGTGCCAACGGTGCCGACAGCGTCGCGCCAGCCCGCGCAGCGATTTCCTCAACGGCCGCGAGCCGCTCCAACACCGCACGTCGCACCCGACGATCCACTTACCTACCTCCTCGTCGCCCCCCCGACCTGACCGAGGGCGCACCGACATGCATAACGACCTGGCGCGAACGCCGTGACGCCGCAGTGCACTGTCTACCGGACTTCCCCTACGCACTTAAACCCCCCTCACCCTGAAATCGCGATGGCGCGAGGCGACCATTCGCGTCCGTGTCACGGTCGTGTATCGCTCGTTGGTCGACCGTATTGCGAGGTCAGCGGCATCGGAGCGGCATCGATGCGACCCGGGCGGCCTCCGGCATTCGACCCGACGCCCGGGCTCCGTCACCGTCGGTGATCCGAGGTGCCCCAAGAGTACCCGGATTGCCTAGTACGCGCCGGGAGCCCGGCGACCCCGTCGTCGGCTCATCCCCGGGTGGGTGGCCCTGGCTGGGAAGGCCAAAATGGGTCGGGTCCCACCGTCGAAACGCCAGCCGAGGAGGACGCCGTGCGCGTCGAGATCAATCCCAACATCTGCGAGGGTCACGGCCAGTGCAACGCCGTCGCACCCGAGGTCTACGACTTGGATGAGGGCGGCTACTGCCTGATCAACAACCCGGACGTCCTGCCCGATCTGGAATCCCAAGCCGAGCAAGGTGCGCTGGCTTGCCCGGTGCAGGCCATCACGATCACCCGCTGAGCGTTGGGTGCCGAGCCGCCGTCGCCCGTATGTCGTTGCGTCGGTCGCGACGTCTATCGACGGCTACATCGACGATCGCAACGATGCCCGGTTGATGCTGTCCAACCAGGAGGACTTCGACCGGGTCGATGAGGTACGCGCGAGCGTCGATGCGATCCTGGTCGGGGCGAACACGATCCGTCGAGACGATCCCCGCCTGCTGATCCGATCGGTGGAACGTCAGAAGGAGCGGGTTCGGCGCGGCCTGACGCCGCATCCCATCAAGGTTACGGTCACCAGCGGCGGCGGCGGGTTGGCCGCCACAGCGCGGTTCTTCTCCCTCGGCGACATCGAGAAGATCGTCTACACAGGCGATCCTGAAGTGCCGGCTCTTCGCGAGGCGCTCGGCGACGTCGCAGCCGTTGTTGCCGCCGGGCAGCCGATCGATCTGGGAGTCGTGCTGGAGGACCTCGGCGAGCGCGGGATTGGGCGACTGATCGTGGAAGGCGGTGGCACTATCCATACCCAGTTCCTCACCGCCGGACTCGTGGACGAGATCCACCTCGTGATCGCGCCGTTCTTCGTCGGCGATGTCAGTGCCCCCCGATTCGTACATCCGGGTCGGTTCCCCCAGGACCCCGAGCACCCATTGTCACTCGCGGAAACCCGGCAGATCGGGAACGTGGTCCTGCTCCGCTACCAGCGAAGCCCCAGCCACGCGTGATGGAGTCAGGAGGCCGATCAGCAGTTCAACGCGCTGAGATCACGGCCAGTCAGCCCAACTCCGGTCGGCTGGAGAGCATGGCGGCGGCCTCGAGCAGCATCCAGCCCGACAGCTGCACCGACAGGTCTCGCTC
>JBOHFC010000449.1:0-3187 GCA_050701375.1 Pseudonocardiaceae bacterium
GCTGACCCCGTTGTACCCCAACGAGCGGTTGCTGCTGGAAACCGAGCAGAACGTGTTGACCACCCGGGTGATCGACCTGGTCGCGCCGATCGGGAAAGGTCAGCGGGCGTTGATCGTCTCGCCGCCCAAGGCGGGCAAGACGATGATCCTGCAGGCGATCGCCAACGCGATCACCACCAACAACCCGGAATGTCACCTCATGGTCGTGCTCGTCGACGAGTGGCCCGAAGAGGTCACCGACATGCAGCGTTCGGTGAAGGGTGAGGTCATCGCCTCGACTGTCGATCGCCCGCCGTCGGACCACACCACGATCTCGGAGCTTGCCATTGAGCGGGCCAAGCGGCTGGTGGAGATGGGTCACGACGTGGTCGTGCTGCTGGATTCCATCACTCGGCTAGGCCGGGCCTACAACCTGGCGGCACCGGCATCCGGTCGGATCCTGTCCGGTGGTGTGGACTCCACGGCGTTGTACCCGCCGAAGCGATTCCTGGGCGCGGCCCGCAACATCGAGGATGGCGGCTCGCTGACCATCTTCGCGACCGCGCTGGTCGAGACCGGGTCGACGATGGACACCGTGATCTTCGAGGAGTTCAAGGGAACCGGCAACGCCGAGCTCAAACTCGACCGCAAGATCGCCGACAAGCGAATCTTCCCGGCCGTCGACGTCAACCCCTCCAGCACCCGCAAGGAGGAGTTGTTGCTGTCTCCCGACGAGCTCGCCATCCATCACAAGTTGCGGCGGGTGTTGTCCGGGTTGGAGTCTCAGCAGGCCATCGAACTGGTGCTGGACCAACTCCGCAAGACCCGGACCAACATCGAGTTCCTGATGCAGGTGTCGAAGTCGACAGCCGGCAACGGTGCTGGCTGAGCAGGCAGGCCTGCTGAGCAGGCAGGCCGACTGAGCAGGCAGGTGGCCGAGGGCACCGGCGGTTGCGCCGACCTCGGCCAGGTCATGGCGTTGGCCCTGGTCAACTACGGTCATTACACCGCGATGCGGGTCGACGACCAGCGGGTACGGGGTTTGACTCTGCACCTGGAACGCTTGATGCGGGACTGCCGCCACGTCTTCGATGCCGACCTGGACCCCGACCGGGTCCGGCACCTCGTCCGGTGCACGCTGGCCGGCGCGGCCGGATCGGTCGTGGTCCGGGTGACCGTGTTCGATCCCGACCTCGGGCTCGGACATCCCGGAGCCGACGCCGAGCCGCAGTTGCTGGTCACCACCAGACCGGCCGCGATGGCACCGCTGCCCGCATTGCGGCTGCAGTCAGCCCAGTACCGTCGAGAGCTGCCTGAGGTCAAACATGTGGGACTGTTCGGCTCGCTTCGGTGGCGGCGTGTCGCACAGCGCAATGGCTTCGATGACGCGCTGTTCACCGACGCCCGGGCCGCCATCGCCGAAGCGGCCACGTCGAACGTCGGTGTCGTGGATGGCGATCGGATCGTCTGGCCCGAGGCGGACTGCCTTCACGGCGTGACGATGAGTCTGATCAACCAGGCCCGGCAGGTCCATATCGCCACCGAGCCAGTCACTCTCAGCGATCTGGCGGGCGTAGACGCGGTGTTCGCCACCAACGCCGCAGTCGGTGTCCGCTCCGTCAGCGCGGTCGACGGTATCCAGTGGCCGAACGAGCATCCTGCGCTGGATATCCTGCGCAGGCAGTACGCTGATATCCAGCCCGAGCTGTTGTGACAGAGAGATCAGCAGGCGGGAACATCGCGGCAGCACTGACGGTTTAGACTGTCACGGCTCAGTGCTCTCCAGAGCCAGTGCACAGTCCGGCTCCGGTTCACCCCGCGTCCGGAAAACAGGGGACCCGGCGGCCATGAAGAGAGGACTTCCATGAAGCAGGGTATCCACCCGGAGTATGTCGAGACGCAGGTCACCTGCGGTTGTGGCAACTCCTTCGTTACTCGCAGCACCAAGCGCGACGGTCAAATCCACGTCGAGCTGTGCTCCAGCTGCCACCCGTTCTACACCGGCAAGCAGAAGATTCTGGATACCGGTGGCCGGGTAGCGCGCTTCGAGAAGCGCTACGGCAAACGGCAGAAGTGACGCGTCGAAAGAGTCCGAAAGAGTCCGAAAGAGTCCGAAAGAGTCCGAAAGAGTAAGGTCGCTGTATCGAGTGGGGATCGACACGGGTAGGGATTGGTGACACGGCGTGGACACCGCGGCAGTTAAGGCGCTGCTGGCTGCGCACGCCGAGCTGGAGCATCAGCTCGCTGATCCAGGGTTGCATGATGATCCCGACACGGCTCGTAAGGTGGGGCGGCGATACGGTGAGTTATCCCGCATTGTGCGGGCGGTTCGTGAGCTGGATCAGGTCCGCGACGACGTCGGGGCCGCCCGGGAGCTCGCCGCTGAGGATCCGGCGTTCGCCGCCGAGGCTGACGTCCTCGCCGACCGGGTCCCGCGGCTGGAAACCGAGCTAGCCGACCTGTTGCTGCCCCGCGACCCGCACGACGACTCCGACGTGGTGATGGAGATCAAGTCAGGGGAGGGCGGCGCGGAGTCCGCGTTGTTCGCCGGGGATCTGCTGCGGATGTATCTGCGCTACGCCGAGCGGCACGGCTGGCGGGCTGAGGTCCTCGACGCCACGGAGTCCGACCTGGGCGGCTACAAGGACGTCACGGTAGCCGTCAAATCCGCGCAGTCCGGCGTATGGGAGCGGTTGAAGTTCGAGGGTGGGGTGCATCGGGTGCAACGTGTCCCGGTTACCGAGTCATCGGGGCGGATCCATACCTCGGCGGCGGGAGTGTTGGTCTACCCCGAACCGGACGACGTCGCGATCGAGCTTGAGGACAAGGACCTGCGCATCGACGTCTACCGCTCCTCCGGTCCCGGGGGGCAGAGCGTAAACACCACCGACTCCGCGGTGCGCATCACCCACCTTCCGACCGGGGTCGTGGTGTCCTGCCAGAACGAGAAGTCGCAGATCCAGAACCGGATCCGGGCCACCGCCGTGCTGCGGGCCCGGCTGCAGGCGCTCGCCGAGGAGAAAGCCCAACAGGAGGCCTCCGCGCAGCGCCGCTCGCAGGTTCGTACCGTGGACCGCTCCGAGCGGGTGCGCACCTACAACTTCGCGGAGAACCGGATCGCCGACCATCGCGTCAACTACAAGGCCTACAACCTCGATGCGGTGCTCGACGGGGACCTCGACGGGGTGCTGGACGCGCTGATCGGGGC
>JBOHFC010000450.1:0-4379 GCA_050701375.1 Pseudonocardiaceae bacterium
GACGTTTTTTCGCCTCGGAAGGTCGCTGGTGTCGAGTTCACGGGGCCTGGCAACGGCACACCCGCGGAGTCGACTCAACCCGCACAGTTGACTCGAGATTGACGGCCGTGCCGCCTAAGCCCGCTAATCGCCCGGGACGCTCTTCGGTGGAGGCGGGGTCTGCTTCAACGGCGGCGGTGCCACCGGCAGGTCGGCGCTGTTGAGGCATCCGCCGACGAGTTGCACGCCACCCGGCACCGGCACATAACTACCCGGCTCGGCGCAGCCCGCCCGGTCGGCGGTGAAGACTGCGGCGCCCGCAAGCAGAACGGCCACCCCAACCGTAACCACGACCGGCATCCAGCGGCGGCCCATCCCACCTCCCATGATTTGCTCTCGACCTTACCCGGCGTTGCTCCGCCCGCGCAGCTGTCCCGCCGGCGCGCGCCGGCTGGCAGGATCTTCGACTATGGAGCTGGTCGGGGTAGAGAAGATCAGAGTCGCTCGAGAGACGCTGCACGACGTCGTCCGGCTCACACCGGTGCAGCACTGCGCGGTGCTCGAGCAGCGCTGCGCGGTACCGGTTCATCTCAAATGCGAGAACCTGCAGCGCACCGGATCGTTCAAGATCCGGGGCGCCTACGTCCGGATCCATGCCCTGTCCTCGGCCGAGCGGGCCCGGGGGGTGGTGGCCGCCAGCGCGGGCAACCATGGCCAGGGTGTGGCGTTGGCAGCCGCGCTGCTGGGCACCACCGCAACGGTCTACATGCCGGTGACCGCGGCGCTGCCCAAGGTTGCCGCGACCCGCGGCTACTGCGCGCAGGTGCACCTCGTCGGCGACGTCGTCGAAGAGTCGTTGGCCGCGGCGCGAGCCTTCGCCCAGGACACCGGAGCAGTGTTCATTCACCCGTTCGACCACCCCGACATCGTTGCCGGCCAGGGCACGGTCGGCCTGGAACTACTCGAGCAGCTGCCCGACGTCGGGACCATACTGGTGCCCACCGGTGGAGGCGGGCTGGTCGGTGGGATCGCCGCGGCCGTCAAGGGCGTCAAGCCGGACGTCAGAGTCATCGGTGTGCAGGCGCAGGGAGCTGCGGTCTGGCCCCCATCGCTGGCCGCTGGGGCGCCGGTGCGGCTGCGCCGCCAGCACACGATGGCCGACGGCATCGCCGTCTCCGAACTGGGTCCGGTGAGCTTCGCCCAGGTTTCCGCCCTGGTCGACGACGTGCTGACGGTGGGGGAGGAGGCGCTGTCCCAGGCCGTACTGTTGTGCCTGGAGCGAGCCAAGATGCTCGTCGAGCCAGCGGGCGCCGCCGCCGTCGCGGCGTTGCTGCAACCGTCCCTGCGTCTCCCCGGACCAGTCTGCGCCGTGCTGTCCGGGGGCAACGTCGACCCGCTACTCCTGATGCATCTCATCCGGTATGGTCTCAGCGCGGGCGGGCGGTTCCTAGCCCTGCGGGTGACGGTGCCCGACCGGCCCGGAGAGCTCGCCAGGTTGCTGTCCCGGATCGGCGATTCAGGCGCCAACGTCGTCGATGTGGCACATTCCCGCATCGCCGGTAGCCTTGCGGTCGGCGATGCGGTAGTCGCGCTGAGCCTGGAAACCCGGGGCGCGCAACACTGCGCGGAGCTGGTTGCAGATCTGGGTGCTGCCGGCTACCTTGTGACGCGCTGAGCTGAAGTGCTCAGCGCCGGAAAGGCTCGGCCTTCACGACGGCGACCGTCATCAAACCGCCGTTAGGCAGCTCGTAGTGGCGGTCCTCGCCCTCATGCGCGCCGATGATCGCCTTGCCCAGCGGAGAATTGGGCGAGTAGACCTCCAAGTCCCCGGCCGCGACTTCCTCCAGCGAACCGAGCAGGAAGGTTTCGATCTCGTCGTCACCTTGATAGCGAACGGTGACAACCATTCCGGGCGCAGCGATCCCGGATTCGGCGGGGGCCTCGCCGACTTTGGCCACCCGGAGCAGTTCCTGCAGCTGACGGATCCGCGCCTCGAGCTGGGCTTGCTCTTCCCGGGCGGCGTGGTAGCCGCCGTTCTCCTTGAGGTCGCCTTCCTCGCGAGCGTCGTTGATCTTAGCGGCAATGACTGGGCGGTTCGCAACCAGCTCGTCGAGTTCATGCTTGAGCCGGTCATAGGCTTCCTGGGTCAACCAGGCTACCTGGGTATCGCTCACAGTCATCACTACTCCTCCTGATCCGACTTCCGCTAACCGCGGGGCGGACCGAACCGAGCCGCTGACATTGCAGCCAGCGGCCGGAACGGAAAAACACGGCCCTGCCCCGGGGCCGTGCGCACCCTCCACGGTAACACGAGGTGTCCGGTTTGGCCTCGGCCTTATGGGTGACGGGGTGAGGATCGTGCCTGCTCAGCGGGCTCGTAAGTCAGGACTTCGGAGGAGGATTCAGGTACCCGGGCACCTGGAACGAGCATCCGTAGACCTCAGCGGTGACCGGTGGCCGCGAGGTGTGCACCACCGTGGACAGCATGATCGGCCCGGCGGCCGGGGGCACGTAGAGTTCCTTGCGCCCGGTTTCCTCGCCGTCTCGGGAGCGGGCCCGGACGATGCACACGGCAGGCTGAGCGGGATCGTCGCGGCTCACAGTCAGCCGGAGTTGCACGGCATCGCCTGCCAGCAGGGTGAAGCCCAGCCTCTCGGTCCGGATCGGCGTGGTGCCGAGGTTGCGGTAGCCGATCACCGCGATCGCCAGGCCGGCGAGCACCGTGATGAGCAGTCCTACCGGCACCGCCCAACGGCGGCTCCCGGCTGCCCGCGATCCGTAGCGGCCCTCGGGAAGCTGGCCAGCGGTCACGGTGTTGCACCTCCCGGATGGAGTCCCTACGTCGACGGCCCACCGGAAGGCACTGCGGGTCCGGCAGGAACAATGGTCTAAATAATCTCACCGCCCGGGCAGCCCGCCCAACCGGCGCTGGAGAAGGGATGAGCAGGCGTCCATGGCTGAGCAGCTGCGAATGGTGGCGGTGCACGCGCATCCCGATGACGAGTCAAGCAAGGGCGCCGCGACGATGGCCCGTTACGTCGCCGAGGGTCATGATGTGCTGGTGGTCAGCTGTACCGGCGGGGAGCGCGGCAGCGTCCTCAACCCGTCGTTCGAGCCGGCCGATCTGGCGGAGCACCCGGCAGAAATGAGTGCGGTCCGCCGCCAGGAGATGGCGCGCGCGGCGCAGATTCTGGGAGTGCGACACCGTTGGCTGGGTTATGTCGACTCCGGGCTGCCCGACGGTGACCCGAAGCCGCCGCTGCCCGACGGGTGCTTCGCGGCGGTGCAGCTGGAGGTTCCCACCCAGGACCTGGTCCGGGTGATCCGCGAGTTCCGGCCGCACGTCGTGGTCACCTACGACGAGAAGGGCGGCTACCCACATCCCGACCACATCCGTTGCCACGAGGTATCGGTCACCGCGTTCGACGCCGCGGGCGACCCGGAGCGTTTCCCCGATGCCGGGCCGCCCTGGCAGCCGTTGAAGCTTTACTACACCCACGGCGTCTCTCGCAGGCGGATGCAGCTGATGCACGACGCGCTGCTGGCGGCCGGCTCGGAATCGCCGTTCGGCGAGTGGCTGGCGAAGTGGGACCCGTCGCTTCCAGACGTCCTGGAGCGGGTCACCACCCAGGTGCCGTGCGCCGAATACTTCCCGGTCCGTGACGACGCGCTACGCGCACACGCAACCCAGATCGACCCGACGAGCCGGTGGTTCGCCGTGCCGCATGCAGTGCAGGCTCAGCTGTGGCCGACCGAGGAGTACGAGCTGGCCCGTTCGCTTGTCGACACGACACTACCGGAGGATGATCTGTTCTCCGGCGTCCGGGAGCGGGTGCACATATGACGCAATTGCTGCTGCCCAGTGACTTCTCGGCGGTGACCGCTCCTGGTTTCTCGGCGATGCACGCAGTCGACGTGCTTGCCCCGCCGCCCACCCCGAGCCCCGACCCAGGAGGGCAGGGCGAGGATTTCGGCAAGGCCGCGCCGTTGGGATTGGTGGTGCTGCTGCTATTCTTCCTGGCCGTAGCGCTGCTGGTGCGGTCGATGAACAAGCATCTGCGCCGAGTCCCGGAGTCCTTCGATGACGGTTCCGGTAATCCACCTCGTGAGGAGTAACGGTTCCGCGCTGCCGGCGGGCCAGGGAGGATAGCCACATGGCGAACCGGCTTGCGAGCTCCACCAGTCCCTACCTGCTGCAACATGCGACCAACCCGGTCGATTGGTGGCCGTGGTGCGAGGAGGCGTTCGCGGAGGCGACGCGGCGCCGTGTTCCGGTGCTGCTGTCCATCGGCTACGCCGCCTGCCACTGGTGCCACGTGATGGCGCATGAGTCCTTCGAAAACGCGGACATCGCCGCGGTGATGAACGCCAACTTCGTCAACATCAAGGTCGATCGAGAG
>JBOHFC010000451.1:0-7793 GCA_050701375.1 Pseudonocardiaceae bacterium
GGTCGCCGGGCTGGACGCCGGCGCGGACGACTACCTGCCCAAGCCTTTCGCCCTGGAGGAGCTGCTCGCTCGGTTGCGCGCCCTGCTTCGGCGCACCCCGGACAGCGTCGGGGCGGCCAGCAACGCCGGGACCACGCTGGCGTTCGCCGACCTCGTTCTGGACCAGGGCACCCGTGAGGTCGCCCGGGGCACCCGCCGGATCAGCCTGACCCGTACCGAGTTCAGCTTGCTCGAGTTGTTCATGCGGCACCCCCGGCAGGTGCTCACCCGCGGCCGGATCCTGGAAGACGTCTGGGGCTATGACTTCCCCACCTCCGGCAATGCGCTGGAAGTCTACGTCGGCTACCTGCGGCGCAAGACCGAGGCGGACGGTGAGCCGAGACTGATCCACACCATGCGGGGCGTGGGCTACGCATTGCGGGTGACGCCTCCGTGACACAAGCGGCCGACCCGAACTTCGGGCGGATGTCGCTGCGCACCCGGGTCACCGGCCTGGCTGCGGTGTGCGTCGGAACTGCCGTCGCGCTGGTGTCGCTCGCGGGCTACTTCACAGTGCGTACCAGCCTCTACGATCAGCTCGATACCACGCTGTTGCAGCGCGCCGATTCGCTGCGCAGCACGCTGGCCAATGCCGAGCAACTCGGTGGCATACCTGCCAGTTTCTTCAGTGCTGCCGACATCCGGGTCGGCCTGCTCGATGGCCGTACCGGTCAAAGCGTGGTCGGCGGCGACCTGGAGCTGGGCCCGCAGGAGCTCGCCGTGGCGCGGGGCGAGCAGTCCCAGTCGTTGCGCACCGACAAAGCGCGTGACTTGCGGGTCGCCGCCGTGTCCGCGGGGCCGGATGCGGCGCTGGTGGTGGCCAGTGGATTGGATACCACGCGGATCACTCTGTCGCGGCTCGGTTTGGTGTTCATCCTGGTAGGAGGAGCGGGCGTGCTGCTGGCCGCGGCCGCAGGCACCGCTGTCGCCCAGGCCGGCTTGCGCCCGGTGCAGCGACTCACCGAAGCGACCGAGCGGGTCGCTCGCACCGGTGATCTGCAACCGATCGCCATCTCCGGAGATGATGAGCTCGCGCGGCTCACCGGGAGCTTCAACAGCATGCTCGCCGCGCTGGCGGAGTCGCAGGAACGCCAACGCCGACTGGTAGCCGATGCCGGCCACGAGTTGCGCACCCCGCTGACCTCGTTGCGGACCAACCTGGAGCTGCTGGCCGCCTCCGACCGCCCGGACGCTCCATCGCTGTCCGACCAGGACCGCAGGGAGATCTCCGGCGACGTGCGGGCCCAGGTGGAGGAACTGTCCACGCTGGTCGGAGACATCGTCGAGCTGGCCCGCGAGGACGCCCCGCAGGTGGTGCACGAACCAGTGGAGCTGGCCGACGTGGTCGAGCGGGCGTTGGCCCGGGCGGCCCGCCGAGCGCCGGGCGTTCACTTCGAGGTCGACCTCGTGCCGTGGAGCCTGCTCGGTGATGCCAACGCTCTGGAACGTGCCGTGCTCAACCTGCTCGACAATGCCGTGAAGTGGAGCCCCACCGGCGCGACCGTCACCGTCCGGTTGGCGCCGACCGGACGGGGCACTGGCGCGGTGGACGTCGCCGACGCCGGACCGGGGGTCGCCGAGGCCGACCTGCCCTACATCTTCGAGCGGTTCTATCGCTCATCGGATGCGCGTACCCTGCCCGGGTCGGGCCTCGGACTGGCCATCGTGGCGCAGGTCGCCGCTCGTCATGAAGGTACGGTGCAGGCCAGGAAAAGCCTGGCGGGCGGGATGCTGATGACCCTCGAGCTGCCCGGCCGACCATCCACCCAGCATCCTTAAGGTGCCTCATATGCCCCTCTCAGGAATCCAGGACACCCTAGAGACATGATCGACGAGACGCCGCACCCCGCACAACCCGGCGATCCCCGCGAGGACCCCTCGCCATGGGCGCCCACCGGCCGACCGGGGTCGTCGTGGCAGCCCGGGCCGCCGCTGTCACCGCCCACCACGCCGATCGGCGTACCGCCCTCAGAGGTACCCCGACCGCGCCGCGGCGGGCCCGTCGTCGGAGCCGTCGTGCTGTCGCTGATCGTGGGCCTGGTCGCCGGAGGTGTCGGCGGCGCTGTCGGCTACCAGCTGGCCAGCAGCGGGTCGCAGTCGACCAGCGCGCTGGACTTGCCCGCGCCTGGTGCGGTGCCGGTCGCGAACCTACCGGCTGGGTCGGTCGAGCAGGTGGCGCAGAAGGTGACGCCCAGCGTGGTCCAGCTCCGGGTGCGCGGGCCCCAGGTGGCGGCCGAGGGTAGTGGGATCGTGCTGAGCGCCGACGGACTGATCCTCACCAACGACCATGTGGTGCAACCGGCCGCGACCGGTGGCCAGGTTGCTGCCGTGTTGCAGGACGGCCGCTCGGTGCCGGTCCAGATCGTCGGTAGGGCGCCAACCTTCGACCTTGCGGTGGTGCGGGCCCAGGGCGTCAACGGTTTGACCCCGGCTCAGCTGGGGACCTCCAGCACTGTCCGGGTCGGTCAGGAAGTGGTGGCGGTCGGCTCGCCACTGGGTCTGTCCGGCACCGTGACCAGCGGCATCATCAGTGCGCTGGACCGTCCGGTGCGGGCGGGTGGTGAGGGCAGTAGTCAGGACACCGTGCTGGACGCGATCCAGACCGACGCCGCGATCAACCCGGGTAACTCCGGTGGCCCGCGGACCGACATGCAGGGCCGGGTGATCGCCATCAACTCCGCCATCGCCGCGCTCGGCGCCGGTAGCGGGCAGGTGGGCTCGATCGGGTTGGGCTTCGCGATCCCCATCGACCAGGCCAGGCGGATCGCCAACGAGCTCGTGCACACCGGTCAGGCCACATCGGCGATCCTGGGGGTGACCGTTCCGGCTGGGCAGCCGGAGGACGGCGCAGCCGTGGTCCAGCAGGTCACGCCCGGTGGCGCCGCCGCCGCTGCCGGCATCCAGTCCGGCGACAAGATCACCAAGGTAGGGGATCGGGTGATCGACAGTGGCGACGCACTCGTTGCGGCCATCCGCTCACACTCGCCGGGTTCCCAGGTCACCATCACGATCAAGGGAGCGGGCGGCGCCACCCGGCAGGTCCAGGCCACCCTGGGCAGCCAGCAGGTCGGCACCGGCTGAGGTCCTGGAATGGCTGCCCGGATCCGGAGATCGAGACCTGATTCTCGGCTCAGACGGCGTCCGGCTACGGTGCTCGGCATGGAACACAGCGTGCGCAGCCTGGGGCGGGCTCTCGTCGTGGTTGTGGACGACCGAGTTGTGCACGGTGAGCGTGGGGACGCAACTGGTCCGCTGGTCACCGAACTGCTCGAGGAGGCCGGCTTCGTCGTCGACGGCTCCGTGGTGGTGGCGGGCGAGTCGGTGGACATCCGAAACGCGCTGAATACGGCGGTCATCGGTGGTGTGGACCTGGTGGTCACCGTCTGTGGTACCGGGGTGTCACCGAGGGACGTCACCCCGGACGCGACGGCTGGCGTGCTGGACCGCCCGATACCGGGTATCGCTGAAGCCATCCGCGCCTCCGGGCTCGCGGCCGGCGCCGTGGACGCGGGTCTGTCCCGCGGGCTGGCCGGGGTCTCGGGCAGCACCCTGGTCGTGAACCTGGCGCCGTCACGGGCAGCGATCCGCGACGGGATGGCGACGCTCACCCCGCTCGTCGGCCGGGTGATCGAAGAGCTGTCCTGGCCAGACCAGGACTGAGTGCCCCGAGGATCTCCGCCACCACCACGACGGGCCCGAACGATGCCGTTGCGGGCACGCGGGGCGGGGCGGTTCAGTGCCCGCCTGCCTCACCGTTTCGGCTCAGCGCGTTTCCAATCAGCTGGCCCACACTTTCGCACTGGTCGTGGTAGCGGCCGCCGGTGGCCTTGTCGACCGTGAAGACCGCCGCCTCGACGCAATCCGCAGCGATGCCGGTGGCCTTCACGACGAGCGGGCCGGCCTTCTCCTTGGCCTGATCGAGGATCGGGCCGTAGGTCACCGCTACCTTCTCGGCGTACGGGCCGGCCTTGTTGATCGCCTGCTCGACCAGCGGGGCGGTCAGCTCCCTGGCCACGTGGACGAACGGGTCGGCCTTCTCCTTGGCCTGCTCGACGTAGGGGCTGGCCTTTTCCATGGCCATCTCGACGAGCGGGGTGGCCTTGTCGATGGCCTGCGCCACGACCGGGGTGGCCAAGGTGATGACGGGACCAGCCGCGTCCTTGATTTTGTCCACTAGACTCATGGTGGGAGACCTTCCGTTTGCGAGATGGAGACTGTGTCACGCAGTCATGAGCTACATCCTGGCACTGGGACCCGATAGCGGGAAGTGATCGGCACTGGCTGGACCGCGCGGTCACGCGGTAGGGGAGGGTCATTCGTGGCGGTGAGCGCGGCGGGAAGCAAGACAAAACTGGATCTCGTGTTCGGTGATGTGCTGCCCGACAGCACCTCAGACGACCGCCCTTGGCCGGCGGACGCGGACAGCTTGCAACACGCGGACAGCTTGCAACATACGGAGTCCGACGAACGCGACCAGTGGCTGCGGGACAACCGACCTCCGCATCATGACACTGCCTGACTGCGTTGGTCAGCGGAAGGTCACGGTCAGAGTCTGGGATATCGAGGCGGCCGCGACCCGGGTCGCCGCGACTGGATCGAGTGCGACCAACACCAGCCTGCCGGCACGCTCTCCGGTGTGAGTGCCTGCCTCCAACACCGCAAGAACTCGCGCGCCGCGGGCCAGCACCACCGGTTCGTCCTGCCGTTCGCCTGCGGTCACCACATCGACGGTGGCACCTGGACGCAGCAATGTGGCGACGCCCGGATCCGCAAGCCGTAGCGAGACGCTCACCGTGTCGGGATTCGTGGAGATCGCCCGGGTGAGATCGGAGCCCGTCAACCGCACATCAGTCAACGGCTCACCGCGCCGGACCGGTGCGGCCAGGGTCCGGCCCAGCACCGCGGACGGGACCCGAGCAGCGCCGTCGGGCACCACCTGCTGAGGTATCCCGCGCAGCGTCACCAGGCCAGGGCCGAGCACGGTACCCGCAGCAAGATCCCTGGCAGCGACCACTACCGCATCATCGGCGGGGCTTGCCCGACCGGGAGCCAGGGCCAGCACCGCCGCGAGCCCGACGAGCACGGCGGCGATGGCCCGGCGTAGCAACAGGGTCCAGCCGAAACCGGACCAGCGCGCCACCGCCTCCCATCGCTGCCTCAGCACCGACCCTAACGCCCGAGGACCGTCATACTGCTGCGGCTTCATGCTGGCCTCCCGACCTCGTCATCACGATCGTGAGGTTGGCAGGATCGGGCCCCGGCCGCAGCCGACGTCCCCGCAGGCTGTGGACAACCGGGCGGCTGTGGGTAACTCCGCTAGATCAGGAGGCGGCGGCGGTCGCTGAACTCGACGATGCCGAGCCCGACCCAGACTTCGAGCCCGACCCAGACTTCGACCCGGACCCAGACTTCGACCCGGACCCGGTCGATCCGGATTTCGAGGACTTGGTCTCCGACGTCGACTTGCCGTTAGTTCCGGACTCGGACTTCTTGTCGCCACCGGCCTCGGACTTGCCGTTGGCACCGTTGGATTCGGACTTACCGTTCGAGTTGGCCGGCCCTTCATGTGCAGCGCTGCCGGCGCGGCTGTCGGTGCGGTAGAAGCCGCTCCCCTTGAACACGATGCCAACCGCCGAGAACAGCTTACGCAGCCGGCCGGAGCACTCGGGGCAGTCGGTCAACGACGAGTCGGTGAACTTCTGCACGGTGTCGAAGCGGTGCTCGCACGCGGTGCACGCGTAGGAGTAGGTCGGCACGTCTCGCCTCCACAGGTTGGCACTCTGCACACGAGAGTGCCAACTCCGATGATAGCAAGACCGTCGCCATGGACCGCCGCTCGGCCGCTGCCACCGGCCTGTAGCCCAGTGCCGTGAACTCGACCGCACCGACATCCCAAGTCGGCGGAAACGTCCGTGCTGTCGAGTTCACGACGCCAGGCCACGTGGCTGGGTCAGGAGGGCAGCGGTATTACGCCGCGAGCGGGGGTCAGGGCTGCGGTTACGGGGATGTCGTGCGGTTGGCGGGGGAGCGACGGGAGCACCTCCTCGTCGCGGACGATCGCCACCAGCGGGGTACCCGGCGTTGCCAACGGCAGCGTTCGGTCGTAGTGGCCCCGGCCGCGGCCGAGCCGGATCCCGATCCGGTCAACGGCCAGCGCCGGTACCAGGACCAGGACTGCAGTGGCGATCGCCGCACAGCCCAGCAGGGGCCCGGCCGGCTCGAGCAGCCCCAGCGGACCAGCCTGTAGCGACCCCGCGCCGGTGTATCGTGCCCAGTCCAGCGGGCCCAGTGCACTCACCACCGGCAGTAGCACCGGACAACCGTGGCGCACCAGACCGTCGAGCAGCTCCGGTGAGCCCGGCTCGACACCGACCGGCCAATAGGCGCACACCGTGCCGGGCAGCCCCGGCAACACTGCCGCAGCCAGGGCCGCCGCTTCGCTATCCCGCACCGCCGCCGGTACCTCCCGCCGCGCCGCAACCAGCCGCTGGCGCAACTCCGACTTGCCGCTGTCGTCCACGTAACCGCCCGGCATGAAGACTCGTCGGGGTTGTCGAGACCCCGATAGACCCGATAAGTGTCCATGTCGGGCGGTGTGGACGTCGCGGGAGGTGCGTCGGGTGGGCCGATAGGGTCGTGCGCCATGAGCGCCTCGATAACCGGCCCGGTCGGCCACGGTGCGTTCCGCACGGCCATCGTGCCAGCGGCCGGGCTCGGTACCAGGTTCTTGCCGACGACCAAGACCGTGCCCAAGGAACTCCTGCCGGTGGTCGACATCCCGGCGATCGAATACGTTGCGGCGGAAGCGGCCGAGGCCGGGGCGCACCGGCTGGTGCTCGTCGTCTCACCGGGTAAGGAGTCGGTGGCTGCGCACTTCGACGCAAACCCGGATCTGGAAGCGGGGCTGCGGGTGCCCGGCAAGGAGGCGCTGCTCGCCAAGGTGCGCCGAGCCCCCGAGCTGATCCGGGCCGAAGTCGCGGTACAGCACAAGCCGTTGGGGCTGGGGCATGCGGTGGGCTGTGCTGAGCCGCTGCTGGACGACTCCGAGGATGCGGTGGCCGTCCTGCTACCCGACGACTTCGTGCTGCCCACCGGGGTGCTGATCACGATGGCCGAGATCCGGCAGCGGCACGGTGGCAGCGTGCTGTGTGCCTTCGACCTCCCACGCGAGCAGATTTCCGCCTACGGGGTGTTCGACGTCGAAGATACCGACGACCCCGACGTCAAGCGGGTGCGCGGGATGGTGGAGAAGCCGGCGCCGCAGGATGCGCCATCGACCCTCGCGGCGGCCGGTCGATACCTGCTGGACCGCGCGGTGTTCGATGCGTTGCACCGGATCGCTCCAGGCTCAGGTGGCGAGCTGCAGCTCACCGACGCCATCGCGCTGCTGATCGACGAGGGCCATCCGGTGCACGTCGTGGTGCACCGTGGCGGGCGGCACGATCTGGGGAACCCAGCCGGATTGCTCCGGGCGTCGGTGGACTTCGCACTCAAGGATCCTGAGATCGGCCCTGAGCTGCGGAGCTGGTTAAGTGACAGGTTGGAGCAGGAGAACACGTGAGGTCGCTGGACGAGCAGCTCGGGCGGGTGCTGGACGCTGCGGTGCGTCCCGAACCGGTGCGGGTGGCGATCTCCGAGGCGCAGGGGATGCTCTGCGCGGAGGAGGTCGTGGCGCAACGCGCGCTGCCCGGCTTCGATCAGGCCGCGGTTGACGGGTATGCGGTGCGCAGCGTGGACGTCACGGAGGTCCCGGT
>JBOHFC010000452.1:0-7210 GCA_050701375.1 Pseudonocardiaceae bacterium
CAGATTCACCTGCCCGGGCTCGGCCACGCCTGATTCCCTGACCTGCCACCAGCGGTGGTCCAGGTCGGGGTTGGTGTGCTGCGCTGTTCGCCAGCGCTGGTAGTGGGGGTTGCAGTAGCCGCCCGCACCGTCGGCCGTCCGGGTGCACGCCGCCACCCGGCACGCGGGCATCGGCGGCATCGGCCGCACCCGCGGATCGGTGAGGAACTGCTCCATCGACATCGGTGGCCGCCGGAGGCGGAACTTCTTGGCGTGCGGCTGGCACAACACCGCGTGGCGCACCGTCGGGACGCACTCACATCCCGGCACCGCGCAGTGCTCCGCGCCCGGGGGCGCTGCCGGCAACACCGGGGCAACGGCGATCTCCGCCGTGCTCATCCCCAGCCGGGTCAGCCTGGTGAGGCACCGAAGACACACCGCGGGAAGACCACTGTGGACGGTGCGCTCACAGCCGTCAGCCCGGCACACCCGGCGGCCCAGCAGCCGATGCCGCGCGGGCAGAGACAGCACCCGCGTCTTCGGGTCCCATCCCGCCTCGTCTAAGAACCGGGGCTCGAAGTGCAGAGGAACGAAAAGTCCCGTTGACGGCTGACGCCCAGGTCAACCGGTATGGCCTGGGTTGGGGGCCGGCAGTGTTGTTGGGGTTGGTTCTACGGTGCGTTCGTGCCGGTGGATTTTTTAAGTGATGCCGTGGCGATCAGGTATGGCCGTTTTGACGGCCCGCCGACGCGGGTAGAGCTGGACAAGATCTTTTTCCTCGACGATGCGGACAAGGCCTTGGTCGTCGGCCGCCGGGGCGATCACGTGAAATTGGGCTTCGGTTTGCAGCTGGTGACCGTCCGTTATCTCGGGTGTTTCCTCCCCGACCCGCTGGACGTGCCGAACGAGGTCTTGGACGTAGTCGCCGAGCAGGTCGGGATCGCCGATCCGTCGTGTGTGAAGCGCTACGTGGAGCGCCGTAACACCCGGTTTGAGCATGTAGAGGAGATCAAGAAGGTCTTCGGGCTGAAGGACTTCGCTGACCATGAGGCCGAGTTGGTGGCCTGGGTGGACGCGCGGGCGTGGAACTCCGGGGATGGTCCCACGGCGATCTTTCACGATGCGGTGCGCTGGCTGCGGAAACACGATGTGCTACTGCCGGGGATCACCACGCTGACCAGGCTGGTCGCCCGCGCCCGCGACCAGGCCACCCAGCGGTTGTTCGCCACGCTGGCCGCGATACCGAACCAGGCGCAGCGGCTGCTGCTCGATGGGCTTTTGGACATCGAGCCCGGCGGCCGGGTGTCGAGGTGGGAGCGGTGGCGCACCGGGCCGGTGAAGGCTTCCGCGCCGGGGATGGCGTCGGTGTTGGCGCTGGTGGCCGAGGTTGCCGGGTCCGGGTTGTGTGGGCTGGACTTGAGCGCGGTGCCGCAGCGGCGGCTGGATGAGCTGTCCCGCTATGGCATGGCCGCCCGAGCCGGGCAGCTGAAGAAGCACCCACCGGCGCGGCGCTACGCCATCTTGCTGGCCACGGTGGCGCGGCTAGCGGCCAAGACGATCGACGACGCCCTGGACTTGCTGGATTTGCTGGTGGTCACTGAGCTGGCCGGCAAGGCACACCGGCAGGCCGATAAGGCCACCATCCGGCGCTGGCCCCGTTTCGCCAAGGCCTCTTCCCGGCTGGCGGTGGCGGTGGAGACGCTGCTGGAGGCCGCGGAGTGGGGCGAGGACGTGCGGCTGACCGAGGCGCTGGAGATGATCGACGCGCTGGTGGCCCGCCCCGAGCTGCGCGCCGCGCTGGCCGAGGTGACCGGCACGGTGCCGCCCCCGGATGCTGATGATGACGGGGGGTGGCGCGCGGAGATGGCCTCCCGGTATCCCACGGTGGCCGGACTGGTCAAGACGCTGACCAGCGTGATCACCTTCGGTGCTAACGCGGCGGGCGCGGCGGTGCTGGCCGCGATGCGGGGGTTGCCCGCCGCGCTGGACTACCGATCGCATCACCATTCGGTGACGGTGCTGTCGCGGCGGCTGATCGACCCGGGTGTGGTGAGTGGTGTGTGGAAGCGGTTGGTGCTTGGTCACCCCGCCCGCAGCGACGGGTTGGTCGACCGCAACGCCTATGTGTTTTGTGTGCTGGAGGCCTTCCACCGGCATCTCAAGCGCAGGGAGATCTACGCACCGGGCTCTAGCCGGTGGCGTGACCCGAACGCCCAGCTGTTGGAGGGCTCGGCGTGGGACGCGGTGAAGGGCAGCGTGCTGACCGACCTGGGCTTGCCGGAGGACCCTGAGGAGCTGCTAGCCGCCCACACCCAGACGTTGGACGAGACCTACCAGGACGTGTCGGGCCGGTTGGCGGCCAACACCGCAGTGCGCGTCGACAACGACGGCAAGATCCACGTGGCCAGCGTGAAGGCGATCGAGGAACCTCCGTCGCTGGTCGATCTGCGTACGCGGGTGGCGGCGATGATGCCCGAGGTCGATATCTCCGAGGCGATCGTGGAGGTGTTGGGGATGGTGCCGGACTTCGTTGCCGCGCTGACCTCGATCTCTGGTGCAGCGCCGCGACTGGCGGATCTGGACGTCTCGGTCGCGGCCTGCCTGACGGCTCAGGCGTTGAACGTCACCTACTCACCGATCGCGGTCAACGGCGTGCCCGCGCTGGAGCGGTTCCGGCTCGGTCATGTCGACCACACCTATCTGCGGGCGGACAATTACACCGCCGGCAACCCGCATCTGGTCGCTAAGCAAGCCGGGATCGGCTTCGCTCAGGCGCTGGGCGGTGGGCGGTGGGCTGGTCGCGGCCATTGATGGGATGCGGTTCGTCGTGCCAGTACCCAGTGCCTACGCACGCCCGAACAGAAAATATTTCGGCCCGAAACGCGGGATAACGTGGCTTAATATGATTACCGATCAGGCTATCGGGATCGGTTCCAAGGTGGTGTCGGGAACCGACCGGGACTGCCTGCACGCGTTGGATGTCGTGTTCGGCTCCGGCGAGGGCCGGCGGGCCGATGTGATTGTCACAGACACCGGATCGTATTCTGACCTGGTCTTTGGGCTCGCCCATTTGACCGACCGCGAATACCGGCCGGCGCTGGCTGATCTACCGGACCAGAAACTGTGGCGGATCGACCACCGCGCCGACTACGGGGTGCTGAACCGGCTAGCCAGAGGGCGACTGAACCTGGACAAGATCCGCACCTGGTGGCCCGACATCCTGCGTCTGGTCGGCTCGATGTACACCGGCCGGGTCAGTCCGTATGACGTGGTGCGGATGCTGCAACGCGACGGCCACCCCACCGCCCTGGGTGAGGCGATCAACACCTACGGACGCATCTTCAAAAGCCTCCACGTGCTGACTCTGATCGACGATGAGGATATGCGCCGGGGCATCAAAGGGATCCGCAACCTCCAGGAGGGCCGCCACGCCTTGGCGGAGAAGGTGTTCCACGGCCGTAAGGGTCAGGTGTTCCAGCGATATTACGAGGGAATGGAGGATCAGCTCGGAGCGCTGGGAATCGTGTTGAACTGTCTCGTACTCTGGAATACCACCTACATCGACGCCGCCTTGACCCAGCTCCGCGTCCGAGGATATCCCGTACACGACGCCGACGTCGCCCGCCTCAGCCCTTTCATCAGAAAACACATTAACGTCCATGGGCGGCATTCATTTCACCGGCCACAATTTCCGGGACGGCGGCCGCTGCGCGACCCGGACGCACCCGACGACACAGACGAGGAGGAGTGACGCCCATCCACGCGGCCCCGACCCGGGGTGTCGATGTCGAACTCGCCTGCACGGATGCCCGAACTCCTCTGCACTCGTTTCTTGCCGAGCATTCATCGGCGCGCGGGTGTCAGGATCGGGCGGTGGAGAACTCGATCTGTGGCTGCACTTCGACCTCAGCGCGCAGCGAGTTGGCGATGTAGCACTCGCGGTGCGCCACCTCCACCAGGTGACGCACCTTGTGCACGGTTGGTCCCGGTGACACGACGATCCGTGGTCGCAGCATGATCCGGGTGAGCCGGATCGGGTGATCGTCATCAGGCATGACGCCCTCGGCGTCATCCTCATAACCGAGCACGTCGACTCGCGCCCGCGCTGCCACGGCCAGGAAAGACAGCAGCTGACAGGAGGCCGCGGCGATGACCACCAGCTGCTCGGGATTGAGGCGATCGGGCTGACCCAGGAACGCTCGGTCGGCAGAGAGCACAAGCGAGTCCCGCGCCGGAGGTGCGCTCGCGGCGTGCTCGCGCTGGTAATGCTGGTACCCGACGCCGGTCGACCCACGCCACGAACAACGGACCCGGTAGGCGTGCTCGACGCTCATCCGCGCAGGCTCCCGTGCCTCGCGGGCGCGGGCGCCGACCAGATCGAGTCGAACTCGCTCGGGTCGAGTGGAAGCAACCAGCAGGCGGCAATGCGGTGCTGCGTGGTGATCGCATAGAGACCGACGGTGGACCACCGCCGCTCGCGGCCACCGATGGTGGCGGTGCCGTCGGTGAGCGCGGCGAGCCGATCCCCCTCACCGATCAGGATGTCCTTGCGGTGCATCCGGAACGTCGCCGAAGAAAGATCCCGCCTGCGGCGGAAGTAGCCGAAGACCGCCTCATGCCCGCGATAGCAGCCAGCGATCCGGTTGTTACCCGGAACGGTCCAGACGATGTCGGGAGTGAGCAGCTCAGCGAGCGGGCCGGCGTCACCGCCCCCGTAGAACTGGTTTTGCGCATGGTGCAAACGGTCGAGCAAAGCTACGGCCTCAGTCCTTTCCACCACATCAGCCTCGCACACGCCCTGATGGGCATGATCAGACGATCATCGATTTCACCGAGGGATCCGCGGACGCACAGTCGGCGTTGCGGGAAGGGTCAGGTTGGTGTGGTGTTCTCAACCCCGGGGACGAACAGCAGCCGACGGGTCAGCGCCGTCTCCGCAACGGCCAGCGCCTCGGCGTAGTCCGCCGAGGCGTACCAGCTTCGGAGCCGGTCCATGGTCGGGAACTCGACCACGACCAACCGCTGGGTAGCTGGCCATCGTCCTTCGGGGACCTCTGGCTGAGCGCCACGGACGAGGTAGCGGCCACCGTGGCGAGCGATAGACGCTGCGGCAAGGTCGCGGTAGCGCTGGCCCTGGGACTCGTCGAATATCTCGACTTCAGAGATCACATATGCGGGCATGGCCACCATGATGCAGCGCGCGCTCGAACTCGACGTCCACGGTGCCGGCCTGGCCTGTGCTCCGCTGTAGCTCACAGCGTCCTCTGGGCGTAGGCCGGTCAAGGGGGTTCATGTGCTCTGTCCTGCCGATTCGGTGAGGTAGCGGTGCAGGCTGGTCTTGGGGATGCCGGTCTTGGTCGCGATCTGGCCGAGGCTGTTGCCCTGTAGGTGCAGGAGGCGGGCATAGTCGATTTTGTCGGCAGGGTGGGCGACGGGCCGGCCGACGTGGCGTCCGGCGGCTCGGGCGACGGCTCGGGCGTGGCCGGCGCGTTCGGCGGTGTAGGTGCGTTCCATCTCGGCGAACAGGGCCAACAGCAGGAACGCGATGCGTCCCATACCCTCGTCGGCGGTGTTGATCGGCAGTGGGTCGGCGAGTGAGCGGACGCCGATCCCCTTGCCGGCGAGGTCGTGGACGAGGTTGAGGACCTCACGCAGATTGCGGCCGAGCCTGTCGAGGGTGTGCACGACAATGCTGTCGCCCTCGCGAGCGTAGCCGAGCATGGCGCTCAGGCCGGGCCGGTCGACGGTGGTACCGGTCTTGTTGTCACTGTAAATCCGCTCGGTGGGGATGCCGGCGGCGGCCAGCGCGTCGAGCTGACGTTCCAGGCTTTGGCGGGTGGTGCTGACCCGGCAGTAGCCGAGGTCGAGTCCACCCGCAGGATGGCGATTACTGATTCCCATGCCCCAAACCGTACCGAAAGTCATCCTCGTACTAGACTTCCGGAACCCTGCTTGTGGAACAACTTGCGGAACAGCTGGTGGGGTGGCCAACCGAGGTCGTGATATCTCGGAGCCGGGTTCGACCGGGTATTCCACTTCCACGGTTCTGGAACACGACCATCGAGGCGAGACCTGCAAGGAGAGACGGGAGATGCCCCGGCGATATGTGCTGACTGGCGCGCCTGGCGCGGGCAAAGACCGCGCTCGCCGTGACGTTGCGGGAAAGGGGCTACCTAGTGGTGGCCGAAGCCGCGACCGACCCGTCCACGACAGACACTCAACTGGAAGAAACCCACCGAAGTCCTCAGCAAATTCCTTGTCGAGACTGGTTGAAGCTGGTGGTGCGTTCACTGCTTGACACCAAGAAGCGATACACGAGGCCGTCTACCGCGAACACGGCTTCCAACTCGTCGAAATCCCCGCCGCCACGATCGACCACCGCGCTGCGGCCATCGACCCCTACATCCGCTCCCAGGCCGGCTCACCCCAAGGCCAGGGCGCACCCTGCTGCGCCAACTAACGCCAGAGATTCAACGCCACTTACCGCCGGAGATCACAGACGCGACCGAGTTCGCGGGCGCTGAGCAGGAACCCAACAGGGACACCGACGCCAAAGAGGCAGTCGCCGAGTCCGGCGAGATCCCAGGACGCCACATCGGCAGCGAATGGCGACAGGCACGCCTGCACTGGGCTGGCCCCCTAGCACCGGACGACATCACCCGACACACACCCGCAATTCCGGGGTCACCTCTCCGCCGGCGGCAACCCACGGCCCATACCGGTTGACCTGGGCGTCAGCCGTCAACGGGACTTTTCGTTCCTCTGCACTTCGAGCCCCGAACCCGCGGTCCAGCATCCTGGCCAGGCGTCGGGCCGCGCCGTCCAGGACGGCCCCGTCCAGCACATGCGAGATCTCCAACGCGTCCCCGATGACCGAGGACCCAGCGATCGAGGACGGCCGTGCCGGCGTCGCGCCGCTCACCCGCACACCCCCGGCTGCTCGCGGGGGCTGGGCACCGCGTCCACCGCGGCCCGCAGCCGCGCCGGATCGGGATGCACATACACCTGCGACGACGAGACCGCAGCGTGTCCGAGCAGCTCAGCGACCACATCGATACCAGCGCCGGCGTCAGCGAGGTTGCTTCCGAAGGCATGCCGCAGCTGATGCGCGCGGATCGGCACGTCGAGCCCGGCGCGGCGGGAGGCCGCCGCCATCAGCTCCCCGATCGCGTCCGGGCGCATCGGCGCACCGAGCGGCTCGCGGAACAGGTTGACGAACACGAAATCGCTG
>JBOHFC010000453.1:0-17828 GCA_050701375.1 Pseudonocardiaceae bacterium
CGCCTTCCTCCCGACAAGGAGAATCCGTACCCGTGGCTCAGAAGACCATCGTCACCCTCATCGACGACCTCACCGGTGAGGAAGCTGAGGACATTTCAACAGTCGAGTTCGCGCTCGAGGGCATCACGTACGAGATCGACCTGGCCGACGGCAACGCCGCCAAGCTTCGTGACAACCTGGCCCGTTACGTCGCCGCTGCCCGCAAGACCAGCGCTCGGCGCCCGGCCACTCGTGGCGCCGATCGTTCAGTTGGCCGTGGCGCCGGCAACGCCGGTGTTCCCCGCGGTGGCTACAATCGCGACACGCTCAGGTCGATCCGTGAGTGGGCCAAGCAGAACGGCCACAATGTCAGCGATCGTGGTCGCTTGCCGCTCACCGTGCTGCACGCCTGGGAAGCAGATCATCAGGCAGTGAAGAACGGCAAGATTCCTACGTTCTCGGGGTAGCACCTCCTGGTACCTGAACTGGGGACTACCTCATAGGTTGGATTCGGCCCCTTCGCCCGGGTCTTCGTAAACGATCTAGTCGTGCCGAACTGGTGCAGCCACGGTCTTGTTCTGGCGGAACGGATGGGATAACCGTGTCTGGCCCCGGCGGGGGACTCGCGGCGGAGGGACGGCCTTGAAAAGGCGCGTCATGCGAACAGGTGGTGGATGTTTTCGTCCGTGGACGAGCGCGAGGTCGGCGGGTCGGCAGCGGCAGTGATACTCGAAGACGAGGACGACAGAGATTTCGCTGAGCGTGCCCGTACAGCAGTCGAAGCGGTGCTCAGCGGAGTTCAGGACGTCGTGATCGAGGAGCTCAAAGAGCCGAGCTCATCGAGTGAGTGGAATTACTGTTGCAACGCGGCGGAATGCAGCATCGGGACTGAAAGGCTGGCAGTGTACCGCAGACTGTTGGAGAATGGTTCCCTACACCACAGGTTCGATGAGGATGTACACGCAGGAATGCGGCTCGGTCGCAACCTCTGGCTCGACGCACGGAGCCTCGCGTACATGGTCGAAAATGATGTCGCGGCGATGAGCAAGCCGCTGGTCGACCAGGATTGGGAGCGCATGATCCCGATTCTCGATCAAGGTGAGCTGGGCTCGTGCACGGGTAACGCAGGAACCGGTGCGCTGGGAACTCAACCTTTCTATCAAGCGACCGGCCGCAACGTCCTGACCGCAGCCGATGATGAGCAATTATGTGAGAAATTCGCGGTCATGTTGTACTCGGATGCTAGCCGAATCGACCCCTACCCAGGATCTTACCCGCCTAGTGACACGGGCTCTTCGGGTCTGGCGATCTGCAAGGTTCTGGCCAGTCGAGGCACGATTCGTGGTTATCATTGGGCGCGCTCCGCAGATGGATTCCTGGCACTGCTCCAGGCTGGCCCGGTGTTGCAGGGCATGCCCTGGTACACCTCGTTCTTCCACCCCGACAGTGCCGGGTTCATCGACGCCGATCCGCACTGGAGCTCAAGCGGCGTGGCCGGCGGTCATGAGGTCGAGGCGGTCGGCGTCGAGCTCAACACCAGCGATGTTCTCGACAGTGTCATCCTCTACGCGAACAGCTGGGGCTCTTCCTGGGGGGACTCCGGACGGTTCCGTATGCGGCTACGGACCTACGAGCAGCTCAGCGGTGTCGATCTGAAGCAGTTCGCGCTCTAGCGCATTTGGTCGGCGTGCCGGCTGGCGAACCGATTGGCCGTGGCCGACGAACGGTCACATGCTCGTCGGCGACGCGCGAGTAGCCCGGTGGGCGCGGTTGAGGACCTGACCTCTCCGCGCTCGCCGGGCTTCCACGTCTCCGCCCGGCTGTCAGCCAAGGATCCGGACTACCTGCGGTTGCCGAACTTGCGGGCCACTGAGAATCCGATCAGCCCGCCGATGACGACCAGAATGATGACGATGAAGAGGATGGTCCGCCCGACACCCCGGAGGAAACCTCGGGCCTCGAGCTCGGCGACCAGGAGGCCGGCTTGAGTCGCGATGAGCAACATGGCTCCCGATGGTAGGACCCCGGACGCCGCCGCGCCGCATAGAATCGCCGGTGTACGTCGTACCTTCGTAAATGGCCGCCGTTTTCGGTAATGAACCTCTAAGCACCCTCGCGGCGGCGGCTACCAGGACCACGGCCACCGCCCGCGACCAGTTCCCCTGGTGCGGAGCCATGATGTCATTGTGATGCGTCGTGCTCGCCGCGTCCCGGATGCCGGGGGGACGACCGGCGCTACCCACCTGTCACCGGTGACCCTGAGTACCCGCTGCTCCAACTCGGCGCTGGGGATTGCTATCGAGACCGAAAGGCCCAGCGTGGCGCCGACCTCTTCGGTCTCCGCGGCGGTAGCGGTGCATATCGAACAATCGGGCATGTGTGCGGCGACCGGGTACTCCTCAGCGGACTCCAAGGCGTGCAACGCCCACCCGACCGCCAACTCGCGGTGCGAACATTCTGCGACCCGGTGCTGCTGGTCGTCCATCGGTTCACTCCCTCACCCTGCGGGCCTCGGCGACCAGGACGTCTGGCCCCAACTGATCGGACAGCAGTACGCGCAGCCGCTGCACCGCGGTGAACATGCGGGACTTCACCGTGCCCAGTGGGACACCGGTCTGAACAGCGATCTCACGCTGAGTGTGCCCACCGGCTCGGATGCGCCCGGCGATCGGTCGGGCGGCAGGGCGCTCTCATTAGCCACCAGAGAGAGCCTCACGTCTTACCTACGCCGGCCACCACCTGCCAGTTCAGGTTGGTTACCTCAGGATGATTTCCGTCACCATCCCCAGCCTATCCAAAACGTCAGCGATGTAGCGGCCCGGTGTAGAAGTGTCGTGTCGGCGGACTGTGCCCACCCGGTGAGCACCAGCACGATCCGATCCCGGATCGAACCGCCTCTCGGTGGGGCACCGAAGAACAGCCGTGACCTCGCCCCGGTATCCGTTCCGATGGCAGCCCCGACGAGCCTGCGGTGGATGGCGGCGAGGTTAGCGACCTGAGATAACCATGATACAAGGAGAGGTATATGAAGATTGCAAGTATTTTCTCACAAGGCTGTGGTTCCAATCACGGCGGTTACGACGGCGGCTAGGGTGATTCTGAAAAGCCACCACAACCATGAAGGCTCGTACCGCAGCTACGACGGCGGCCACAATCGGCCCGGCCACCGCGAACCTGGCAAAGATCCGGGAGCTGGTCCGTGCCGGCATGGACGTTGCGCGCCTGAATTTCAGCCACGGCACCCATGCTGAGCACGCGCAGGTCTACTCCATGGTCAGGGCGGCCAGCGATGAGTCGGGCAGGGCGATTGTGATGCCCAAGACGCGGTGACTGCGGCTGACCTGGCTCTACCGGGAGCCTCGCGGTTCAACCCCCTTCGGTTGGACGGCGGACAGGGTGAGGCAAGCAATCCGGGCACCTGCCGTGCCGGCTTGACCCGGACCCGTTTCCGTCTGCATCCCCTCGTGCACCACGATCGATCCCGGTCCCCGGTCGGTGAAGACGAAGGGCACCGAGGCGCGCGACGTGCCTGAGCCGGTTGCGTCAGTGCGCACGTCCAGCCAGATCTCGTTGCTCGGGTTGGCGTATTCGGGGTTCGTCGATGGTTTTTGGGGCGTGGCGGTGGGATCGACGCGGTTCTGGTAGTGCGGCCCATCCACGGCGGGGTCGGTAGCACACGCGTTGGTGTGCGCGTGCACCGCGTAACCCCGGTTCGGTAGTAGCCCGGAGACGGTCAACTGTGCGTTGGTGGTTTCGTCCGACGGGTTAAAGACGACGTTCAACCGGGAGCCGACCGGCGCCAATGCCGTGTTATACGTCATGGCGGTCGAGGTAGCGTTCGGCTCGGTGAGCGCACCGTCGCCATGGAGGGTCACCGCGGATTGCGCGGCCATGCTGAGTCCCTTGTAAGCGCAGGCCGCCGGCGTGAGAGCCACGACCGCAATGACCGTGGCGAGGGTGAGCCGTCGCATCAACCCCCGATCGGTTACCGTCAGCGTACACGGCGCTACAGATGAACACATTGTGTAATATATGTCACTCAGGTGTAGTCCCCTCATGGATGTATGGTGCCCCACCAGCATGCGCTTGGCGATAGTTCGTCGCGACGGTTGCGCTCGGCGTGGTATCGCCAGCCAGCTGGCTGAGTTTCTCACCGTAGCTGCCCGCGGAAGTCGCGGTGACTGGATGGTGTGGGCTCCGACTGATCGTTGGCCTGCCTGGGTTGCTGACGAGGGACCGCCGGCGAGCTGATTGCTACCGACACTGCTCACCAGTGTGGGAACCCGGCTACGGCCGCGGCATCGTCAGCATCGTCGTCATCATGGCTGCCGGGTGCCAGCGCCTTTTCCTGAGTGTTCGGGTTATCGGCTGTTTCAGGGCTGGCGGGTGTGGTGCCAACAGGTTTATCAGGCGTGCCGACGGCGGGATCAGGCGTGCGTGATTTCTTGGGCGTGGGCGCCGTTGAGAAGGGAACGACGAAGGGGTTTTCTTGGGTGCCTGGGTCGGCATCGGAATTGGGTAGACCGCCGGGTGCGCCGGGCTTATCTACGGAATCGGGGGCGCTGGACTTCGAGCCTGAATGCCGTGCGGGAAGTTCGGGGTTGTCCGAGACCCCTGTCGTGTTCGATGTATCGGGATTGGTCCATCCGCCTGATCGAGCTGGCGTAGCTGAATCAGCCGGCGGGTCTGATCCGGCCGGTCCATTTGGTTTATCCGGTGCGTTTGGCTTAGCCGGGGTATCGAGGTCGACAGGCTTATCTGATTGAGCCGGAGTCTCTGATTGAGCCGGCACGTCTGGTTTGACTGGAGTGTTAGCAGGATCCGGGTCGACTGCCTTTGTCGGTTTGTGCACGGCCTGCGCAGCTTGATCGGCGGGTTGCTGCCGGTGTATGGGAGGGGCCGCTGGCGCTCGTCGTTGCTGGTGTGGCTGCGGAGAGAGTTGCTGGTGTGGCTGCGGAGAGAGCTGCTTCTGAGGTACCAAGATCACGTGCGGCGCCGAGATTACCGGGGCGGCCCGAATTACTTGCGGCGCCGGTACTTGCCGCGGCGCCGCTACTTGTGGAGCCGGAACCGATTGTGGAGCCGGGGGAGATTGGGGTGCGGGAGCCGATTGGGGTGCTGGGATCTGCTGGGGTGCTGGGATCTGCTGGGGTGCCGGGACGGCCACCTTGTCGGCGGAATCCCCCGTGGTCACACTTTGCGCGGCGCTGCCGGCGGGAGCCTTCTCAAGAGAGATCTGTCCACGGTTGGAGATCTGGTGCTGCTGCCGCACCACCAGGAGACTCAGCGCGCTGACAGCCACCATGGCCGCCACCAGTAAGACCAGTAAGATTCTATTCGAGCGCACCCAGCGAACGTTCATCGAAAGCCCCCATTCGGTTCGACTCCTCCCCAGGAATCGGACCAGGTTTACCTCTAGCGAGATGGCGGAGATCGACGCTGCGCTATACGCGTACTGACCCCTCTCAGTAGCACCGGCCCCGACCATCTGCCAGAGTAGGTCGCCGTTCAGTGGGGGGTCAATAGCCCGCAAGCACGGACCGGCCAGGCGGACGCCGCGCACGGGACTCGCTCGAGTGCTAACATAACGGTGTTACAAAACTGCTGGGCCAGCTGGAAGGCCAACGACATGGGTAACGATTATCTCGAGGGCAACTACGCGCCGGTGCAGCGAGAACAGACGATCACCCAGTTGGCCGTCACCGGAACCATCCCGGCGCATCTCGACGGCCGCTACCTCCGCATCGGGCCGAACCCGATCGCCGAGGTCGACCCGGCGATCTACCACTGGTTCGCCGGCGACGGCATGGTCCACGGAGTGCGATTACGAGACGGTCAGGCGCAGTGGTACCGCAATCGCTGGATCCGCACGGCCGCCATGGCACGGGCGCTGGGTGAGCCCGCCCGTGACCGGGCACCCATCCGCACCGGGCTGGAACTGTTGGGCGCCAATACCAACATCGTCAGCCACGCCGGCCGCACGCTGGCGTTGATCGAAGGCGGGATCACCAACTCCGAGCTCACCGACGACCTGGAGACAGTCGGCCCGTGCGACTTCGACGGGACCCTGCGCGGCGGCTACACCGCGCACCCCAAGCGTGACCCGGGCACCGGGGAACTGCACGCAGTGTCCTACTCGTGGGGCCGCGGCAACCGCGTGCAGTACTCGGTCATCGGAGTCGACGGGCGGGCGCGCCGCACGGTGGACGTCGAGGTCACCGGCAGCCCGATGATGCACGACTTCTCGCTGACCGAAAACCACGTCGTCTTCTACGACCTCCCGGTCACCTTCGACCCGCGGCAGGCCGTCGCCGTGTCCGTACCGGCGGCCCTGCGCGCACCGGCCCGGTTGGTGCTCGCCGCGCTCATCGGCCGGGTGCGGGTGCCCGAACCGATCATCGCGATGGCCGGGAAGGGAATGCGCGGAAACACGAACCTGCCCTACCGGTGGGACCCCAGCTACCCGGCCCGCGTCGGCGTCATGCCACGCACCGGTGGCGCCGCCGACGTCCGCTGGTTCGACGTCGAGCCCTGCTACGTCTTTCATCCGCTCAACGCCTACGACGATGGCGACTCGATCGTCCTGGACGTCGTGCGGTACTCGAAGATGTTCGACACGCAGTTGCACGGACCCGACGAGGGTCCCACCACCCTGGATCGCTGGATCGTCGACCTCGCCGACGGCAAGGTCCGCGAGACCCGCCTCGACGATCATGGGCAGGAGTTCCCCCGCATCGACGACCGGCTCGTCGGCCGACCGCACCGTTACGGCTATGCGATCCAGACGTCGGGCTCCCAGATCTCCGACCACGGGGTCAACGCCGGACGTTCGGTGTTCAAGCACGATCTTCGCCGCGGCCACACCACCGCCCGGAGTCTCGGCGCACACCAGTTCGTCGGCGAGTTCGTCTTCGTGCCCAGCGCACCGCAGGCGCCCGTGGATGACGGGGTGCTCATGGGGTTCGTCTACGACGCCGACACCGATCGCAGCGACCTGACCATCCTCGACGCAGAGACCTTGGAGACGATCGCCGCAGTCCACCTGCCTGGCCGCGTCCCGTTCGGGTTCCATGGCAACTGGCTGCCGAACCCGGCGTGAGTGACTTACGAGCTCCCGAACGAGAAGTGCCGGTCCGCGGCGGCAGAGCTGAGTGTGACGGTCAGTGGCAGGGTGAATGACTGGCCCTTGCACTTGCTGTCCGAGCTGGCAGCCATCGTCACGGAGACCTCGTAGGTATAGAGGCCGCCCGCCCTGATGAAGCCCACCGGACTGTCGACTGCGGCGCTGGTCAGGGTACCGGCGGGGCAGCCGCCGGCGGTCGCGTTCGAGCTCCCTGCGCTGATGGAGGTGACCCGGACGCCGTAGCCCTCGGGGTTCTTGACGTAGACCGGGAATGTCACGGTAGCGCCGGGGGCCAGTGGCCGGACTTGATCGTCCGGGACCACAGTGAGTTCAGCGGAGGTGGTCCCGCCAGTCCCCCCTCCGCCGGCCGTACCGATGAGGAAGCCCACGCCGACCAGCGCGAGGGCGATGAGCAGCGCGAGACCGTCGAAGACGTTGAGGTTACGGACGGTGGTACCCAAGCCGTTCGCCACTACAGACTCCCTCCGGGCCCAGTTACTCAGAGCCCAACAACGCTAAGCGCACAGTCACCGCACCGTAGCTGCCATTTCTACCTGATATCCGGCTGGGTTGTCGACTGACAGTGCCGGAAAGGCTGCGCTGCGTTGCGTCCGGACAGGTTAATGCGGTTGCGCCGGTGCGGCGCGACTGGGGTGTCCTGGACCGACTTAGAGAGCTTTGAGCTCCTCGATCACCGCTGCGACAGAGGATTTGGCGTCGCCGAAGAGCATCGCGGTGCCGGGGGAGTAGTACAGCTCGTTGTCGATACCGGCGAACCCGGTGTTCATCGAGCGCTTGAGCACGATGACCGATTTGCTCTCGTCGACGTTGAGGATCGGCATGCCGTGGATCGGCGAGCCCGGGTCGTTGCGGGCGGCCGGGTTGGTGACGTCGTTGGCGCCGATCACCAGGGCGACATCGGTGCGATTGAACTCGCCGTTGATCTCGTCCATCTCTTTGAGCTGCTCGTAGGGCACGTCGGCCTCGGCGAGCAGCACGTTCATGTGTCCGGGCATCCGGCCGGCCACCGGGTGGATGGCGTATTTGACCTCGACGCCCTTGTCCTCCAGCAGCTTGGCCATGTCCCGCACCACGTGCTGGGCCTGGGCCACCGCCATGCCGTAGCCGGGCACCACCACGACCTGGTTGGCGTAGCTCATCTGGATTGCGGCATCGGCTGCGCTGGTCTCCCGGTAGGTCTTGTCACCGATCTCGCGGCCGACTGCGACACCGCCCCCGCCGAACCCGCCGGCGACGATCGCCGGGATGGACCGGTTCATCGCCTTGGCCATCAGGTTGGTGAGGATCGAACCGGAGGCGCCGACGATCATGCCGGCGACGATCATCGCGGTGTTGTTCAGCGCCAACCCGGCGGCCGCGGCCGACAGCCCGGTCGCCGCGTTGAGCAGTGAGATCACCACCGGCATGTCGGCGCCGCCGATCGGCAGCACCACCAGCAGCCCCAACGCCGCGGCGAACACCAGGGTCCCGATGATCAGTACCTCGGCATCGCTGCCGAAGCCGATCGCGAAGGCGCATGCCAGCGCGGCCAGTAGAGCCAGCGCATTGACCAGCTGCTGTGGTTGGCCCAGGCTGATCGGCCGGCCGGGGAGGATTTCCTGCAGCTTGCCGTAGGCCACCAGGGACCCCCAGAACGACACCGAGCCGACGATCGCGCCGAACAGCGAGGCGACCATCACGTAGCTGGGCTCGCCGATGAACCCTGCGGTGCTGTTGAACTCCACCCAGGCGATCAGCGCCACCGCGCCGCCACCGACGCCGTTGAACAGCGCCACCATCTGCGGCATCTGGGTCATCTTCACCTGCTTGGCCGCCGGCACCCCGAGCACGGTGCCCAAGGCAACGCCCAGCACGATCAGCGCCCAGTTGCTGACCCCGGGGATGAGCAGGGTCGCCAGTACTGCTATGCCCATCCCGACCGCCGCGATGAGGTTGCCGCGCACCGCGGTGCGCGGGCCGGTCAGGCCCATCAAGCCGTAGATGAACAGCGCGAAGGCGACGATGTACAGGGCTACCACCGCAGTCGTCATCGCTGCTGCGCGCCCTTCTGGGTGGTGGCCTTGGTGGGTTGCTTGCCCTTGAACATACCCAGCATCCGGTCGGTGACCAGGAACCCGCCGACCACGTTGATGGTGCCGAACGCGATGGCGACCACCAGCAGCAACTTGTCGAAGATCGTGAGGTCATGGCGGATGGCGTTGCCGAGCACCACGATGCCGCCGAGCAGCACGATGCCGTGGATGGCGTTCGTGCCGGACATCAGCGGCGTGTGGAGGGTATTGGGCACCTTGGAGATCACAGCGAAACCGACGAATCCGGCCAGCACCAGGATCGCCAGGTTGGCGAGCAGCATCAGCGGTTGTCCCCTTCCGGCTTGCCGCCGGCGGGGCCGGCAATCGGGCTTTGCGTGATGCGGGAGCGGACCAGCACCTCGTCATCGGAGTCCGGGGTCAGCCGGCCCTCCTTGTCCACCATCAGCTCCAGAAGTGACTGCACGTTGCGGGCGTACAGCTCGCTCGCGTGCTCAGGCATCGTCGCCGGCAGGTTCAGCGGAGAGGCGATCGTCACATCTTCGCGGACCACGATCTCACCCGGCTCGGTGAGCTCGCAGTTGCCTCCGGTCTCTCCGGCCAGATCGACGATCACGCTACCCGGCCGCATCCCCTTCACCGCCTCGGCGGTGACCAGGATGGGCGCCTTGCGTCCAGGTACCAGCGCGGTGGTGATCACGACGTCGAAACCACTGGTCGCCTCGGTCAGCCGCTGCTTCTGCTCGGCTCGCTCATCCTCGGTCAGCTCGCGCGCGTAGCCGCCCTCACCGGCCGCTTCGATGCCCAGATCGAGCCACTTGGCGCCCAGCGAGCGCACCTGGTCGGCGACCTCGGGCCGGACGTCGTAGCCGGTGGTCCTGGCCCCCAGACGCTTGGCCGTGGCCAGTGCTTGCAGCCCGGCGACCCCGACACCGAGGATCAGGGCACTCGCCGGTTTCACCGTGCCTGCGGCCGTGGTGAGCATCGGGAAGAACCGGGTCGACAGCTCCGCGGCCAGCAGCACCGCTTTGTAGCCGGCCACGTTGGCCTGCGAGGACAGCGCGTCCATCGACTGCGCGCGGGAGATCCGGGGGATCGATTCCATCGCGAAGCCGGTCACGCCCGCGTTGCGGAGTTTGGTGGCGATCTCCGGATCGGACCGCGGTGCCAGGAATCCGATCAGCACCGCCCCGCTCCGAAGTCGTCCGATCTCCTCGTCGCTCGGCGGCGCCACCTTGACGACGACGTCGGCGTCCCACGGGTCGCCTATGGTGGCGCCGGCCTCGACGAACAACTCGTCGGGCATCAGCGCGCCTACCCCGGCACCGGACTCCACGACGACCTGCAATCCCCGAGCGGCCAGCTTCTCAACCATCTTGGGCACCAGAGCGACCCGGCGCTCCCGGTCTCGCGATTCCCGAGGGACGCCGACCCGGGTGCCTTGATTGTCCTGCGATGAAGTCACCCGCAGAGCATCGAACATGATCGCCCTCCCGTCCAGTGCCCGGGCGCAAACGTGGCCGCTCACCCGCGGTCGCGAAGCGCGTTCCGTTGCTGCGCCGGCTCACGCTGATCGTGCGAGACAGCCGGATCGAGCGCAGTCCACGCCGTCCCCGGCCTGCCGGCGAAACCCGTGCTCGAATTGATGGCCGCCGTGCCGGACCCCGGCGTATTGGTGTGCGACGGGTTGGCGCACCTGCACGTCATGCAACCGCATGAGCGGCGCATGTTCCTTCCGGCCGCAAGGCTCATTGATTTCGGGCTCGGACCGATGTCACTGCGAGTGACCGTTGAGGAAGGACTAGTGCAGCGTAGGGCAGTGCCATGGGTGGCAACTTCCGTCGGAAAGTTGCCACCCATGGCACATGCGCAGCAGATCCATTCCTCCATTTCTGGGGCTGATGAGACTCGTGGGGCGAGATGGCTTACGAGGAGCGATCCGATCGACCCCAGAAATGGGTCGGGTACTTCAGGTGCGGTACGGATGAGCCCCCCTGGCGTGTCGAAGGGTGTGCGCCCACCAGGCCAGTTGGTCCAGGAGCTGGCTGGCTGCGGTGTTGACTGCGGCGGGTTCGCAGGGTGCGCCGTGCTCGTCGAACTGTGCGTGTGCCCGATGGAAGCTCACCGTCTCCCGGATGGTCACGGTGTGGAGTTCGGCGAACACGATCCGGAGTTGCTCGACCGCGCGAAGGCCGCCGGACAGGCCGCCGTAGCAGACGAAGCCGACCGGCTTGGCCCGCCACTCCCGGCCCACCGAGTCGATCGCGGTCTTCAGTGGACCCGGGTAGCCGTGGTTGTACTCGGGGGTAACCACGACGAACGCGTCGGCCGCGCCGATCCGGGAGGTGAAGTTCGCGCTGGGGATCGGGGTATCGGCGAGATCGATGACGTCGACGCTCACGTCGTCGCGCTGCTTGGCCTGACCGACGAACCAGTCGGCCACGACCGGCCCGAATCGGCCTTCCCGGACACTGCCGACGATCACCGCCAGCGCAAACGCGGTTGGTGTGGAGTCCATGACCGCGAAGCTATTACCTCAACTATTATTGAGGTCAACCGCCGACGTGGATGGCGCGGCGCCGCGAGAGCAGCACAACCGTCAGGATCGCGAAGGCCACCGTCGCGCGGCGTTGGCGGCGCCGGGCCGCAGAGATCGGCAGGTAGCGCGGCACGATGTTGATCCCGCGGCCTGAGCCCTCGTGATCACACCCTCAACTATCGTTATGGGTCACAGGGATGGAGGTGGGTCATCGCGGACGTAAGGTGGGATCAGGCCGAGCTCACTGTCGGGCAACTCGCCGCGCGCAGCGGTGTGGCGGTTTCGGCGCTGCACTTCTACGAGCGGCAAGGTCTGATCAACAGTCGGCGCACCTCGGGTAACCAACGCCGCTACAAACGAGACATGCTCAGGCGGGTGGCGCTGATCCGCATTGCCCAGCGAGTAGGGATCCCGCTGGCCGACGTGGCTGCCGTGCTTGCGCTGCTACCGGATAGCCGCACTCCCAACCGCCACGACTGGCAACGAATATCCCAACGCTGGCATGCCGAGCTCGATCAGCGGATTCACCACCTCCAGCAGCTCCGCGACGAGTTCACCGACTGCGTGGGCTGCGGCTGCCTGTCCATCGACCGCTGCCGGCTGGCCAACCCCTGCGACCAGCTGGCCAAGTACGGGGCGGGCCCCCGCCGGCTGCTCCAGCCCAATGACCCGCCGACTTGACGGCATGGTGGCAACCGGACACGTGCTGGCGTTGGCCACCGGATATGGGCATGGGTGGCGGCAGGTCGGCGAGTTGATGATGGCGTTCGGCCTGTCCTCGACGGTCGGAGTGGAGCGGCAGTTGCGCGGCAAGCGGGGCTGCGGACCCAGTCGATCGTGGGCACGTCAGATGGGTTGATCTTGCCTCGCGGCGTTTCACACGTCGGCCTGGGCTGAGCCGTCAAGGTCGCCCTCCTCGTTCTCGTTGAGTTCCGTCACGGGTAGTTCCCGGTGCTCGTGACGCTCCCGGACCTCGACGTGGGCCTCGACTGGGGTCCGATCGAGCACCGCTTCGATCATGGCAGCGAGGAACTGGTCGGCCTGCAGGTCCGGTGGCGTCATATCGTTTCGGATGGTCACGCCATCGAACTCCGGGCCGGCGGCAAGGACGTCGTTACCCCACTCGGCAACCACCATGCACGTGGTGTCATAGACGTCCATCTCGGCCCGCAGTTTCCGGAGCATGTCAATCGCCGACTCGAACCGAGCAGGCTTATCGAGGATGGTCGAGCGAAACACGAACAGGAACCCGATTGCGGCGAGCGGAAACCGGGCGCGCAGGTTCTTCGCGTCGCCGTAGGATTCCTCGAAGCGATTTTTCAGGTTGTTACCGAACGACGAAACCATTGATTTCGTGGAAACCATCAGCTCAGGGCCACGTGACCACTGCGCAATCACCACGTCGACCTGTTTGGCGTAGGCCCTGCCGAGCACTCTGGCGTCACGCGGCGCCACCGCCGCGTTCCGCACCAAGTGGGCCTCGACCTCACCGCGTAGCTTCCTGGGCAAGCCCCGAACGAATAAGCCGACTTCGCGCGGCAGCACACGAGGTTTGGTCAGCCGCGGCCAGACCTCGTCGGCTGGAAAGCCGGCCCGGCGCAACTCGGTGGCAACCCACGAGTCGATGGCATTGGCGAACCGGCCGGATTCCGAGCCGCTGCCGGCTTCGATCGAGATCGCCAACAGCGTCCGGAGTAACTCGTAGTCCGGTTCATAGCGACGGCCCGCCAGCGTGATCTGCCACGGATTGCCGGTGTCGGCGCGGCCACGAACGGCGTCTTCGAAGCTGTCGAAGACATCATCCTTCGCCACGCGCAGCGCCCCTCACATGCTCCAACGGCCTGGGTGCCGATGCAGACCGGCTCAGCCGGCGCGAGCGCAGCGCGTCGGCAGCCGCGCGAAGCTGACTGACCTGGGAGGGCTCCAAGCTCAGGACGTCACGCAGCAGCGCGTTGTCCACCTGAGTGACCACCTCATTCCAGCGACCGGCTACCAGCCACTCGTCAAGTGTCTTGCTCAAGGGTTCCAGGCGCTCCCAGGCAGCGTGCAGGTCAGCTGGGACCGGAACCGGCAGCATGGCTGCTTCGCGCGGCTCCATCTTCAGGATGCCGCCGCCGTAGGAACGGCCGAATACCTCGGCACCGAGCAATGAGACGCTGTTCAGGGACACCAGCGGCAAGGCCGACCGGGCGACCCGGGGTGCGTCTGGCAGAAGCCGAACTCCGTGCATCGAATTGACGAAGGTCACCTCGGCCGTGTTGGCGATCAGCCGGGGATAACGATGACTCATGTAGGTGAAGAAGAGGTCCGGCGGTGACACAGCGGGTGGCCGCCACCAGGGAGAGCGGATGGTGCACTTGTAGGCCTCGTGCACTGCCTGCTCCCGCCCCCGGGCGATGTATGTCGCCAGAGCCTTCGATCGATCATTCGCCGCAGGATGCAGCAGCCACACCCGCTCGCCATGATCGCGCAGCTCAGCCCAACGCTGGGGGGAGAAGGCCAGGCTCCGCAGGTGTTTCGTCCCCGGCGGGCAGACCTGGATCACGTGGCGGCCCTCGACGAGCCGGTACTGCGAGCGCGTCTGCTCCGACATCGTGAAGTAGTTGTTCGCGCCCGTCACCGTGCCCAGCTCGGGCTTACCGTAACTGGACAGCGGCGTGAAGTGCTCGCTGCTGACCATCTTGAACAGGCGTCGTTGCCGGTTCGGCAGGAGCAGGTCGGTCCATTTGCCGCTGTCCGCCGGTGTGACGCTCAAGTTGGTCATCGGCCGGATGGCGACGAGATCAGCTGCATCGTGCAGGCAATAGAGCGAGAAAGCGTCGCAGCCACCGCTGCCGGCCGCCAGTACCAGGACCACCTTTTCGGTCGCGTCCGGGAACTGTAACTGCTCGAAGAGCACCAGATGGACCTGCTCGAAACGCCGCCGCAGCCACCCGCGGATCGGCTCGGCATACCCCACCGTCAGCAGCTCGGCGGGCAGCACCATCGCCAGCCGCCCGTCCGGTTTGAGGAAGCCACACGCGTGGACGAGCAGCGCCGCCCAGGATGAGGCCAGACCGGACAGCCGGACGTGCTGACGGAGGGCGGCCTCTCGGGACTTCGCTCGCGCTTCCCCGATATGGCGCTGGTATCGGACGAACGGCGGGTTACCGATCACCGCGTCCATGGCGGGCAGCGGTGCGCCCAGCTGGCCAGGGGTGGCGACGTCGAAAAAGTCGGCAGCCAGCAGGTGTGCGTCGAGGCCTTCGGATTCCAGGACGGTGCTGGCCCAGTCCAGCGACGTCTCATGCAGATCTACGCCGAAGAGGTGGTCGTCGAGGTTGCCGCTCTCCCGGCCGAGGGTGCGCAACCGTCGACCCGCCGACAGCAGGAAGGCCGCTTCGCCACAGGTCGGGTCCAGTATCCGGGCGTCCCGGTCACCGCCGACCGCCCAGTCGGCCAGATAGTCGGCGATCTCCGGGGGGGTGAAGAAGGCACCGCGCTCCTTGCGAAGGGCGGGACTGTCCCCGGATCGGATCACGGCCAGATCCTATGGTGAGGGTCCGACATAACCAGCGCGGCGTGCGGACGCGAGGGCGGTCGCGACGTAGGCGTACGCCCCGAGCAGTGCCACGGCGCACAGCGCGAGGGTCGCCACCGCGGCCGGGTGGAGCTGGTCCAGGGGGAGCCGCCGGAAAGCCTGGACCAGCAGGATCGTCATGGCGAGCGACACGCTGGTGACGACCAGCGCGATCACTGCCAGCTGCCGGATCCGGGGCATCGCCGTGCGGGTCAGGAGCACGGCGGGAACGGCGAGCAGGACCAGGCCGTGGATCCCGATGATGTGCGGTAGCACGAGATCCCCGCCGTGGGTGGCGGGCCGCAGCAAAGCGTATTGCGGACCCACCGTCGCGGCGTCCGGACCCAGGTAGGCTGGGGTCCGCCGGGCGAATCCGGCGCCGACGCTGCCCTGGTAGACCCCGCTGTTGTTGGAGATCATCACAAACCCGATTACGCATCCCACCAGTAGAACGACGATGGCGGCGCCGGCGCCCAGCCGGACGCTGGCGGCGTCGCGGGAGCGCAACGCCGCGATGAGCAGCACGATGACGCCGATGAGAAAGATTCCGGCCGTGCCGCCCGCGCCGCCGCGCATCAGCGCCGCGTCCAGCGGAGTGCTGAAATTGTAGTGGCTGGGCACCCCGCGCCAAGCCTGGAATCCGATGATCCCGGTCTCCCCGACGGTGAACAGGAGCACGGCTGCGCCGATGACGTGGCGTTGCCATGCACGGGTGCGAAGTCTGGGCAGGATGAGGGCGACCGACCACGCGATCAGCCAGCCGGTCTCGGCAAAGGCCGCAGGCTTGCGCAGCGATACCGGGCCGGACACCGCACCGCCGGTGATCACCAAGGCTGCGATGTGGACGACCATGGTGACGAGCAGAACGGTGCCGGTTACCCACAACGCCCTCGGCCACCCCGTTGACGTGGTCGAGGCCGGCCGGGACTGCTGTTCGGTGGTCGTCATGGTTCCGGCTCCTCGTCATCGCCGGCATCAACCGTACGATGACTAACGATTAGGAGTCAATACGTTAGATATCAAACAGTTTGCTACGATCGATTCATGCCGCCACCCGCCACCCCGCCGATCGGTTTGCGCCTGGCGAGCACCGCGAAGGCCGTCAGCCGCGCCTTCGACGACGCGTTGGCTGCCGCAGGGGGTTCATTGCCCAGCTGGCTGGTGCTGATCTCGCTGAAGACCCAGCAGCTGGCCACTCAGCGCGCGCTGGCGGCTGCGGTCGGCATTCAGGATGCGACGCTGACGCATCACCTCAACGCGATGGAGGCTGAAGGTCTGGTCACCCGCCGGCGGGATCCCACCAATCGCCGCGTGCACCTCGTCGAGCTCACCGAGCACGGCGAGACCGCCTTCCACCGCATGCGCGCTGCGGCCGTCACCTTTGACAAGCGACTACGCACCGGCCTGCATGACGACGAGATGGCCGCTCTCGAGCGATTCCTCGACCACCTTCACCGCAACATCACCGAGCCCTCGGACAGACTGCCGTAGAGGCGTTGGGCGGGCGGTCGGCGGGCGCGAGGGTTACCGTCGGCTAATGGCGCGATCGGTGCACAGCCGCCGGACCGCCACCATGGCTGCACTGGCGGCGGAGCTCGGCGTGTCTCGTACGACGGTGTCCAATGCCTACAACCGGCCCGATCAGCTGTCGCCTGAGCTGCGTGAGCGTGTTCTGGAGGCGGCGCGGCGGCTGGGTTACCCGGGGCCGGATCCGGTGGCCCGGTCGTTGCGCACCCGCCAGGCCGGGGCGGTGGGCCTACTGCTCACCGAGGCGTTGGCCTACGCCTTCCGGGATCCCGCCGCGATCAGGTTCCTCGAGGGATTGGCGATGGCCTGCGGGGATGCCGGTCGGGGCCTGCTGCTGGTGCCGGCGAGTCCGGACGCCGACGACCGCAAGCCGGCCGCGACCGTGCACCGGGCCGCGGTGGACGGCTTCGTCGTTTACTCGGTGCCTGATGACGACCCCAGCCTGGCGGCGGTGTTGCAGCGGCCGCTGCCGGTGGTGGTCTGTGACCAACCCCACATCAAGGGTGTCGATCATGTCGGGATCGACGATCGGGCGGCGATGCGGAGCCTCGGTGCCTACTTGATCGAGCTGGGCCACCGCCGGATCGGCGTGGTGTGCATGCGCTTAGGGCACGATCGCCATGACGGCTTCGCCGACGTGCACCGGCAGCAGACCGCGCGCTTCCATGTGCAGCGGGCGCGCCTGGCCGGGCTGTCCGACGCGTTCGGGGCGGCGCTGCTGGACTGGAGTGCCGTCCCGGTGGCGGAGCGGTTGGACCACACCATCCGCTCGGGCGCCTCGGCGGTCAGCGAGCTGCTGGACAGCGACTCGAAGTTGACCGCGGTCGTGTGTACCTCCGACATTCTCGCGCTCGGGGCGCTACGCGAGATCCGTCGGCGAGGGTTGCGGGTACCGGAGGATCTCACCGTCACGGGTTTCGACGGGGTGCTCGAGGCCGAGCGGGCCGGGTTGACCACGGTGTCGCAGCCGGTGCTGGAGAAGGGCCGGGCGGCCGGGCGGCTACTGCTGGACCGCTCCCAGCCCACCGACCGCACCATCATGCTTCCCAC
>JBOHFC010000454.1:0-7063 GCA_050701375.1 Pseudonocardiaceae bacterium
GACGAGCTTCTCGACCCTGGCGTCCCAGATGGCGAAGGCGTACATGCCGTTGAGTCGCTGGGCGACCGCCTCGCCCCACTCGAGGTAGCCGTGCAGCACCACCTCGGTATCGCTGCGGGTCCGGAACTGGTGGCCGCGTCGGCGTAGCTCATCGCGGAGCTCAGCGAAGTTGTACGTCTCCCCGCTGTAGGTGATCGTCACCGTGCCGTCGTCGGTCCGCATCGACATGGGTTGCGTGCCACCCTCGATATCGATCACCGCCAGTCTGCGGTGACCCAACGCCGCGTGCCGGTCAAGGCAGCTGCCCTGGGCGTCGGGCCCTCGGCAGGCCATCGTCGCCGTCATCTCGTCGAGGTCGGGCTGGTGGCGAGTCAGATCCCGATCGAACGAGACCCAGCCGGTGATTCCACACATCGGTGATCTTCCTTCCGGCTGTTGGCAGGGCCGGCTATCGATCCGGTCGCCGGTGTTCTATACCAGGGCAGGATACGGATCGATGCGCGCGCTTTCTTCATTCGCCGGTGTTGGTGCCGTAGCCGTTGCGCCGATGCCACTAGTCGGTGGTGTTCGGCTTGGCGTTGCCCTTCCTCGCGAACCATCTTGAGGTAAAGATACTCCAGGTATGAATGCATCACAGCACCTTTTCCGTCAAGCGAGAATGTGTTGCTTTTGATGTGGTGTGACCGGTTAAGTGTGGTGTTGGTGGCAGTTAGGGGTCATCGGATCGGGGTACGGAGGTTTCGGGGTGCGGTGCCGGATGTTTGGGGCCCCTACACTTTCGGTACGGCTGGGGGTGCGTGGCTGGCGGCAAGCGGGCTGTTGGAGCGCGGCGGGGAGCTGGCGTGCGTCGAAGAGGCGGTCGCGCGCCTGGTGCGGGGACAGGGGGGTGTGCTGGTCATCCAGGGGGTTTGCCGGGATCGGCAAGAGCACCCTGCTACGGACACTGTGCGAGGCCGCCGCCAAAGCGCGATTGCAGACATTGAGCGCGCGGGCCAGCGAGCTGGAAAAGACTCGAGTCCTCTGAGGACCAGGCTTGGTCGCCACTGCAGCTCATCGAGGGGTATGGCCGGTCGCAGGACCGGCATCCGGCGAAGCAGCGTATTGATGGCGATCTGCCCCTCCGGGCGGGCAAGCGGAGCGCCGAGGCAGAAGTGGATGCGCCCTTGCCGAAGGCGAGATGACGGTTGTCGACTCTGGTGATGTCAAGCCCGTCGGCGCCGGCGAAGCGGGTCTCGTCCCGGTTGGCCGAGGCCACCACAACCACCACCTGATCGCCTTGGGGAATGGTCACGCCGTTGCACTCGATGTCAGCGCCGGCGTAGCGAAGTGTCGCTGTATCACCCGGACCGGTGGATCGCAGGCCAGCATGTGCCTCACCAGCGGCCGGACCTCGACTGGGAGATCGTCGAAGGGCATGGCCTTGAGCAGACGGGGGTCGCACAGGGCTCGCTCAGCGTCGTCGTAGCGGGTGATGGCCACCGGCGGTGCCCACTGGGCAGCGTCACGCAATGTACCGGCTGGGCGGCGCGCAGCTGAGCGTAGATCGGATAGGGATTGCGCTTGGCGGCGGGCTGAATGGATCCTCCAGTGCAGACTCGATCGCGGCCCTGGGTTGCGGGCACGGGGGCGTCCTGGTGATCCAAGGTGCTGCTGGGATCGGCAAGAGCACGTTGTTACGAACCGTGTGCGAGCAAGCAGCCGGGCAGCAGCTACAGACGTTGACCGCTCAGGCAAGCGACCTGGAACGCGACTTCGGACTCGGCGTGGTCCGTCGGCTACTGGAGGCACGGATGATTCGTGCTGGCAAGTCCGAGCCTGCCGAACTGTTGACCGGCGCGGCAGCGGGCTGACGATCCTTCGTTACGCTGGCTGGTTTGGGCAGGGTCACGCGGTCTTGAGCTCGGGTTGGACCGCTGCTTCGTGCTCGTCGGCCGCGACGGCGGCGGCGACTCGGTGGTTGGGCAGGCTGAGCCGAACCGCCAGATAGCAGATCAGCAGACTGAACGCGGCCACCACTCCGAGGTCGATCCACTCGGGGATGAGCTTGGTTCCGCCGTATTGACCGAAATAAGAGATTACGGCCAAGCCGGTGAACCAGGGAAGGATCCACACCAATGACCGCGCGTCCAGGGGTGGTCGCTCGAACGGCCGGCCCAGCGTGTAGGAGATTCCGAATATCACGTAGCCAGCGACGATGGCCAGCATCAGCTTCTCCACCGTGGACCAGGACGTCCAATAGATGATCTCGTTCGCGGCGATAAAAGCCAGTGGCGCCAGGACCGGGGCGGCCGGCACCCGGTACGGGCGGGCGCGGTCAGGGTCAGCCTTACGCAGAGCCAGCAAGGTGATCGGCGCGAACGCATACATGATCACTGTTGCCGAGGTGACCAGCGAGACCAGGCTGTGCCAGCTCGGGAACGGCAAAAAGCAGATCAGACCCACGACGAAGGCCAGGATGATCGAGGTGTAGGGGACGCCGCGACTGCTGATCTGGCTGACGCCCTTGGGAACGTAACCGGCGTGGCCCAGTGCGTAGGACAGCCGCGCGGAGGTGCCCACATAGATCAGTCCAGTGCCCGCAGGAGAGATGAACGCATCGATATACAGGATTACTGCCAGCCAACCCAGACCCAGGCCAGTGGCCAGCGTCGCATAAGGTCCGAAATCGCCCTTGCCCACCGGGCTCGCCCACCCGTGCACGAGGTTGGCGGGGTTCAGCGCGCCGATGAAGGCGACCTCCAGCGCCAGGTACAGCACGGTGCCCACGACCACCGCGCCAATCACCGCGCGAGGCACGTTACGTTGCGGGTTACGTGCCTCACCCGCCATCTGCGCCGCTTGTTCAAAGCCCTGCAGCGCGAACACGACGCCCAACGGCAGAGCCGCAAGCACCCCATGGGCACCGTATGGGGCAAAACCGCCACCGGAGGTGAAGTTCGAAGCCTGAAACGACACCACGATCAAGACGACGACCGTCAGCACTGGTACCGCGACCTTCCAGAGCACCGCAATCCTGTTGCTCTCCGCAAGCCACCGCACCCCGAGGACGTTAATGACAGTGAAAAGCAACATCAGCGCGGTGGCCGCAGCCAAGCCCGTGGGTGTCAACGCACCCACGTCGTTGATCAGTCCGTGCCACTTGTGGTCCAGGTAGCTCAGCGCCGCCTCTACTTCGATCGGAGCGATCGTCACCGCCTGAAGCCACGCCACCCAGCCAGCGCTGAACCCACCCAGCGAGCCGAACGCCAACCGCGGCCAGCGCCCCGTGCCCCCCGCCAGAGGGTAGGCCGCACCGAGTTCCGAGTGCACCAGCGCCAGCAGCACGATGATCACACCGGCCAACAGCCAGGACACGATCGACGCCCCACCAGCCGAGGTGGCCGCTGTCAACGCGCCCAACAGCCAACCCGATCCGATGATCGAACCCAGCGACACGAACATCAGCGCCATCAAACCGACTTCACGCCGGAAACCCGGCTGCCCGCCAGGCGCTGCCTCCTGCAAGGATGTGCCTGCCATGATCACAACCCTCCTTGCACGTCAGCCCGCTCGCGAACAGGCATGCCAAACTGGCCCATCCCCGTTATGGTCTGCTCACCATCGAGCCGACCCAATCAGCCACATGGGTGAAGCAACCCCGCATACTGCCGCACGCTCCGCATCCATCGCCGGTCGCATGGGTTCAAGAGGGTGGCAATCGTTAGGGCGCGGCGGGCGATAAGCAAACCCCGGTCAGTGCGCGGGCGGTTCGGCGCGAGCCGTGCGCGGAACATAAACATGAATCACTCCAGCGCATCTTGACCCGCCTCGCTGCCGCGGGTCCCGGAGCAGCTCAACTGGAGCGACGGTGTAACGGCGGGCCGATAGCCGGAATAATCCCGTCGAAGCCGATCATGGGCGTCTGAAGACTCGACTACGACCGCGGCTCCCTTCAGATGCAGACAGTTAAACTGAATTGACGAATGCGCCGATTCGAAGTCTTGCATGGAAGGTTCCTGTCTCTGTAGTTCCGGCGGTCACCACGACGATTGCTGTCCGTGCTCGTCTCCCAGCCAACTGTGAGGTTGTGCACAGGTTGCGTGAACCTAGCCGGTCCATAACCGGGAGCACAACCTCGGCACGGCTCCACATGCCGCATCTGATCAAGACAGGAGTGACCGATGAACAGAGTCGCAGGCTGGGATCATCGATGGATAGGGACAAAAGTGGCGATCGGGGTAGTAAGCGCCTCGATCGCGACGGGGGTGGCGGCTTGCTCCGGCGGATCGAACAACCCGAGCGCCACCCCGACGACAACAGCGCCACCCATGACAACCGGGCCGGCCAAGGCCGGCCACGCCCATGGGCTCGTCGGCCAGATCACCACCGAGAACGGTTCGAGTTGGACCGTCAACGCCAGGAACGGCACCCAGTACACCGTGACCATCACGCCTCAGACGCAGTTCGGCACCAGGCGGACCCCCGGCACAGCGCAGCAGTTCCCGGTCGGCAGCACCGTGCACATAAGCGGTACCGCCAACGGTAACGCGATCACCGCGAGTCGGATCACGGCAACCAGACCGCGGCACCCGGTGAGCACACCGCCCGCCTCCCCACCCAACTAATCGGATCACGGTGAGCTGTAGCGCTCTGTTGCACTGACGGATAACGGGCTCGGCAGGATGGGAGGATGCGTCGCCGCCCTGGGCGAGTAGCTCCGCCGGCATCGACGGGGCTACTCGCCTATCCGCAGGTGCTCGATGGGCTGCGGTCCTCCGCATGCCACGTTACGGAGCGGTACTTGCTGCCGCCGAACCCACAATACTCAGGTAGACCTGGCGCGGAGTCGTTAGGTCAACGCTGACAGAGACAGGAAAGGAGCCGGCCGAACGGCCGGCACCCAAGAGGGAATGAACCTGTCTCGCCCTTCCACGGCTGCGCTGGGATACCAGCACGACTACCTCGCCCGCCGCATCGCTGACGGCAAAACACGCAGCAAAACCATCCGCTGCTTAAAACGCTACATCAATCGCGAGATGTATCAAACCCACTTCCCCACCCGAAGCCGATGCGTCAACGGCCTTACCTAGCGCCCAAGCGGCGCTAGGGGCATCAGTGCCAAGAGCGATCCCGCACACTACCCCGATAACAGGCCTGACCTAGACAGCGCCTTCGGTGAGGCCGTCATGTGCTCCTGCACAACAGGCGGCGCAACACCAACAGCAGTACCACCAGCACCCCAACTACGACCGCAACAGCGGGCAGCTGCCGTTGCCTCGCCGTGGTCATCAGGGACTCGAGGCGCGTTGCCACCGGCGAAGGAAGTTTCTCCAGGACCTGGGGGGTCAGACGCTCGGCCTGTCGCGGTACCTCCACTGGGTGGAGGTGGAGCGCTTCTGAACGCTCGTGTATTTGCTGCTTGACCTCGTCAACGTCAGCCTGAGCCTGCTGCTTGACCTCGTCGGTCTTGACTCGCACGGTTTGTTTGGCGTCGTTCACCTTGTCCCTGACACGGGCGGGCACATGAATCTTGTGGGTCAGCTCCTCCATGGTGTCGCCGAGCTGCCCGCGGGTACGGTCGATGTGCTGGCGCCGGCCGTTCTTCAGTGCCGAGGTTGTCATCGGTGCATCCCTTCCTAATAGTCTGATGTCGGTTGACCCTGGTCGCGGCCTCGTCGGGCACTAACGACGTCACCAGCGCCCGGCGCGTAGGAAGACTATGTCGTAGCGTTCTCATCCCCGCGGTTACGACACGCGGGAAACGCCCCGCTGAGGGCTCGCGATGAAATAGGCCGCATCTCACCGAACGGCAGCGGCGGTTACGGCTGGGTGCCGAGGCGCGGGGGCTGGGGTCAGACAGCCGGGCGGCTCAGAATCTTTCGGTCAACAAGCGCACGAACTCCCGGTTGTTGAGTGCTCCGGATCGTCGCGAGCGGACGGTCTCGATGGCTTCGGTGGCACTCATCCCATCTCGAATAAGAGCCGCGGCGGACAGCAGACCGGAGCGGTTGATGCCTCCAGCGCAGTGGATAAGCACCCGTTTGCCGGCCCGCCGCAGGTCGTTGACCAGATCGGCTAGCGCGACGAGGACCGCGCGCTCCGGCGCCGGGCCGTCCTCGATCAGCCAGCGCACGTACAAGGCGATCCCGTCCAGCGGCGGCGCCGAGCCGTCGAGGTCGATGACCGCGTCCCAGTGCTCACCGGGCTGCGGGCTGCCGGACTGCCAGACCCCCGGCACGATCTCCCCCGCCGGCCAAGCAGGCGCCAGATCGGGCATCGATGCGGCTGCGTCAGTCATCTCCCTCACTATATGGCTACCGATCGCCCTATCGACCGCACCGCGGGACGAGAGCATCGACCTGCACCCGCGTCAACTCTCAAGAGCCGGTAATTGTCATCCATCGGCATCCCTTTGACGTTCCCCAGTCAAACACTGCGGCTCGACCGGTGGGAGGCCGTAGGGCTACGGCTCGGTGGCGACGTCGGGCAACCCGAGCAGTGCCACCGAGCGTTCGCGCATCTCCACCTTGCGGACCTTGCCGGTGACGGTCATCGGGAACTCCTCCACCACATGCACATACCGAGGGATCTTGTAGTGCGCGAGCTTGCTGGCCGCGTAGTCCTGCAGTGCCTCGGCGGTGAGTCCGGGCGCGCCCGGCCGCAGCCGCACCCAGGCGCACAGCTCCTCGCCGTAGCGCGCGTCGGGCACGCCGACCACTTGGGCATCCAGGATGTCGGGGTGCGTGTAGAGGAACTCCTCGACCTCACGCGGGTAGACGTTCTCGCCGCCACGGATGACCATGTCCTTGATCCGCCCGGTAATGTTGAGATAGCCCTCGGGATCCATCACCGCGACGTCCCCGGTGTGCATCCAGCGGGCCTGGTCGATCACCTCGGCGGTCTTGTCCGGCTGCCCCCAGTAGCCGAGCATCACCGAGTACCCCCGGGTGCACAGCTCGCCCGGGGTCCGGCGCGGCACCGTCAGGCCGGTGTCCGGGTCGACGATCTTCACCTCGAGATGTGGATGCACCCGACCGACCGTGGACACCCGCCGCTCCAGCGAGTCATCCGCCCGGGTCTGGGT
>JBOHFC010000455.1:0-4520 GCA_050701375.1 Pseudonocardiaceae bacterium
ACAGTCCATGACGCGGCTACCGCGTCTTCTTCGAGTTCCAACACACCTTGAAGTTGATCACACGGTGGCCGCATCCATGATCACGACACGCCGCCCAGGATCACACACTGCGGCTGCCGTACTAGGCGAGTAGCTTGACTCACCTCGATTTTCTCAACCGAGCCAACACGTCGGATCCGATGAAGGTGAACAGGCGGGCGCTGGGATCCAGCGGTTGCGGTTCACCAGTGAAGCGGTGTGCGCCGACGCCGAAGCCCTCGTCCGGGCCGGACAACCACAGCCGCTCGAAGCCGCCGGCTTCAAACCAACGGCAGATCGACGGCACCAGGTCCGGCGGTTCGCGATGCCGGGTCCACACGAGGGTTCCGCCCTTCGTGCACAGCTGGGCGCAGTGCGCCACGGTGCGCTCGACGTCCTCGTCGGTGATGTTGCCGAAGACTCCGCAGACCAGTACGACGTCCGCGGGAACCAGTCCGTTGTAGTGCCGGGCGGCTGCGGCGTCGCCCGTCACGACCTCGACCCGGCACAGGCCCGCGGACTCGACCACCCGGTTCGCCAACGCCACGTTGCGCGGGTCCAGTTCGACCAGGCGTGCGGTCACGTCTGCGCGCCGGGGGTGCCGCGCCAGCACGCCGAGCAGGTCGTGTCCCTGACCGGCGCACAGGCTGACCACCCGCAACGGGCCTGGCGGGCAGTCGTCGAGAGCCGTCCAGATCTGCCGTTGAACAACCCGCAGTCGCCGCCCGAGCACAGAATCGGGCTGATCGTAATCGTCGTGCCAGGCACACCAGTCCACAGCCGACACCCTGCCAGGTGGCTGGCCAGAACGCCTCTTCCGTCGCGGCTGGGCCGTCACGCGCCGTTGTTCAGGGCCTTCGGCTTGTGGCGAGGAAGAACCGGACCATCTCGGCGGACGCGTCGGGACCCTTCGGGTCGGTGTAGGACCCGGTCGGGCTGCCGCCGTACCACGCGTGCCCGCCGCCGTGCACGATCCAGGACTCGGCGAGGATCGCGCCGTCGACGTCGGTGTGCACCGTCCGGGTGCAGGCATGGCCGATCCGCCCGTCGATGTGCGTTGTGTCCGACACCGAGGTGTCGGTCGCGGCCAGCCGGGCGGCGACCAGGTGCTCGGCGTTCACCGGCGCAACGATCTGGTCGCGGTCGCCGTGGAAGACGATCAGCGGCACTCGGCCGGCCGGGGCAGGTGAGCCGCCGGTCCGCATCGCGGAAAACGCCGATGCGACGTCGTGTGCCGCGCCGTAGGCGATCCCGGAATGCACCCCGACCGCGGCGTAGAGGTCCGGGTGGGTCGCCGCCATCACCGCTGCCATCGCGCCGCCGGCGGAGAGCCCGGCCACGTACACTCGGGCGGGGTTGATCGCGTGGTCGGCCATGATCTGGCGGGTGATGCCGGCGATGATCGCCGGTTCGCCGGAGCCGGCCTGCTGGTCAGCGGGGGAGAACCAGTTCCAGTAGCCACCATTGTTGGCCGCGGTGGACTGCTGCGGGTAGGCGACGAGGAAGGTGTGTTGCTCGGCGAGGTTGTTCATCCGGGTGCCGGCGGCGAAGTCGGCGGCGTTCTGCTTGCCGCCGTGCAGCATCACGACCAGGGGCACCGGAGCACCCGGGTAGCCGGTGGGGAGGTAGAGATCGTAGCTCCGAGTCCCGGCCGGTTCGGTGTGGCTGAGGTGGCGGATCGCGCCGCCCGGTGCGGCGGGATGCACGGGTGCGGCGGGACCCGCGGTCCTGGTACTCGCGGTGGGCGGGTCGGCCAGTGCACCGTGCCCACCCGCGCCCAGCTTCCGGGTAAGCACGTCTCGCCGCTTGTTGAGCGGGCCGTGGTGGCCGTCCTCGGCGAGCGGTGCGCCGCCGAGCGTGCGCTGCAGGTGGGCGCACGCCTCCGTCAGCCGCCCCGCGCGGGTAAGCCTCAGTGCTTCGGACATGCCGGCGATGCGGTGGTCGTCCGTGGGAGTCCCTTCGGGGTGTGACGTCGAGGTCGACCGGCCGCCGGCGCCGTGCGATTGCTGCTGCTCAGGTGGAGGTGCGTGAGGCGAGGGCGGTCTTGACCGATCCTGCCCGGGCGTCTTCACCGTTGATCATCGCCTGGTGGGTCGAGGCTGGGTTCGCTGGCGCGAACCGCGAGTACGGCAAGGTCGTCGCCGTCGTTGCGGTCAAGCCAGCTGTGCACGGTGTGTTCGACGCGGGTCGCCACTGCCTGCGCAGTCATTCCCGCACAGTCACGCAGGCAGGCCGCTAACCGAGCCGGCCCGAACTGCTCTTGATTGTCGCCGAAGCCGCGGCCCGCCTCGGTGGCGCCGTCGCTGTAAAGCACGCAGGTCTCGCCCAGGCCCAGGGTGATCGAGGTCCGGCCGAAACGTGCATCGGGCAGGATTCCCACGACCGTTCCGAGCAGTCCTACGTCGTTGACCGCGCCGCTGGCGCTGAGCACCATCGGCGCGGGGTGGCCACCGGTGGCGAGGGTGAGCCGGCAACCCACCGGGGTCGGCTGCAGCGCCCCGAGCACCATGGTGGTGAAGACGGTCCGCCCGGCGGCCAGCAAGGCCCGGTTGAGCAGGTACAGCAACCGGGTCGGATCCTGTTCGATGACCATCAGGGCGGCCAGCGAGTGCTGCACCCGACCACTTTCGGCGAGGGCTTCCGGACCTTTGCCACACACATCGCCGAGTCCGAACAGCGCTCCCCCGTCCGGCGTGGGACGGATCAGGTAGAAGTCACCGCCTACCGCCAGCTCACCCGCCGCCCGGTACGCCACACCGAACTGCACTCCGGGCACCTCCGGTAGCGCGTCCGCCCGCAGGGGCAGCAATGGGGCCTGCAGCTGGGTAAGCGCTCTGGCCTGGTCGCGTCGTCGGCGGCTGGCCCCGATCGTCGGGCCGGCCAGCGCCGCCAGTTGGGTGAGCAACGCCTCCGCGATGGGCCGGACGACGATCAGCACTCCCTCGACCCGGTCCGGTCCGCGCAGCGCTACCGCGATAACCGGCGACCGCTCGGCGACGTCGTCTCCCAGCACCGCCGCCAGGGCGGGTAGTTCTTCAACCGGCAGCGTGATGGAATCCGCCATAACCCCGCGCAGCGCGCCGGCCAGTATCGGGGCCGTTCGCGGGGCCGGCGCTCGGGCGACTCCCGCAGTGGGCTCCGGCGCCCCATCGGCGTAGCTCCACCAGGACATCCGGGCCCTCGACGCCGGCAGCAGTACGGCGGCCTGCTTGCCCACCACCGGTACGGCCAGCCGCAGCAGTGCTGCCGCCGGGTCGTGGCCCTCCCCGGACGCCAGCTCCCGGCTTGCCTCCAGAATGAAGTCCTGGTCGCTGACCACCCAGGCGTGCCAGCCATCGGCGAGCCGCCGCAGCCGCCCGCTGACCCGGCGACCGCCCGATTCCGCAACGAACGACTCACCACTACGCTTGAAATCATCGCCGAGGTGCAAATCTGGGAACAGCCGGCGGGCGGCTGCGTTGAGCAGCTGTATCCGACCCGACTCGTCCTGCACGATCAAGGCTTGGGTGATGTTGTCAAGCAGTCGGGGCAGCCCCGGTACCAGCAGTTCGGCAACCGGGTCCACGTCGGATGCCACGACATCTCCTCCCCGATCCGAGCGCGTGTCGCGGTGAGGGTAGTCCCCAGCCGGTGTACCCAGGGTCCGCCCAGGTTCGACCCTGGGTCGACCCAGGGCGAAACCCAGGGCGAAACCCAGGGCGAAACCCAGGTCGAAACCCAGGTCGAAACCCGCAGCCAATCGTGGCACGCTGCGGGCGATAAGCACCGTGCCTAGACTGTGAAGCCGCTAGGAGGCTCATCGTGAGCGCGCAGCCCGTGTCGGCAGCACAATCGTCTCCGGGCCGACTTGATCCGGTCGATCCCGCCGCGCTGGAGCGAATCCTTCAGGTGCTGGAGGAGCTTCGCGACGGCAACTTCCGCCGCCGCCTGGTGGTCACCGACACCAGCGTCGCCGGCCGGATCGCGACAGTGATCAACCAGATCGCGCAGCGGAACCAATCGCTGGTCGGCGAGCTGGTCCGGGTCCGCGAGGCGGTCGGCCAAGAAGGCCGGACGGGCGAGCGGCTCGCCGATGAGGGCGACGCCGGGTGGGCGCTGGCCGCCGAAGCGATCAACGGCCTGATCGACGACCTGACGCGGCCGACCACCGAGTTGGCGAGGGTACTGGCCGCAGTATCCGAGGGCGATCTGTCCTCGCGGGTATCCGACCAGCTGCTGCGAGGCGACTTCGCCCGATTGGGGCATACCGTCAACGGATTGCTCGATCAGTTGTCAATGTTCGCCGCAGAGGTGACCCGAGTAGCCCGAGAGGTCGGCACCGAGGGCCGGTTGGGCGGCCAGGCGCACGTCCCCGGTGTGGCCGGTACGTGGCGCGACCTCACCGACTCGGTCAACGTGATGGCCGGCAACCTCACCGCCCAGGTACGCGACATCGCCCAGGTCGCCACCGCGGTAGCCCGCGGCGACCTCAGCCGCAAGATCACCGTCGAGGTGTCCGGCGA
>JBOHFC010000456.1:0-4440 GCA_050701375.1 Pseudonocardiaceae bacterium
GGCTGCGCGACCGCAAGGGTGCCGACTACCTGCTCGGTCCCACCCACGAGGAGCTGTTCACCATCACCGTCAAGGGTGAGTTCAGCTCCTACAAGGACTACCCGGTGATCCTCTACCAGGTGCAGACGAAGTACCGGGACGAGGAGCGGCCTCGCGCCGGGATCCTGCGCGGCCGGGAGTTCCTGATGAAGGACTCCTACTCGTTCGACCTCTCCGAGGACGGATTAGCCCGGTCATACCAGGCGCACCGCCAGGCATACATCAAGATCTTCGATCGGCTCGGGCTGCGTTACGTGATCGTGTCGGCGATGTCCGGTGCGATGGGTGGCTCGGCCAGCGAGGAGTTCCTCGCCGAAGCCGAGACCGGCGAGGACACCTTCGTTCGCAGCACCGAGTCCGGGTACGCAGCCAACGTGGAGGCGGTGATCACACCAGCGCCACCGGAGCTGCCCATCGACGGTCTGCCGCCGGCTCGAGTGCTGGACACCCCCGACACGCCGACCATCGCCACGCTCGTTGAGCACCTCAACAGGGCTGATCTGGGCCGCACTTTCACCGCTGCGGACACCCTGAAGAACGTCATGGTCAAGACTCGGCAACCCGGAGCGCAACACTGGGACCTGTTGGGCGTCGGTCTGCCCGGGGACCGCGAGGTCGACATGAAACGGCTGGCGGCCTCGCTGGGCCCAGCCGAGGTGGCGCTCCTCGACGACACGGACTTCGCGGCACACCCGTTCCTGGCCAAGGGTTACATCGGGCCGCGCGCGCTCGCTGAGCACGAGGTGCGCTACCTCGTCGATCCCCGGGTGGTCGCAGGTACCGCGTGGGCCACCGGTGCCGATCGGGTCGACCACCACGTCGTAGGTCTGGTGTGCGGGCGTGACTTCGCACCAGATGGCACGGTCGAGGCCGCCGAGGTACGCGCCGGCGACCCGTCACCCGATGGAGCCGGCACGCTGGTCGCCGCCCGTGGTATCGAGATCGGGCACATCTTCCAGCTCGGCCGCAAGTACACCGACGCCTTCGCGCTGGACGCCCTGGGCCCCGACGGCAAGCCGATCCGGGTCACCATGGGGTGCTACGGCATCGGCGTCTCCCGGCTGGTCGGAGCGATCGCCGAGCAGAGCCACGACGTCCACGGGCTGACCTGGCCCCGCGAGGTGGCCCCGGCTGACGTGCACGTGGTGATCGCGGGTAAGGACGCCACGATCGGCGCCGTCGGCGAGCGGCTGGCCGCTGAGCTGGATGAATCCGGCCTGCGGGTGATCCTCGATGACCGCACGGCAACTCCCGGGGTGAAATTCGCCGACGCCGAACTGATCGGCGTGCCGACCATCCTCGTGGTGGGTCGCGGTCTCGCGTCGGGTGTCGTCGAGGTCAAGGACCGGGCCACCGGGGAGCGCACCGAGGTACCGGTCGACGGTGTGGTGGCGCACCTGCATGAGCTGTGCACCAAGTAGACGTCAGCCGGCCAGGAAGCTCAGCCGGACAGTCCGGATCGGGTTGTCCTGGTTGGTGTCCACCAGGCAGATCGACTGCCAGGTGCCCAACGTGAGCTGCCCGCCGAGCACCGGGATGCTGGCGTAGGGCGGCAGCAGCGCGGGCAGTAGGTGATCTCGGCCGTGCCCGGGGGAGCCGTGCCGGTGGCGCCACCGGTCGTCGGCGGGCAGCAGCACGCGCAGGGCGGCAAGCAGGTCGGTGTCGCTGCCGGCCCCGGTCTCGATCACCGCAAGGCCAGCGGTCGCATGCGGCACCCAGACATGCAGCAGACCATCACCGGAGGTGGCCCGATGGAGGAAGGCTTGGCAGTCCTCGGTGAGGTCGTAGACCTGTTCCCGCGAGCCGGTCTCGATGCGAATCTGCTCGGTATACACGGTCGGTACGGTATTCGCGAGCCCGGGCGCAGCGTCCGCGGTGCTCAGGGCGCGCCGGGAAACGGCACCGTCAGTGGGGCAGCACTCGCGGTCGCCCGCCAACGGGTCGCCCGCACAGCTGCTTCGGTCAGTGCTTCCAGCGCGGTCCCACGCAGATCCGCATCAGCCGGACTGCGCTCGACCACCGAGCGCCATGCCGCGGCTACGTCGGTCTCCGCGATGATCGCCAGTCGCAGCGCCGAGGCGGCATCGGTGACCGGTTGTGGAGTGAGGTAGCCCGGTTCGGGTGGCACTGGCAGTGCGCCCGCGTCGATCAGGATTCGCTCAGTGGCGTCGCGCCGAGCCTGATGCGCGGTCGCGGCTGCGTTGAGTCGACCGTTCAACGTGTCCGGGACGAACGCCCCCATCAGCGCGTAAACCCAAACCGCGGCATGTTCAGCCGCCAAGGCGCTCTGCAACGCTCCCACCGGCACCCCGGACTGGGCCAGGGGCGGGCGTCGGGGGCGGCGGTTCACGAGAGCAGCGCCAGGTGGCAGGAGCAGCAGGCGGCTATCGATGCGAGCAGCGCCGCGCGATACCCGGGCAGCGTGACGACCAGTGCGGCTGCCTCGGCTTGGGCCGCGCGCGCCGTCTGGGTCAGAGCCGTCCGCGCAGCAGGGACGTCGGGAGCGGCGGCCACGGTCGAAGCCGGGGGCACGGCTGGCGGCGGCACGGCCGGCGGGCGGGCGGTGGCGGAGGCGGAACCAGGCCGGGCCCGGTGCAGCTCGGCGCGCAGTGCCGTGGCATGGGTCATCCGGTCCTCGGCGAACGCCCTAGCTGTGGCGGCCAACGCCGGGTGGACCTGAGCTGCCGTCTGGCTCACCTCGTGCGCCAGAGCGGCGTCAGCCTCGGCGCGCCGGGCTGGGGGCTCCAGCGGATCCGGCCCCGTGGGTGCCAGGGACGACGGAGCGCACCCGGTCAGCGCCGCCGGACCGGCCAGCAGCAGCACGGTTCCGGCGGCGAGCACGTCGCGGCGGCTGGGACGGGCTGCTGGCACGGTCGGTCATCTTGCCAGGCCCCGTTTTGCGGCGGTCCGAGCACCGTGATCCACACGGCGCAGGTTGGTTTCGCGACGCGATACCCTAGGTAATCCCGACCGGGGCACGCCGCGTTGGTGCGTCGCCCGCATTTGCCAAATCGGAGCAAGATAGTCACTTCTAGTCAGGAGGCCACGGTGACCGCGCAGCCTGCGAACCTCGGCTCAGCAACCGAGTCGGTGGTGCGCGACGCGGCGGCTGACGTGGGGTTCGACCTGGAGAGCTTGGAGGAGGTGCGGGTAGGCCAGCGCTGGCTGATCCGGGTGATCGTCGATTCCGACGCGGGTGTCGCGCTGGACGACATCGCCACGGTGAGCCGCGCGGTATCGCTGGCCTTGGACCAGCGCGACGAGCTGATCACCGGGCCCTACACCCTCGAGGTGACGTCTCCTGGGGTCGACCGGCCGCTGACCCACCCGCGGCACTGGCGGCGCAACCGGCTGCGGCTGGTCCGGGTGGCCCTGGTAGCCGGCGGCGAGCTGATCGGCCGGATCGGTGACTGCGATGATGAGGGCGTCACGCTGCTGGCGTCGGGAGCCCTACGCCGGGTGCGCTACATGGAGCTGAGCCGCGCGGTGGTCGAAGTGGAGTTTCGCCAGCCGCCTGCTACCGAGCTCGCTGCACTCGACGGCGCGAGCCGGCAGGATTGGGAGGAACGGTGAACGTCGACATCGCCGCGTTGCGCGCCATCGAACGGGACAAGGAAATCTCCTTCGACACGGTTCTCGAGGCGATCGAAACCGCGCTGCTCACCGCGTACAAGCACACCGACGGCCATCAACCGCACGTTCGCATCGACGTCGACCGCAAGAGCGGCCTGGTTCGCGTGCTCGCCCAAGAGCTCGACGACGACGGAAACGTCAGCCAGGAGTGGGACGACACCCCCGAAGGGTTCGGCCGGATCGCGGCCACCACGGCCCGCCAGGTGATCCTGCAACGGCTGCGCGATGCCGAGCACGAACGCACCTTCGGCGAGTTCTCGGCCAAGGAGGGCGAGATCGTGGCCGGGATCGTACAACGCGATGCCAGGGCCAATGCCCGTGGTGTGGTGGTGGTCCAGATCGGCGAGACCGAAGGCGTGATACCTCCGGTGGAGCAGGCGCCCAGGGAAACCTACCGGCACGGCGAGCGGATCAAGTGCTACGTCGTCGGGGTATCCCGGGGAATGCGCGGGCCGCAGATCACCCTGTCCCGGACGCATCCCAACCTGGTCCGCCGGCTGTTCGCCCTGGAGGTACCGGAGATCGCCGACGGAACTGTGGAGATTCCCGCGGTGGCCAGGGAGGCGGGACATCGCTCGAAGATCGCCGTCCGGTCTACCGTCGCGGGAGTCAACGCCAAGGGCGCCTGCATCGGGCCGATGGGCCAGCGAGTGCGCAACGTGGTCGCCGAACTACATGGCGAAAAGATCGACATCATCGACTGGCATGAGGATCCGGCGACCTACGTCGGGAACGCACTTTCGCCGGCGCACGCGCTCCAGTCGGAGG
>JBOHFC010000457.1:0-4660 GCA_050701375.1 Pseudonocardiaceae bacterium
CCCGGCACCTGCGAGCGAGCGCGGCGATCGACCAACGCTCCGGAGTGTCGGCGCGGTTCGCGGTAGCCGGTGCCGAGACCGTCGCCGCAGCCGCGCTGCGCCGCGCCGCGCTGACCGGCGAGGACCACCCGGTGGCCCGCCCAGTGGACTTGGAGGCGGTGCCGCCGGTGCTGCGCGGCAAGCTGGAGTTCGAATCCGGCTATGACCAGCACTCAACAAACAACACTGAGCGCGACGAGCAGGGCGAGGTGCTGACCCACCTGCTGCGCCGCGCGGTAGCCGACACCGCCCGGGCCCGGCTGCGCGGCCTGGACCTCACGCCGCTGGTCGCGGCGGTCTCGGGCGGTCACCGGGTGGCCACCGGCGAGCGGGTACCGGCCCGAGAGGTGCTCGCCGCGCTGCCTGAACTCCCCGTGCTGCACGAGGTCGCCACCCGCCTCGGCGCCGCCCCAGACGGTCCACCGGGCCCGATCGCGGCCGCCGTCGAGCTCGCGCTGGAGTCGCTGTACCTCACCCGCAAGCTGGGCAAGGACGTCGACGGCGGCCGCACGGTGTACGGCTCCACGACGTGACCTCGGCAGGTCGGTACAGCTAAGTGCCCTGACGCCCGGCCTGCGATTACAGGGTGATGATGGGCAGTTTCGCACCGGCGGTGTCAGCGAGCCACCGGATGTCTGAAGGATCTGAGGTCACCACGGTGGCGCACCGTGAAGTGGCCGCCAGAACCACCGACGCATCGACGGGGTTCGAGGTCCGTGCGCGCCCACAGAGCTCGCCGACCGCCCGGGCTGTTCCGTGAGTCAGGTCGACGACCTCACTGGCAGCCAGCACGCGAGCGATCCTCGCCGCGCGCGGTCCGTCGCGCCACACCTCGCTCACCACTCCAGCGGGGACGAGTGGTACCACGCCGAAGCGGACCAGGTGATCCCACAGCACGACCCACCGGCGATCCGCGCGCTCGGCCGCGACGAGCGCTCCGGCATCGAGGACGAAGTCGCTGCTCATGCGGAACGCTGCGCCTGCCCCGGTCCGGTCGCCTGGGCGGATCGCAGGGTTGCAGCGATCTCGGCGTCGATCGCCGCCCTCTCCTGCTCAGTCACGGGGCCGTGCTCGGCTCCGTACTCGACCAGGAGCTGACGGCCAGCATCGAGCCGGAAGCGATGCTGGGCTGCGGCGGTGAGCCAACCAGAGATGCTCTCGGAGGACTGTTCAGCCGCTTCCCGGACCTGCTGGGCGATGTCGGTTGGAACTGTCACCGAGAGCCGTTCATATGCCGTCATGACCGGGATAATATCAGGATGTTACTACCCGACCAGTAGCGTGGAGCTGTGGCCGTCATCCCTCGGTGTGGATCCGTGGAGCTTCCGGCCGGTCAGCCGCACACCGTATACGGATCCCGGCAATGACCTCGGCCGGCCGCTACAGCTACGGGCCCTGGCAAGGCGGCCCCGACCCGCTGGCGGCCCCCGCCGATCTGTCCGCGGCGTTGGACCAGATCGGTCGCGACGTGATGGACGGCGCGTCGCCCCACGCCGCGATGCGCGAGCTGCTGCGCCGTGGGCTGGACGGCACCCGAGGCATGGACGAGCTGGCCCGCCGCCTGTGGCAGCGCCGCGCCGAGATCACCCACCGTCACCGGCTCGACGGCACCTTGCAGCAGGTCCGCGAGCTGCTGGACAAAGCCCTCACCGCGGAGCGGCGGGCGCTGTTCCCGGACCCCGACGACGACGCCCGGTTCCGCGAGGCCCGGCTCGACGCGCTACCGCCGGACACCGCACGCGCCGTCACCGAACTCGCCGACTACGACTGGCGATCCGCCGAAGCCGCTCAGGCCTACCAGGACATCCGGGACCTGCTCGGCCAGCAACTGCTCGAACAGCGCTTCGAAGGCGTCAAGCAGGGTTTGCAGTCCACCTCACCCGAGGATGTCGAGCGGATCCGGCAGATGCTGTCCCACCTCACCGATCTGCTCGCCGCGCACGCCCGCGAGGACCCGACCACACCCCAGCGCTTCGAGCAGTTCATGCGCCAACACGGCGACTACTTCCCGGAAAATCCGCGCAACGTCGACGAGCTGATCGACGCGCTGGCGGCGCGGGCCGCCGCGGCGCAGCGGATGCTCAACTCGATGACCCCGCAGCAGCGCGCCGAGCTCGCGCAGCTCGCCCAGCAGGCCTTCGGCGACCCGCGGTTGGCCCAGCAGCTCGCGACGCTCGACGCCCAGCTGCAGGCCCTGCGCCCCGGCGAGGACTGGCAGGGCTCTGAGCGGTTCCGCGGTCAGGACCCGCTGGGCCTGGGCGAGGGCGCCCAAGCGATGGCCGACCTCTCCGAGCTCGACGCGCTGGCCGAGCAGCTCGCGCAGTCCTATGCCGGGGCCCGCCCTGAGGACGTCGATCTCGACGCGCTGGCCCGCCAGCTGGGCGACGAGGCCCGCGTCGACGCCCGCCGGCTCGCCGAGCTGGAACGTGAGCTGCAGCGCAACGGTTTCTTCGAGCGGGCTGCGGACGGGTCGCTGCGGCTGTCGCCCAAGGCGATGCGCCGGCTCGGTTCGCAGGCATTGGCCGATGTGGCCAACGCGTTGCGCAGCCGGCGCGGCGAGCGTGACCTGCGCCGGGCCGGCGCTGCGGGGGAGCCCACCGGGGCCAGCCGGCAGTGGGAGTTCGGGGACTCCGAACCATGGGACGTCCCCCGCACCGTGCGCAACGCCGTGCTGCGTCGCGCTACGAGCAGCGAGGGCCTGCTGCTGGCCGTCGAGGATGTCGAGGTGGTCGACACCGAGCAGCGCGCACGGGCCGCGGTGGCGTTGTGCGTCGACACGTCGTGGTCGATGGTGCAGGACGGGCACTGGGTGCCGATGAAGCGCACCGCGCTGGCATTGCACCACCTGGTGCGGACCCGGTTTCGCTCCGACGCACTGGAGCTGATCACTTTCGGTCGCCAGGCGCAGCGGGTGGACATCGCGCAGCTCACCGGCCTGGCCGGGGTGTGGGAGCAGGGCACCAACCTGCACCACGCGTTGTTGCTCGCGGGCCGGCACCTGCGCCGGCACCCGGACGCCGCGCAAGTCCTGCTGGTGGTCACCGATGGGGAGCCGACCGCGCATCTGGAACCGGCCGGGGAGGCGGTCTTCAGCTATCCACCATTGCCCCAGACGCTGGCGCTGACTGTGCGCGAGATGGACGGTCTGGCCCGCAACGGCACAGCGGTGAGCATCGTGATGCTGGGCCACGACCCCCGGCTCGCCGGCTTCGTGCACGCGTTGGCGCGGCGCTGCGGCGGTCGGGTACTGGAGCCCGGCGTGGACGGGTTGGGTGCAGCAGTGGTCGGCGACTACCTCCGGCACCGCCGCCGTCGCGCCTAACACCGTGAACCCCTCGGGCCGCGCTAGGCGGTGACGTAGGGTCGAATAGATGCAGCCCTGGATGTCGACCCCGGTTCCGCGGCTGCCCGGCCGCGGCCGACCGTTGCGGCTGCACGACACCGCGGCCGGTGCAGTGCGGCCGACCGCGCCCGGGCGCACCGCACGGATGTACGTCTGCGGGATCACTCCCTATGACGCCACCCACCTCGGGCACGCGGCCACCTACCTGGCTTTCGACCTGGTGAACCGGTACTGGCGCGACGCCGGGCACGATGTGCACTACGTGCAGAACGTCACTGACGTCGACGATCCGCTGCTCGAGCGGGCGCGCCGCGACCAGGACGACTGGATCGTGCTGGGGATGCGCGAGACCGCGCTGTTCCGCGAAGATATGGAGTCGTTGCGGATACTGCCCCCGCGGGACTTCGTCGGCGCTGTCGAGGCGATCGGCGAGATCATCGAAGTGATCGGCAAGCTGCTCGCCTGCGGTGCGGCCTACCGGATCGAGGACCGCGAGCACCCGGACATTTACTTCGACCACCAGGCCGCGGCCCACTTCGGATTCGAGTCAGGTTACGACTCCGCCACCATGGCCCGACTGTCCGCCGAGCGCGGCGGAGACCCGGACCGGCCGGGTAAGCGGCACCCGCTGGATGTCCTGATGTGGCGCACCGCCCGCGAGGGCGAGCCGTCCTGGGACTCCGAGCTGGGACCGGGGCGCCCGGGCTGGCACGTGGAGTGCTGCGCGATCGGGCTCAACCGCCTGGGCACCGGCTTCGACGTCCAGGGCGGCGGCTCGGATCTGATCTTCCCGCACCACGAGTTCTCCGCAGCTCATGCAGAAGCGCTCACCGGCGAGTACCCGATGGCCCAGCACTACGTCCATGCCGGGATGATCGGTCTCAACGGCGAGAAGATGTCGAAGTCGAAGGGCAATCTGGTCTTCGTCTCCCGGCTACGCGCCGACCAGGTGGACCCGATGGCGCTGCGACTGGCGTTGCTGTCCGGGCACTACCGCGCCGATCGGTCCTGGACCACCGGGATGCTCGACGACGCGGTGGTCCGGCTGGACCGCTGGCGCCACGCCGTCGAGCTGCCCGCTGGAGCACCAGCGCAGGACGCAGTGAGCCGGCTGCGTGCGCACCTGTCCGACGATCTCGACACCCCTAGCGCCCTCGCCGCGGTCGACGCCTGGGCCACCGAGACACTGACCCATCACGGCCGCGACGTCGACGCCCCCGCCCTGCTGGCCACCGCAGTGGACGCCCTGCTGGGCATCGCTGTGGACAACCCGTGAGT
>JBOHFC010000458.1:0-9684 GCA_050701375.1 Pseudonocardiaceae bacterium
GGTGGAGGGGCTGCCGCCGCCACCGGTGCCGGGGCGGCAACAGCAAGCGGTGCGGTCGTCAGGGGCGGCGGACCAGGCAACGGGACCGTAGAACTGCTGCTCACCTGAGTGGAAGATTGCGGGCCGGAAGATTGCATCGACGTCCCGTTCTGGCATCCTGCAATCGAGGCGCTACCAATGAAAAATACGCTGATTGTTATCAGGGCGGCGGCTACTCGCCGAGAGTAGTAGCGCGAGCCGATCGGTGACATGAGATCTCTTTCATAGGTCCCGCGACGTCGGTGTACGCGGTTTGCTCATTTTTCGCCGAACTAGCCTCAGTCGTTACAGATGTAACAATGAGTGCCACCCTGGCGATAGCTTTCAGCGGTTCGAGTGCTCGATGGGAAAACCGTTGGAGAATCCGCGGTGGTAACCGGTGGCGACGGCGTGGGGCGTGCGCGGCCGGGTAGTCGCGGTCCAAGCCGTCCACGATCCAGGCGCACCCGGTGCATGCGGAGACTGGGGGCGGACGGCAGAATGGCGGAGGTGCGTGCAAGATCATTTGCCGAGTACCTGTCCGGTGTGGGCGAGCGGCCGTTGACGGCCATGCTCCGCGCGCGTCCGGATGTCCTGGTACAGCCGGTTCCGCGTAGCTTCGATCAGCTCGCGCAGCGGCTGGGTGGTGCGGAGTCGCTCGCCGCCGCATTACGGACGGCGAACCGGGACACGGTCAGTGTCAGTCAGGCCATCGTCGCCCTCGGCGCCTCGGCGACAATTCTCGGTCTCGTTCGGCTGCTGGATGCCTCAGAGCAGGCGGTGCGTGATGGAGTGGCCCAGCTGTACGAGACGGGACTTGCCTGGGACAGCTCCGGAATCCTGTGCCTGTCGCCTCGGTTGGAGGCCCACTGGTTGGCCGAGATCGGCGGCGGCCGGCCGGTGGCGAAGATCGCAGGTTCGGTTCTCGCTGAGAACCTGCGCGCAGCGGTCGGTGCGTTCGGTCCGGTGCCGGATGGCCTGCGCAAGACGGACCTGATCGCGCGACTGTCCGCGATCATGGCGGATCCACCCCTGCTGGCCAAGGTGATCGCCGAGCTGCCCAAACCGGCCAGGGACCGGCTCGGCGAGTACCGGCGTGGCTACTCCGACTACTACTCGGGTTACGGTCGCTCCCGGCCGCGCGGCCCAGGACATCGTGATCCGACCGAGCTACTGATCGCGGCCGGCCTACTGCTCCCCGTCAACTACGGCCTCGAACTGCCCAGGGAGGTGGCGGTCGCCGCTTGGCTGGGCGAACGCGAGCTCACCCTGACCGGGCAGCCGCAAATCCCTCGGGCCGGCGCCGACGAGTTAGCTGCGCGCCGGGCTGCCACGGCAGCGGCCCAGGAGGCACTCCGGGCGGTGACGACCCTGCTGGACGAGGCCTGCGCCACGCCGATCACGGCGCTGAAGAAGGGTGGGGTGGGGCCTCGGGAACGGGTTCGGCTCGCCAAGCGGCTGTCAATGCCGCAGGACGTTCTCCTGTTGTGGATCGACCTGACCTACGCCGCAGGCCTGTTGGGTAGGGCCGAGGCCGGGTATGCACCGACGCATTCCTATGCGGAATGGCGCGGCGCGGAACCAGGCTGGCGGTGGGCCGTGCTGGTCGACGCGTGGTACTCCCTGGAGCACGCGCCGACCAGCCGGGGGATCGAGGGAGACAAGGAACTTCCACCGCCCTTGCCGCTCGGATCGGCCGCTGGGCTGTTGCGGCGCGCGCTGCTGGCCGCGACCGGTTCGGGTCGGTCTGTGCGCGCGGTGGGGGAGGTGATCGACTGGTTCTTTCCGTTGCACGGCTACGACCTGGTTCAACGTGTGGAGAAGGTGGCCGCCGCGGTCCGCGAAGCCGAACTGCTCGGAGTGATCGCCACCGACGTGCTGTCGGAACTCGGCGAGCACCTGCTGGCCGCGATGGGGTCCTTCGGCGCGGACGCCCCGAAGGACGCTGTCGCGGAGCTGGCCCGGCGTTGCACCGTGGTGCTTCCCGAAACCCCGTGCAGCGTGATCCTGCAGTCGGACCTCACCGCCGTGGTCTCGGGCCAGCCGAGCGCGGCTGTGGCGCGACTGCTCAACGGCGCGGCGGTGGCCGAGAGCCACGGGTCCGCCGGAACCTGGCGGTTCAGCCCGGCCAGTGTCCGCTCCGTACTGGACACCGGGTGGACTGCCCAGGACCTGATCGCCGAATTGGCTGCCGTGTCGGCCCGGCCGGTGCCCCAGCCACTGGAGTATCTGATCACCGATGCCGCCCGCCGGCACGGACAGCTTCGGGTGCGCGGGATGCGGTCCTGCGTCGTCGCCGACGAGGCCCTGATCACCGAGGTCCTGCACACTCGATCTCTGAGCAAGCTGCACTTCAGTCAGCTCGCCCCTACCGTTCTCGCCAGCCCATCCGGTCTGGACGACGTCCTGAAGCGGCTGCGCGAGGTGGGCCTGTCTCCGGTGGCGGAGGATGCACAGGGCACGGTGATCCTCGAAGCCCGTCACGACCACCAGGCGCCGACGCACGAGCGCGCGGTCATCGCGGCACCGCGATCTGCGCTGTCCGCCACTGAGCTGGTTCAGCGGCTCATGGCCGACCCGCTCGGCAAGGCGGTAGGGGTGTCCGCGGACTCGGATACCTTCGAGGTTCTGTCCCAGCTGAACTGTCACCTCGACGACGCTGAGCTGGAGCTCCTGTGTGACGCCGTGGATCACCAGAACGACGTGCTGATCGTCTACCGCGACAAGAACGGCAGTTGCAGCACCCGCGCTATCCGCCCGCAACAGCTCTACGGCCGCTGGCTCGACTCCTGGTGTCACCTCCGCAATGCTCAACGCGACTTCGCCGTCGCCAACATCGAGGCAGTCGGACCCGCCCACTGATCGGCGTGGGTCAGTGTGGTGGTCGGGTGGCGGCGGCGAGTTCAGCGAGGTCGAACACGACTGCGAACGGTTCGGCCAGCCGCATGCGCTGGCCCGGCCCGGACGACCCGACCTGGACGCAGCGTCCTAGAGCTGGGACGACAGCCGCTGGTGCCGGCCTCCCGCTGCTGGGTTCACCAGGAGTCCCCCGTCGAGCGGTTCGATGCGGCGACGGTCCTCGGGCAGGGAGAAATAGTCCTGCTCGGTCCACGGTCCGACATGGTCGACCAGCTGGGGTTGGGCAGCGAGGCCATCTACAGCTCACCTCCGTAAGTCTCGGGAGCACCACCATGGTCGCATGCTGTCGGTGAGCACTGACCGTGCTAACCAGGACGCCGCCGCCGCACTGAGCTGCGGCCGACCGGTGCGGCCGACCGGTGCGGCAGACTGGCCAGGATGCACCGCCGTCGAGAGGAGCAACCCGTGACCCGGCCGCAGGTCGAAGTGCCGGCCGTGGGATGAGCGCGGCGCGGCCGGAGGTCCAGCAGGCTGCCGAGCCGGTGCCGTCTCGACTCCCTGCGGTGGTCCGGGCCGACCTGGTTCCCGCGCTGGGCGTGCTGTGTGCCGTGGCGGTGCTGGGCCCGCCGCTGGGCGTCCTCTGGTCCTGGCTGGCACCGCCCGAGTTCGTCGCGCGCTCGGCGCTGGCTCCCACGCCAGGCGGCGTGCTGCCGTTCGTCGGGCAGAGCGAGCACCGCTTCGACGACATGGCGACCTTCGTACTACTCGGGCTAGCCGCCGGGGTGCTCATCGGCGCGGCGTTATGGCTATTCCGTCGGTGGCGTGGCCCCCTGGTGCTGGTCGCCGCAGTGCTCGGCTCGCTGGTGGCGGCGTGGCTCGCGATGCGCACCGGGCTGTGGCTGGCCGCAGCGCACTACCCCGATCGGACGGGGACCGGCGCGCTGTTTCCGCGAGCGCCGGTGCTCGAGTCGGCTTGGGTGATCATCACGCAACCGTTCGGCGTTGCGGTCACCTACTGCCTCACGACCGCCTGGAACGGCAGCGAGGACCTCGGTGCTGGCTCAGCTGACCGTTGAGGAGGTCAGTTGCGGCTGGCCTTCTCCGCGAACTGGTTCAACGGTACCGGCACCGCGCGCAGCGTCCGCAAGAACGCAGCCTCCCGCACCAGCAGGGTGCGCACGAGGCGCAGCCGATCGGCTGGGTCGCGTTCCTCGAGCAGGGCTTGCCGGTCCTCCAGGGTCAGCAGGCAGTCCGAAGCGAGCAGGTGCGCCAACGCTGCGACGTCGACGTCCTCCCCGGGCTCCTCCCAATCACCGTGCTGCCACGCCGCAAAGCAGTACTGCCGGTGGGCTTCCCGGGCCGATCGAGCCAGCACCGGCAGGAGCATGGACTGTTCTGCTGGTACGTCCTCATCAGGGACCCACTCGACATTGCCCACCAAGTACGGCGCGGTGGTGTTGTCGATATCGAGCACCCGGAACCGCTTCTTGCCGCGGGTGAAGATGTCGAAGCGACCATCGGGCAGCCTGCGGGCATCCTGGAGTAGCGCGGTGCATCCGATGTCGTGAATCTCCTCCTCATCCAGGCCCTGTTTGACCGCGATCACCCCGAAGCTGCGACCTGGTACGGCGCCAGTCACCAGGTCGACGGTCAACTGACGGTAACGGGGCTCGAAGATGTGCAGCGGGAGCGATGCGCCCGGCAACAGCACAGTGCCCAGCGGGAATAGCGGGACGGTTTCGGCCACAGGTAAACGTTACGGCGCCGCGTGCGGATCCGCTGAATGAATGGCCCCTTCCGGGGCATGCTGTGGTTCCGGTGGGCGCAGCACGGCGAACGGATCGGTGATCCGCATGCCGCGCTCCGCGAAGCGGTACAGCGCTGCGGGCCGCCCACCGGACGGTCCCGGCGCGGCCGTACCGCCAGTGGGGACCAGCACCCCTCGGCGGGCCAGCACCCGCTGCAGGTTGGTCGCCGATACTCGGTAGCCCAGCGCAGCGGAGTAGAGCTCGCGCAGACCGGAGACGGTGAACTCGGGCGGCGCGAGCGCGAACCCGAGGTTGGTGTAGGACAGCTTGGCGCGCAGCCGGTCCCTGGCTCGACGCACGATCAGGCCGTGGTCGAAGGCCGTGGGCGGCACCTCTTGGAGGGCATCGGCCACCGGGCGACATGCCGTGTCGTCGGGCAGCGCGGGATCGGTCACGCAGGGCACCAGCCCGAGGAAGGCCGTCACGACGGTCCGCCGCTGTGGCATCCGATCCGGCGCGCTGAAGACCGCGAGTTGTTCGACGTGGGCGACCTCGCGGACGTCGACCTTCTCGGCGAGCTGGCGCAGCACCGAGGTCTGCACGTCCTCCCTGTCGCCGAGCCGGCCGCCCGGCAACGCCCAGCGCCCTGCATCGGGCTCGATGCCGCGTTGCCACAACAGCACCTGCAGCTGCCCGTCGCGGACCTGCAGCACAGCGGCGAGAACTTCGTGCATCGCGAGGCCGCCGCTGTTATCATCCATGTTTTCGACTATAAGGCGAAAACTACGGAAGGGCCAGCGTCGGTGCTGGCGAAGGAGGCGACATGGCCGCTACCGCTGCGTCGGAGTGGACCCACGCCGGCTACTCAGGGCCGGAGCTTGATCGAGATTGGCGTCAGGAGGTGCGCGAACTCGCCCGGCAGCGCGATGCGGTGTTACTCGCGCACAACTACCAGGTGCCCGAGGTCCAGGATATCGCCGACCACGTCGGGGATTCCCTGGCGCTCTCGCGCATCGCCGCCGACTGTGCGGCGAGCACCATCGTCTTCTGCGGCGTGCACTTCATGGCCGAGACCGCGAAGATCCTGGCACCGGCCAAGACGGTCCTCATCCCGGACGCGCGGGCCGGTTGCTCGCTGGCCGACTCCATCGACGCCGGGCAGCTACGGGACTGGAAAGCTGAGCACCCCGAGGCCGTCATCGTGTCATATGTGAACACCAGCGCCGAGGTCAAGGCCGAGACCGACATCTGCTGCACCTCGTCCAACGCCGTTGAGGTGGTCGACTCCGTCCCCGCGGACCGGGACGTGTTGTTCCTGCCCGATCAGTTTCTCGGCGCACACGTCCAGCGCGTCACCGGTCGGAGGAATCTGCATATCTGGGCCGGGGAATGCCACGTGCACGCCGGGATCAACGGTTCCCAGCTAGCCGCGAAAGCCGCTGCTGCGCCTGACGCCGAGCTCTACATCCACCCGGAATGTGGCTGCGCGACCAGCGCCCTGTACCTCGCGGGCGCGGGTGCGGTACCCGCCGAACGCGTGCGGATCCTGTCCACCGGCGCCATGCTCGATGCCGCCCGAACGACCGGAGCTCACGAGGTGTTGGTGGCCACCGAGGTCGGGATGCTGCACCAGTTGCGGCGGGCGGCTCCCGGAGTCGACTTCCAAGCGGTCAACGACCGGGCCTCCTGCCGGTATATGAAGATGATCACTCCCGCGGCGTTGCTGCGCTCGCTGCGTCACGGCGTGGACGAAGTGATCGTCCCTGCCGACATCGCCGCCCGCGCCCGTAGCGCGGTGCAGCGCATGATCGCTATCGGCCGGCCGGGCGGCGACGAGTGACGGCCTGGGAGGTCACCGCCGACCTCGCAGTGGTCGGCACTGGCGTCGCCGGGTTGACCGCTGCCTTGCGTGCGGTCGAGCTCGGCTTGCGGGTGGTGGCCGTGGCCAAGACCACGGTCGAGGACGGCAACACCCGGTGGGCGCAGGGCGGTATCGCGGTGGTGCTGCCTGGCCAGCGTTTATCACCATCCGGCGACAGCGTGGACGCGCACGTGGCGGACACGCTGTCGGCCGGCGCTGGCCTGTGCGACGAGGCCGCAACCCGGACGATCCTGGCCGCCGGTCCCTCCGCGGTCAACGCGCTGAGGGCCCACGGTGCCGTCTTCGACGGTGGTTGGGCGGATGTGCAGCGCACCAGGGAGGGCGGGCATCGGGCCTACCGGGTGATCCACGCCGGTGGTGACGCCACCGGAGCTGAGATAGAGCGGGCGTTGGCCGGCTCCGCCCGCGGCCGGCAGATGGCGTTGTTGGAAGGGCAGTCGGTCACCGAGGTGCTGCGCGACGATACCGGTCGGGTGGCTGGTTTGGCCCTGCTCGACGAGCATGGTGGGGGTGTGCTGTGCGCTCGGGCCGTCCTGCTCGCCACCGGGGGCCTCGGTCAGCTCTACGCTGCCAGCACCAACGCCGATGTGGCCACCGGCGACGGGGTGGCCCTGGCGTTACGGGCCGGGGCGCTGACCGCCGACCTGGAGTTCGTGCAGTTCCATCCGACGGCGCTGTACCTCGGCGCGGGCGTGAGGGGCCGCCAGCCGTTGGTGACCGAGGCAATCCGCGGCGAGGGCGCGGTACTGCTGGACACCGCAGGCGTCCTGGTGATGACCGGTGTGCATCCGCTCGGTGCGCTGGCGCCGCGCGACGTGGTGGCCGCGGCGATCACCAGGAGGATGGCGGCGACGGGCACCGACCACGTCCTGCTGGACGCCACCCACCTCGGCGGTGTGGAGCTGCGCCGTCGTTTCCCGACGGTGCACGCGGCCTGCCGGTCGATCGGAGTTGATCCAGGCTACGAGCCGATTCCGGTGGTCCCGGCCGCGCACTACCAGTGCGGCGGCGTGGTCACCGATACCAGCGGCCGGACGACCGTGCCCGGGGTGTACGCGGCGGGAGAGGCGGCCCGGACCGGTCTGCACGGCGCGAACCGGCTGGCTTCCAACAGTCTGCTGGAGGGGCTGGTGATGGGCGGACGGGCCGCCGAGGCAGTGGCGGCTGACTTGACCGTGTCCCGATGCCCCGGCCCGCCGCTGCCCTCCTCCGAGCTTCGCCCGATCGCGGATCGCGACGTGCTGCAGCAGTCGATGAGTGCGCACGCCGGCATCGGGCGCGACTCGGCCGGGCTCGCCGCTGCTTCGGCGGTCGCGGGGACTACGACACGCCGGCGGATACGGACACCCCGTGACGCCGAGGACGCTGGGCTCACCCTGGTCGCCGCCGCCGTGCTCGCCGCCGCCGCTGCACGCACCGAGAGCCGTGGTTGCCACCTGCGCACCGATCACCCCCGACAAGCGAAGCGCTTGCGGCGCAGTATCGCCGTGATGCTCGACGATGCCGGAAACCCGGTGCCGGCCGAACCGGCGCTGGTAGGAGGGGTGGCGTGAACGCCGAGGCCGGCAACGAGGGACTCGATGCCGACGAGGTACGCCGGGTGATCAGCACCGCGCTGGCCGAGGACCTGCGCTATGGACCGGACGCCACCACCGCGGCCTGCGTACCCGCCGGAGCTATCGCGACGGCGACCGTCTCGCCACGTCAACCTGGGACGCTAGCCGGTTTGCCGGTATTCCTAGCCGTGCTCGACGCGGTGCTTGCAGCCGGGGGATACGAGATCATCGACCAGCGCCACGACGGCGACCGGCTTGCCACCGGCGATATCGCCATAGCGGTCCGCGCCCCGGTGGCGGGGCTGCTCACAGCCGAGCGGACCGCGCTCAACGTGCTGTGTCATCTCTCCGGCGTGGCGACCGCCACCGCGGCGTGGGTGGATGCGGTGGCCGGAACGGGCGCATCGATCAGGGACTCGCGTAAGACCCTGCCGGGTTTGCGCGTGTTTCAGAAATACGCGGTGCGCTGTGGCGGCGGGGTCAACCACCGGATGGGGCTCGGGGACGCGGTGTTGATCAAAGACAACCACGTGACCGCCGCTGGTTCGGTGACTGCGGCGATCGCCGCCGTACGCTCGCATGCGGCCGCGTTGCCTTGCGAGGTGGAGGTAGGCACTCTCGACGAGTTGGAGGAGGCATTAGCCGCCGAGGTGTCCCTGGTGCTGCTGGACAACATGACAGTCGCCCAGTGCGCCGAATCGGTCCGCCGCGCCGCAGGCTCGAAAACCGAGCTGGAGGCCTCTGGCGGTCTGACCCTGAACGTCGCCCGGCCCTATGCCGAAACCGGCGTGCGCTACCTGTCCGTCGGCGCCCTCACCCACTCCGCCCCAGCCCTGGACCTTGGCCTGGACCTGGCATGAGCACTCAGCGGTCGGGAGATCTGCCCAACAGTGCCGCGACCGCCGCGTGCCACTGGTCGTGCACTTGGTCATCACCGCGTACATTCCCGATCAGCGCACCGCAGGCGGTGCAGAGCTTCCCGGCGGACCGGAACTCATAGCTCGGGGTCCGGGCGATCAGCTCGCGCGCAGCATCGTCAGACATCGATCATCCTCTCTCCGGGCTAACGGGCGGCGCAATGGGCTCCAGTGATTCGTGGTACGCAGTCCGCGTAGTTCAGCAGCAGGTCTACGGCCGCGTCGTTGCGGGCGGTCTCCCGGTCGATCACGGACGCCGGTGGGTAGAAGCCGCCCTGGGTCAGGCTGGTCGGATACATCTCGAAGGTGTAGGACCAGATGTGGTGTTGCGCCCACATCCAGTCGCCGATCGAGCCGTCGTTGATGTAGAGGTGGCTGGACTGCTCGGGTGTGTATCCGTTGGTCGCGGCCATCTGCTCGCCGAGCTTGCGGAAGGTGTCCGCATCCGATCTGGTCAGGCCGGGGCCGGTGTCACTGGTGGTGAAACCGTAGGGCCAGAGCACCAGCTCGGCGAAGCTGTGGAAGTCGATGTGGGCGGTGATCTGCTGCACGCCGCCGATCACCCGGCTGTTCACCCAGTCCCGGAGCTGAGTGAGAAAAGACCCAACGGTTTTCGGCGGCCTTCCAAACGAACGACGGTGACACAGCAGGCAACAACACTCTCGAGGGTTGAGTGAAGCGCAATAACACGACCGTCTTCCAGT
>JBOHFC010000459.1:0-5818 GCA_050701375.1 Pseudonocardiaceae bacterium
CTGCGGCACAGGGTCGACTTCCCGGATCCGGAGGGCCCCAGTACCACCACCACCTCGCCGCGCGCAACCGCAAGGTTGATGTCGCGAAGCACGTGCAGCGACCCGAAATGCTTGTGCACACCCACCATCCGGATCATCGGCGGATCGCCTGTCGCGGGCACGCTCATCCGATCCTCCAGGTGGGGTGGGGCGTCGAGGTCATCCCTACCATGTGGTGGCCCTGCGACGGGGGTGGCTCGACAGCGGGTTTCGACCCGGCCCTACCCTGGCTGGGTAAGGAAGGGTGATCCGCGGATGACGGCGAGTACCGAGCAGTGTCCACGCAGCTACCGCGTGCGCACCTACGGCTGCCAGATGAATGTGCACGACTCCGAACGGTTGGCCGGGCTGCTCGAGTCGGCCGGGTATGTGCTTGCGGAGCAGGACACTACCCCCGATGTGGTGGTCCTCAACACCTGCGCGGTCCGGGAGAACGCCGATAACCGGTTCTACGGCAACCTCGGTCAGCTCCGCCCGATCAAACATGATCATCCAGGGATGCAGATCGCCGTCGGCGGCTGCCTGGCGCAGAAAGACCGCGGCGAGATCATCCGGCGGGCGCCCTGGGTGGACGTAGTGTTCGGTACCCACAACATCGGCTCGCTACCGGTGCTGCTGGAGCGGGCCCGGCACAACGGCGACGCCCAGATCGAGATCGCCGAGTCACTGGAAGTCTTTCCCTCCGCGTTGCCGGCCAAACGCGACTCTGCGCACTCCGCGTGGGTGTCGATCTCAGTGGGGTGCAACAACACCTGCACCTTCTGCATCGTGCCCGCGCTGCGCGGCAAGGAGGTCGACCGGCGTCCCGGGGATGTGCTTGCGGAGATCGAGGCATTGGTGGCCGAGGGCATTGTCGAAGTGACCTTGTTGGGACAGAACGTCAATGCATATGGGGTCGACTTCGGGGATCAGCGCGCATTCGGCGACCTGCTGCGCGCCTGCGGGACGATCGACGGTCTGGAGCGGGTGCGCTTCACCTCGCCACACCCGAGGGACTTCACCTCAGATGTCATCGAAGCGATGGCGGAAACCCCGAACGTCTGTCACCAGCTGCACATGCCGTTGCAGTCCGGCTCCGATGCGGTCCTGGCGGCAATGCGCCGCTCCTACCGGGCGCAGCGCTACCTCAAGATCGTAGCGGAGGTGCGGGCCGCGATGCCCGACGCGGCACTGTCCACCGACATCATCGTCGGCTTCCCTGGTGAGACAGAGGGCGACTTCCAGGCCACCCTGGATGTGGTGGCGCAAGCGCGCTTCGCCCAAGCGTTCACCTTCCAGTACTCGCGCCGTCCGGGTACGCCGGCGGCGGACATGGCCGGCCAGGTGCCCAAGGCGGTCGTGCAGGAGCGCTATGAGCGGCTCGTCGCTCTGCAGGAGAGCATTTCCTGGGAGCTCAATCGGAAGCTGGTCGCCAGCATCGTGGAGGTGCTGGTCTCCGAGGGCGAGGGCCGCAAGGACGCGGCCACCCGGAGGATGAGTGGGCGGGCCAGGGACGGCCGGTTGGTGCACTTCGAACCGGGCGACAGCGAGATCCGGCCGGGCGATGTGGTACTCGCGGAGATCACCTATGCGGCGCCCCACCACCTGGTGTCCGACCTTGCCTTACGGGCGCACCGCCGGACCGCTGCGGGCGATGCGTGGGCGGCGGCTCGACGCCCGACCACTCCGGGGGTGCTGCTCGGGCTACCCTCGTTCCCTAGGGGCGACGATATGACCGCCGACGCACTTCGTCGGCGGTGAGGCGGCGATATGATCGACGATCCGAATGGTATGGCCGCGCTGCGGGCCGAGATCGACGCAGTGGAGCGCTCGGCGTTGCACCGGGTCGACCCGGGCGCCCGCGCAGCGGTGATAGCCGGGGCGATCATGCTGCTGCTGCTGGCTGTCGCATTGCCGTGGGTGGGCGACGCGAGCGGCTGGGACGTCCTCAGTGGTGACGCGAACCCGGTTGACCGGGTCGGACTGTTGCCGCGGATGTTCGGCAGCGTAGCGCTGGGCGTGGGCGTCGGTCTGTCCGTGCTGGCGCTCGTCACCCGGCGCTGGGGCCTGGTCTGGGCAAGCGCGCTGGGCTGCACCTATTGTGTGCTCGACGGGGTCTGGGCGATCTGGTCACGGCAGACGGTGCACGGCCACGGGCCCGGTATCGGGCTGGTGTTGGCGGTGTTGGCCGTGGCGGTGCTGGCCGTGCAATGGTTGCGGCTCGCCTTGTCGCGCCAGTAGCTGGGCCCCTTACCGGCTGGTGACCGCCTGCTCGGCGGCGGCCAGCCACTCCCGCCACTGATCAGCCTGGGCCTGCGCGGTGCTAGCGCGGCGATCGTCCCCTGCGGCGCGGGCCTTGGCTGCCTGTGCCTCGTACTGCTCCACTCGTTCCCGGAACTGGGCCACCCGAGCCTCGGACTCGGGGTCGATTTGCCGCCACTGCGCGTTGGCCGCCGTGCGGATCCGGTCCTCAACAGCGCGCAACCGGCTTTCGAGCTCGCGGACCCGCTCGCGAGGAACCTTGCCGATGCTCTCCCAAGTCTCCTGGATGCCGCGCAGCTGCGCTCGGGCTGCTTCAATGTCGCCGGCGGGATCAATCCGTTCCGCGGCAGCGACTAGCTCCTGCTTGCGTGTCACGTTGCGCTCCAACTCCGAGTCGCGACCGGAGAAGGTGGCGGAGCGGTTGCTGAAGAACTGCTCCTGGGCCGCACGGAACCGCTGCCACAAGGCGTCGTCGGCTTCCTTGGGGGCGCGCCCGGCCGCCTTCCACTCCGCCATCAAGGTCCGGAAGCGACTCGCGGTCGTCCCCCAGTCGGTGGAGTCGGCCAGCGTTTCGGCTTCGGCGACCAGTTCCTCTTTACGACTCCGCGCCCCGACACGCTGCCGGTCGAGTTCGGCGAAATGCGCGCCGCGTCGCCTGGCGAAGGCGTCCCGGGCCTTGGAGAAGCGGCGCCACAACGCCTCGTCGTTCTTCCGGTCCACGCCTTTGATCGTCTTCCACTCATCCAGGATGGTGCGCAGCCGGTCGCCACCGGACTTCCACTGGGTGGATTCGGCACCGATCTGCTCTGCCTCCTGTGCCAGCACCTCTTTCCGGGCGGTTGCTTGCGCCCTGGCCTGCTCTCGGGCTGACTTGGCGCCGGCGAGCGAGTCCTCGGCGTGCCGCTGTAGGTGGTCCAGGAGGGCGGTGAGCCCGACGAGGTCGCCCAAGGCGGTCGGTTCGACGAGCTCATCGCGCAAGGTCCGGACCCGGGACAGCGCCTGTTTGGGGTCAGCCACGCCCGACGTCAACCGGGACTCGAGCAGTTCGGCTTCGGTGAGCAGGTCGTCGAAGCGCCGGGCGAAGTGAGCCAGCCCCTCCTCGGTCGTGCCGGCCTGCCACGAACCGACTGCTCGCTCGCCATCAGCGGTCTGGGTGTGCACCGTCCCGTCGTCAGCGATTCGGCCCCAGCGTTGCGGATCGCGGCAGGCGCGCGACACGAAGGGTCGGGGACCGGATCGAGCGCTGGTCTCCAGTTGTTGCTCTGCCTGGTTGTCCTCGGTCATGCCGGCCTTCCTCGACCTCGTGCCCGCCGCCGCGTTCTGCGGGCGCCCGACTGCGCATGTGCGTGCACCTCGACTGGCCTTCCCGAAGTGCTCGGCCCGAAGTGCTCGGCCAGGTCGGCATTGAAGCAGTTCAGGCGCGCGGACAGGGGAGCAGGTGCGAAGTGGCACTAACCTGCAGCGGTGATCGTACGCGTGGCGGTGGCGCCGCATCCACCACTCCCGGCACGGACCGGATGAATCTCCGCGCTTTCGCGGTGGTCGGCCCGACCGGTACCGGCAAGTCCGACCTTGCGATCAAGCTGGCCCGCAGCCTGGGTGGCGAGGTGGTCAACGCCGACGCGATGCAACTGTACCGGGGTATGGACATTGGTACCGCAAAGCTGTCGCCTGCTGAGCGCGGTGGGGTGCGCCACCATCTGCTCGACGTTCTCGACGTCACCGAGGCCGCATCGGTGGCGGCTTATCAGCGCGAAGCGCGCCGCATCATCGAGGAGTTACTCGCCGCGGGTGGGGTGCCGGTGCTCGTCGGTGGCTCCGGACTGTATGTGCGGGCTGTGCTTGACGATCTGGAATTCCCGGGCACCGACCCCCAGCTGCGGGCTCAGCTTGAGGTCGAACTGGCGCAGCAGGGGGCGCTCGTACTGCATCGCCGGCTGCATCGAATCGATCCGGAGGCGGCCGGCCGGATCCTGCCGAGCAACGGGCGCCGGGTGGTGCGAGCGCTGGAGGTCATCGGGCTCACCGGCCGTCCGTTCTCAGCGGCGTTGCCACCGCCCGGCCCGGCGCGTTACCGAGCCGCCGTCATCGGATTGGATACCGACCCCGCGGTTCTCGACACGTGGGTCGATGCGCGGGTGGATCGGATGTTCACCGACGGGCTGGTCGAAGAAGTCCGCGGACTGCTCTGTTGTGGCCTCCGGGACGGCCGGACGGCGTCGCGGGCACTGGGTTACCAGCAGGTCATCGCCGCGCTGGACGCGGGCGCCGATCCAGTCTGCGCCGCGGGACCGACGGCCCAGGCGACCCGGCGCTTCGTTCGCCGGCAGCGCAGCTGGTTTCGGCGCGACGACCGGATCAGGTGGCTGGACTGCCGGGACCCCGACTTGCTCGACGCCGCGCTGTGCTCGGCTGCGGACGGATAGGCTCACCGGCGATGGAACAGGGCATCGAGTTCCTCAAGGGGCACGGGACGGAGAACGACTTCGTCCTGTTGCCTGATCCCAGCGGCACCCTGGACCTGACGCCGTCCCGGGTGCGCGCACTGTGTGATCGGCATCGCGGGGTGGGCGCCGACGGGGTGCTGCGGGTGGTGCCAGGCGCGCTGGTGAGTGATGCACCGCCGGGCACATCACCAGACGACTGGTTCATGGACTACCGCAACGCCGACGGTTCCGTCGCTGAGCTATGCGGCAATGGGGCTCGACTCTTCGCCCGCTACCTGGCTGACGCCGGGTTCGTTTCCGATCGCGAGTTTCGGATCGGCAGCAGGTCCGGTTCACGCACGGTGCGGTGTCATGAGAACGGGTCGGTGACGGTCGAGATGGGTCAGGTGCAGCGCAACGGCACGTCCACGGTGACCGTCGGGGGTGCGGCGTTCACCGGGCTCGTGGTGGATGTCGGCAACCCCCATCTGGCCTGTGTGACCGAGGTGGCGGTGGAACAGTTGGACCTCACTGTGCCGCCGGGGCACGATCCCGCAACCTTCCCGCACGGCGTCAACGTCGAGTTCATCAACGTACTGTCCGCGGGGCAGCTGCGGATGCGGGTGCACGAGCGGGGAGTGGGCGAGACCCGCTCCTGTGGCACCGGAACGGTGGCTGCGCTCGCCGCAGCGCTGGATTCGCACGACCAGGCCACCGGCGAGGCGGATGTGCAGGTACCCGGAGGCCGGCTGCACGTCGAGATCACCGGGGACGGCAGCACGCTTACCGGGCCTGCGGTTCTCGTCGCGCGGGGCCGGTTGGCTCTCGACTGGTGGTCGGTGCACTGATCAGCCGGGTGCTCTGGTCAGCCGGGTGCTGTGGCTAATTCGTGAGCATGATTCGCCCAGACGTGTCACGATGAGAGGCGTATGACAACCTCACCGATACCTCCGTTCCGCGGTCCCGGCGCTACCTCCCAAGGAGAGCTGGATCTCGAAGAGCGCTCCGCGCTACGTCGCGTGCCCGGGCTGTCCACCGAGCTCGCTGATGTCACCGAAGTCGAGTACCGGCAGCTTCGCCTGGAGCGCGTGGTGCTCGTCGGGGTATGGACC
>JBOHFC010000460.1:0-16675 GCA_050701375.1 Pseudonocardiaceae bacterium
TACCTCCTGGAGTCGGTCGTGCCCCCGACCGCACCGGGACCCCGTCCGAGTAACCGCGCCGCCACTCGAGCGAGGATTGGTGTCGTACGGGCGAGACTAGCCGCCCGAGCGGCCTAACGGGGCCCCCTGCGTGAACCTTCTTGCCGATCGGCCCGTAAAGCCGCCATCGGCGGTCGCCCGATCAGGCGAAGAGGGCAAGGCCAGCTAACGCCCATGGCATGATGGGCGATTCAGTCTATTCACGCATTCGTGGCACGCCACCGTGCGGAGGGTGCCTGGTTACATACTCAGGCCGAGCCGCTTGCTGAGAGTAACCACTCCGACCGGGGGGAGTCCGGCGGCTGCCGCGATCAGTTCGCAGAAGGCCTCCGCGTGCGCCGTCAGACTGTCGCCGACGGGGGTCCACGACGCCCGCAGCTCGATGTCGTTGGCTCGCTCGCGACCCGCGATATCGCCGAACCGGGTTGATGAGGTCTGAGTGACGGTGCCCCCCAGGGCGGTGTACTCAGCGGCCGCGCTGTCCAGCGCGTCGGCGAGCCAGGACCAGCTCACGGCTGCAAGCAGCGGGTCATCGGCAAATTCGGCGTCAAGCTCGGCGCGGACGAAACAGACCATCCGTAGAGTGCTGTCCCAACCGTCTTGACCATCCGGGTCGTGCAGGAGTACGAGTCGACCGGTCGCTGAGGCGTAGCCGGTGCCGGGAAGTTCAAGGCCCCAGGCGTAGGCCCACGGCGCAAGCCGGCGCGGGGCGGGGATCGGTTCCAACCGCATCTCGGCCCGCGGCCGCACAGCGCTGAGCGACACCACTGCCCTGCGGAAGATCTCCGGGGCGTCCGCTAGATCGGGCACACCCGGAACTGTAGGAGGACCATGGCTGACAGTCTCGCCGAAACGCCGCTGCCCAGCGGTATTGGATACGCGGTAGTGGATAGCCAGGGCGTTCGATACGGGAGAGTTGAGCCATGCGACGATGGTGGCCGAGATGACCAGGACTACTGAGCCGGCTACTGGTCGCCGGTTGCTCGCCGACGCACCCCTGCTGGTCGCTGCCCGGGGACAGCGCCCGAATCGTCTGCCGGTGTGGTTTATGAGGCAGGCCGGGCGATCACTTCCCGAGTACCGCAAGCTGCGAGCTGACCAGCCGATGCTGCAGGCCTGCATGACTCCGGAGCTGGCGTGCGAGATCACCCTGCAGCCCGTGCGCCGGCACGGTGTGGACGCCGCAATCCTATTCAGTGACATCATGGTGCCGCTGCACGCCGCCGGCGTCGGGCTGGACATCGTGCCGGGCACTGGCCCGGTTGTGGACAATCCCGTGCGCAGCGCCGCCGATGTCATGGCGTTGCCGGTACTCGAACCCGATGCGGTAGCGCCGGTGGCCGCCGCGGTGCGGATGCTGGTCGCCGAGCTGGGGCAGCTTCCGTTGATCGGCTTCGCCGGGGCCCCGTTCACTCTGGCGTCCTACCTCGTCGAAGGCGGACCGAGCCGCCACCACGAGCGCACCAAGGCGCTCATGCACTCCGAGCCCGACATCTGGCACGCCCTGCTGGGCCGGCTCGCCGAGCTCACCCTGACCTTCCTCCGGGTGCAGGCCGCCGCCGGGGTGGACGCGCTTCAGCTGTTCGACTCGTGGGCCGGCGCGCTGTCGGAACGCGAGTACCGGCAGTTCGTGCTGCCACACTCGGAGCTGGTGCTGGCTGGCCTGGCCGACACCGGCCTGCCACGGATCCACTTCGGAGTGGGCACCGGAGAGTTGCTCGGCGCGATGGCTGGGGCCGGCGCGGATATCGTCGGGGTGGACTGGCGGATTCCCCTTGACGTAGCTGCGCAGCGACTGCGGGCTGCACGAACGCACGGCCCGCTCGTGCTCCAGGGAAACCTGGATCCGGCCGTGTTGCTGGCCGGCTGGCCAGCAATCGAGCGGGAGGTCCGCCGGGTGATCACTGAGGGGCGCGCAGCCGATGCCCACGTGCTCAACCTGGGTCATGGCGTCCTGCCAGGAACCGATCCGGACATGCTGACCCGCATTGTGGAGTTGGCGCACTCGCGGTGAACAGCTCCCAGCCGTGCCGGGTTGTTGTGGTGGGTGCGGGGATCTCCGGGTTGACCACGGCCTACCGGTTGCGCAAGCTGCTCGGTCCCGCCGCCGAGATCGTGCTCGTCGAGGGTTCGCGCCGGCTCGGCGGGGCGCTGCGCACTGTTGAGCTGGCCGGCGTCGCGCTCGACGTGGGTGCGGAGGCCTTCCTCGTGCGCAGGCCAGAGGCGGTCGCGTTGGTCCAGGAACTGGGCCTGAGCGGGCAGCTCGTGCACCCCACCCCAGTAGCCCCCAGCGTGCGGGGTGCGGGGCGGACCCGGCCGCTGCCCACCCGAACCATCATGGGTCTGCCTGGCGCCGCTGCCGACGTCGCCGACCTGCTGTCGCCGCAGGGACTGGCGCGGGTGGCTGCGGAGCCCACGGTGCCGCTGCGCTGGGAACCCGGGCGTGACGCCGCCGTCGGGACGTTGCTGCGCGAGCGGGTCGGTGACGAGCTGGTAGACCGGCTGGTCGATCCGCTGCTGGGTGGGGTGTACGCCGGGCGTGCCGACGCGCTGGGGCTGCGCGCCACGTTGCCCACGGTGGCCGCCGCGCTGGACCGTGGCGCCGGGTCGCTGCTGGCGGCCGCCGGCGCGGTGCTGGCCGCCGGATCGGCCCCCGGCAGGCCGGTGTTCGCCACCCTGCGGGGCGGGCTCAGTGGCCTGGTGGACGCGCTGGTGTCTGCTGCGGCGGTGCGCCCACTGCTCGCGACACCGGTCTGTGGGCTGGCTCGCACCGTCGCCGGTTGGCGGCTGGAGTTGGGCAGCCGCCTTCTCGGGGCCGGTGGGCTCGACCACCTCGACGCCGACGCTGTCGTTCTCGCGATCCCAGCTCCCGCTTTGTGGCGGCTACTGGCCGATCCGTTGCCCGCTGCCTCTGCTGCCGCAGGCCGGGTCGAGGTCGCCTCATGTGCGGTTGTTGGGTTGGCGTTGCCGCGGGATGCCGCGCAGGCGCTGCCGGAGGCGTCCGGTGTGCTGGTGGCCGCCACCGAGTCCCAAGAAAAGTCACTGTCGGTCAAGGCGTTCACCTTCTCCGGGCGCAAGTGGGCGCACGCTTCGTCGCGGGAGGTGGTGCTGGTCCGGGCTTCGCTGGGCCGCCACGGTGAGGCCCGGGTGCTGCAACGCGACGACGCAGCACTGGTCGACGCGGTGCGCGCCGATCTCGCCGCCCTCACCGGGATCATCGCCAAGCCGGTGGCCACCGTGGTAGCCCGCTGGGGCGGAGGCCTGCCGCAGTACGCGCCTGGGCATGGCGAGGTTGTCGCTGCCCTGGAGCGGGCCATTGCCGGGTGGGGCGGTCTGGCGGTTGCCGGCGCCACCCTGCACGGTGTTGGCCTGCCCGCATGCATCGCTACGGCCGACGCCGCGGCCCGCCGGATCGCCGGATACCTGAGCAGTGTCACCTCGGCGCCGCGTGGTGGGACAATGCCGCGTGGTGGGACAATGCCGCGTGGTGGGACAGTGGGGTCATGACCCGTTTGGACTACGCCGCACTGAACTCCACGATCCGCTACACCATGTGGTCGGTTTTCCGGGTCCAGCCCTGGCAGCTCGTCGCCGATCGCGCCGAGCCGGCCCGTGAGGCGCAGCAGTACCTCGAGATGCTGGAAGGCAAGGGAGTGGCGGTGCGCGGGGTCTACGACCTCGCCGGCCTGCGCGCGGACGCGGACTGGATGATCTGGTGGCACGCCGAGGAGATCGAGGCGCTGCAAGCCGGATATGCCGACCTGCGCCGCACCACGGCGCTGGGTCGGGCCAGCGTGCCGGTGTGGTCGACGGTGGCGTGCAACCGTCCCGCAGAGTTCAACAAGAGCCACGTTCCGGCGTTTCTGGCCGGCGAGGAGCCGAAGCGGTATGTCTGCGTCTACCCGTTCGTCCGGTCCTACGAGTGGTACCTGCTGCCCGACGCCGAACGCCGGGAGCTGCTCGCCGAGCACGGAATGCAGGCCCGTGACTACCCCGACGTGCGGGCCAATACGGTCGCCTCATTCGCGCTTAGCGACTACGAGTGGATCCTGGCGTTCGAGGCCGACGAATTGCACCGCATCGTCGACGTGATGCGCGCGCTCCGGGCCAGCCGGGCCCGCCGGCACGTCCGCGAGGAGGTACCGTTCTTCACCGGCCCTCGGGTGCCGGTCGCCGAGCTGGTAACCGGGCTGCCCTAAGAGCTTTAGGGCAGCCTTAGGGCGCGGCGTCGTCAGGCACCAGCCGCAATGAGATCGAGTTGATGCAGTAGCGCTGATCGGTGGGGGTCTGGTAACCCTCACCCTCGAAAACGTGCCCCAGATGGCTGTGGCAGGTGGCGCAGAGCACCTCGACGCGCTTGGAGAACATGCTGCGGTCCTCGTGCAGCAACACCGCGTCACCGGCCAACGGGGTGAAGAATGAGGGCCACCCGCAATGTGACTCGAACTTGTGGTCGCTACGGAACAGCTCTGCACCGCAGGCCCGGCACTCGTAGACGCCCTGGGTCTTGGTGTTCTCATACTCGCCGGTCCCCGGCGGTTCAGTGCCGGCCCTGCGCAGCACGGCGTATTCCTGCGGGGTGAGCTGCTCTCGCCACTGGGCGTCGGACTTGACGACCTTGGGTGTCACACCCTTAACCGGATCCATGCCAAACACGCTACGCGGCAGTCAGCCCAGCAGAGCAGTGAGGACGAAGGTCGCTATCTGCCACAGCGTGACGGCTACGCCGAGCAGGATGAGTACAACCACCAGGACGGCGGCTAACCGCCGCGGACCCTCCGCCCGGTTGACTGACTCCGCGAAGTCGCTGACCCCGGACAGGTAGCCCTCGACGGTGAACCCGGACCGCAGCCGGTGGGCGCGATCCAGGTGCTCGGAGAAGGCCCGCACCTCGGGATCGTTGCGGTCCAGCCCGATCAGGTCGTCGTCCAGGCGACGGCGCTCCTGCGCATCAGGCTGCCGGCTGTCTCCGTACTCGCCGCCCGGCCAGGCGGGTTGCGGTTCGCTTCGTACCACGGTCTCACGGTAACCGTTATGCGGTAGTTTTCCGATCGTGGCCCGCGGTGAGGCGGTGGAATTCACGGTGCCTGGCCCGGGAGGCGACCGCACTGTGCGAGTGTCCAACCCGGACAAGGTGTACTTCCCGGAGCGCGGCATCACCAAGCGGCAGATCGTGGAGTACTACCTCGCTGTGTCCGAGCCCCTGCTCGGAGTGCTCACGCAGCGTCCGGTCACGCTGAAGCGCTTCGTGGATGGCGTCACCGGAGAAGCCTTCTACGCCAAACGGGTTCCCCGGGGCGCCCCGGCGTGGGTGGAATCGGTGGAGATCACCTTCCCGTCCGGGCGCACTGCCCGCGAGGTGTGTCCCACCGAGCCCGCCGTGCTCGCTTGGGCGGCCAACCTGGGCACCTTCGACTTCCATCCGTGGCCGGTCCGCCGGCCGCGAGTGGATCATCCTGATGAGCTGCGCGTCGACCTAGACCCGCAGCCGGGGACCGGCTTTACCGACGCCGCCGCAGTGGCCGCGGTGCTGCGCGAGGTGCTGGCAGAGGCAGGACTGGTCGGTTACCCCAAGACCTCCGGCGGCCGGGGGATTCACGTCGCGGTCCGGATCCGCGCGCAGTGGTCGTTCGTACAGGTCCGCCGGGCGGTGATCGCGCTGGCCCGGGAGGTGGAGCGGCGGGTCCCGCACCAGGCCACCGTGTCATGGTGGAAGGAGGAGCGCGGCCAGCGGGTGTTTCTCGACTTCAACCAGGCCGCACGGGACCGCACGGTCGCCTCGGCCTGGTCGGTGCGCGGCACCCCTCGCGCCACTGTGTCGATGCCGGTGCACTGGAAAGACCTGATGGACGTACACCCGGGCGATTTCGACGTACTCACGGTGCCCGCCCTGCTCGCGCAGCGGGGCGACCCGCACGCTGAGCTGGATGGCGAAGCCTTCGGCCTGCAGACGTTGCTCGATTGGGCCGTGCGCGATGAGCGCGACCACGGCCTCGGTGATCTGCCCTACCCCCCTGAGTACCCGAAAATGCCGGGCGAGCCCCTGCGGGTTCAGCCGAGCCGCGCCAAGCGCCCTAACAGCGATTAGCTTGGACGTATATCGGGCGCGGCGGCTACGGCGGGCACAGCGTGCCCTGCCGGGGTACTGAGGCATCCATCAAGAAGCGGGTGACCAGGTCGACGACGCAGGGGCTACGAGGTAGCGCGCCATGTGCCTGCCCCTGCCAGGTCACCAGCGTCGCCGAGGCCATGGACTGGGCGGTGCGCCGGGCGCCTTCGGCTGGGGTCACCGGGTCCCCGGCAGTGGCCACCACAAGCACCGGGGGCAGCGCTCGGTCCTCCGAGACAGGTGGCGGTGAGGGAACCGGCCAAGCACTGCACAACAGCAGCCGGCCCGCGAACAGCGGGCCGAACAGCGCGGAACGCTGCTGCCACTGCCTTGCCAGCTGCTGAGCGCGCTCGGGGGGCACCCGGGTGGGGGTGTCGTTGCAGCGGGTAGCCAATGCAGGGTCGAAGCGCGCGGGCAGCCCACGGTCGGTGGTCAGTATCGGCGTGACGATCGCGGCCAACTCGGCGCCGTCGCCGCTGCGGGCGGCCGCCAGGGCATGGGCCAGTTGCGGCCAGCGCTCGGGTTCTCCGACGGTGTCGAGCACAGCCTGGTAGGCGATACCTGCGGTGATCAGTTGCCAGCCGATGCGTAGTGGGTTCCGGCGCAGTCCATCGGCCATGGTCAGCAGGGCGCCGCGAGGGTCGGCTCCCAGTGGGCAGCCGCGAGCCACGCAGTCGGCGGCGAACGCGGTGTAGCCGGCGTCCGCGGCGACCAGTGAGGCCTCCGCGGCGGCCACGTCGTCAAGCGTGGGATCAACGGCACCGTCGAGTACCACGCGCCCCACCGAGGCGGGGTAGCGGCGCGCGAATTCGGTGACCGTCCGGGATGCCTCACCCTGGGAGATCACGTTGAGCACGGGCGCGTTGAGAGCGACCCGGAGCTGCTCGAGGTCGTCGGCTGCGCCGGTGGAGTTGATCGTGGTGAGCACTTCACCGAGATCCTGCACACAGGTCTCGATGGCGACGCGGGTGATGTCGAGCAGCGAATCCAGCTGGCCGGCCTGGGTCGGGTCGGAATCGATGCCGACGATCTGGTTCCGGGTGGTTTTCGGTATGCAATCCAGCGGTTCGCTCGGCCCGGTACCACGGCGGGCCATCCCGATCAGGGTGAAACGGTCCAGGAGGGCAGGGGGCAGTTGTTGCGCCAGTCGGGCGGCCCGGACCGTTCCGGGCTCCCCGGACGCCTCGCCCACCACGACAAGGGGAGCCGGGCCGTCGCCGACCCTGGTGAGGTCCAGATGAAGCGAATTCCCGAACACCGGTCTGTCAGCGGCGGCATCGACCCGAATCTCACTGCACTCCACTCGCCGTGGGCTGGCCAGGCCCAGTCCAGTGCTGATCGCGTCGGTGCAGTCTCGCCAGGGCAGCGAATTGCGATAGTAGTCGCCAGCGGGCGGCAACGGTGGGCTGCTGGGCAATGCCTGCTGGAGGCGTTGCGGAGGTAGGTTGGCGTCCCGCACCGCCACCGCGGGCCGATCCGAGGGTCCTGCCGTGCAGCCGCCCATCAGCAACGCCAGCAGCATCATGGGCACCCCCAGACACCGCAGTATCCGGTGGCGCACAGACTCTCCTCGCATCCAGGTCGGCGGTGGCCTGGCGATGCTGACACCCTCCCGGTGAGCCTGCCGTGAGCATGATCCCTACCGGCCACGATCCGGCTGGATGGCTTGACGACTAGCGGCTGGCAGGTAGGCGGTCAGCTGGGAGCGCGTGGCGACCGCCGGTCCTCGGCACCGGCGTTGAGCAGGTAGACCGTCCCGCCCTCGGCATTGCGCTGGATGGGTACCGGACTGTCGGCATGCTCCGCCGTGGTCCTCTCCACCGCAGCCCGGTCTACCGTGGTCCTGCCGACCTGCCCGAGCGCTTCGGTCAAGACCTGGTAAGTCGCGGCCAACGCAGCCGTTACCTCGCTGCGCAACGCCTCGAGGGCGGTCACGTCGTTGACGACCTGGGTCCGCAGATCGCGCAACGTCGACTCATCGCGTTCAACCGCGCACGCGCGAGTTGACAGCTGCTGGCCGATCATCTGGTGCATGAGGTGCAAATGGGCGATGCTGCGCAGCTCGCTGTCCCGGATCCCGGCGTTCGTTGCGGCCTCACGTTCCGCGATCGCCTTCGCCGCGTCCTGCTCAGCGGCGTCCCGGCGCGCGGCGGAGTCTGCCTCGAGCTGATCGCACTGGCGCCTCGCATGCTCAAGCAGTGACTTGGCCTCGCGGCTGGCGTGTGCCCGCTGGCTCGTGATCTGCTCATCCGTGCTTGCCTTGAGTTCGACGAGCTCCTGGTCGACCCGAGCCCTTTCAGCGACGATCTCTGCTTCGGCGGTGGCTCTCAGCTCGGCCACCTCCTCCTCGGCAAGCCCCATGATCCGTAGGATCCGGGCGCTGGCCTCGGCCATCGGCGTGGCGAGCGCGCGCTCGACCCGCATACTCGCCTCGTGCGACTCCCGGCGTAGATATTCCAGCAGCTCGCCCTGCAACCGGAGATGATTCATCACCTTGCTGAGCTCAGCGACCTGGGCCAGAGCAGCATCGCGATCGGCCGTGACCACCGCGATCCGGCCATCGAGGGATTCGAGGTGCTCTAGGACCTGTCTTCGGTTGAAGCCGCGGAGAGCAGTCTCGAACGGCTCGTGCAGGGGGACCAAGTCGTCCTTATCCGGTGATCCGCGCACAGGCTCCGATCATAGCGGGCGAACGGACATGAACAAACCATAACTTCTGGCCCACGCGGACCGCCGCTCACGTTCTGTATCTGAGCTCGCTGCGGTGCGGGGCAGTGATGGCTGGCGACAATAGGATTTGAACTACTGCCCTTCTCGCGTCAACCTTGACCGTGTTTGGGCGCACACCGGGTGAGGTGGTGTTGTCGCTGGTAGGTGCGGCGTGGCAGATCTCGGGCCCCGAGTGCGCCTGATTTCCCGAACTCGACAGCAGAGCTGTCAGGCACCGGGGGGCCACCCGCCCGCCGCAGCGATGGCGAGAACCGCATTCGCCAAGCACTCGGCGGATGACGCCGACGCGGAACCCCGGTGATCGACTTGGTGGCCTCCGACCTGCTTCCAGCTGGCCGGAAGATCATGATCGACGACGGTGTTCGTGCTGGTGGGCGATACTGGGATTGAACCAGTGACCATGGGGTATGCGCGTCACTGGATGTAATCTCCTCATATAGGTTATGAACTGCGAAAACATCGCACAGTATCGCCTGACACACGTGGACACATGACTCCACAGATTGCCATAGCGAATGGCCCATGAATGGCCCACACTGCTAGTCTCTGGACATCCCGACCTGAGGAGATGACCATGGCGAACCGCAGCGGGCACAGATCATTCGGCAACGTGCGTAAGCGTGCGTCGGGTCGTTGGCAGGCCCGATACGCCGGGCCGGACGGGCGCACCTACTCCGCGCGACGGGCTGACGGCGGGTCGCTGACCTTCGAGACGAAGGGCGACGCTGAGGCGTGGCTGGCGCTGCGGCAATCGGAGATCGTCCGGCACGAGTGGGCGCCGCCCGCTGCCCCCAAGCCGGTCCCGAAGGTGCTGAGCGAGTACGCCACGGCGTGGCTGGCTGACCGCCAACTGGAGGTCCGCACCCGCGAGCACTACGCCCAACTGCTTCGTGATCACATCCTGCCAACGTTCGGAAGCCTGCCCGTCGCGGCGATCACACCCGCGGAGGTCCGCACGTGGCATGCGGCGCTCGGCAGGAAGACCGGCCCGACCGCGCGGGCGCACAGCTACGCGCTGTTGAAGGCCATCATGGGCACGGCCGTGCACGACGACCTGATCCCGGCGAACCCGTGCCGGATACGCGGCGCCGGGCAGGCCAAGCGCGCGGTAAAGATCCGTCCGGCCACGCTGGCCGAGCTGGAGACCATCACGACGGCGATGCCGGACCGCTACCGGCTGATGATCCTGTTCGCGTCGTGGTGCGGTCTGCGGTTCGGCGAGCTGGCGGAGCTGCGCCGGTCGGATGTGAACCTGTCCGACAAGGTGATCAACGTCCGTCGAGGGGTTGTCCGCACGGACACGGGCAAACTGGTCAAGGCGCCGAAGTCCGAAGCGGGCACCCGGACCGTCAGTGTGCCGCCGCACCTGACGGACGTCGTGAAGGCGCACCTGCGCGAGCACACGGCGATGGGCCGCGACGGCTTGCTGTTCCCCGCTCGCCACGGCGCGCAGCTCGCCCCGAGCACGCTGTACAAGGTGTTCTATCCGGCCCGTGAGAAGGCCGGTCGCCCAGACCTGAGGTTCCACGATCTGCGGCATACCGGGGCCACCCTGGCCGCATCAACCGGGGCCAGCCTGGCAGAGCTGATGGCCCGACTCGGACACTCCACCCCGGGTGCCGCGATGCGCTACCAGCACGCCGCAGCCGACCGCGACCGGGTGATCGCTGACGCGCTCTCCAAGTTGGTGGTCGGCGACGTGACGCCGATCCGACGCGAAGCCAAGTAGGTCCGGGTCGCGACAAAACCGAGTTCAAATGGCGCACTGTGTGCCGTTCGACTACGTCAGCTCGCTACTTGGGTGGCCCTGTGGTCGTTGGTACGTCACGGTGCCCGTTGTCGGCTAGGTCGTCGTGTGGTGTGGTGCCGGTTCTGCGGTCGGGATGGGGCAGGCGAGCTTTCGCAGCTCGTTCAGGTCGACCTTGACCAGGCGGGGGCCGACGCGGTAGCCGGTCAGCCTGCCCTGGGAGATGTACCGGCGTAGCGTCCGGACCGACACATCCGCGTACGCCGCACCGGCAGCGAGGCTGACCAGTCGTTGCGGTGCATTGTCCTGCGTGCGGGCTGTCTGCGCTCTCTTCCGACGGGCGTTCACGCCGGCCGCCGACTAACTACACGCTGCAACCCGGTGGTTGAGCGCCGTCCGCCGTGCCCTGGTAGGGAGGGAGGCGCGCCGACACCCCTGGAGTACCCGGTTTCGGACGGTCTTGACGGGTTCCGTCGATCTTGAAGTTTGCCTCCCTGATCGGTGTTTCCGCTGGTGATCCTGGGGAGTTTGGTCAGGGAGGGGGTTGGGGAGAACTCCCTGACTCCCTGGCTGCCTCCCTGGGTTCCTCCCCAGCGGCTAGACATCGCTGTCACCCTCGTCTTGGTCACGCTGGGTGAGTGCGTGGGCGACGTCGGCCGCGCGGACGACCATGGTGCCGTTGTACTTGCGGGCGGCGAGTCCGTGTTCGGCGAGGGCTTCGGCGAGGTCTTGGAACGACCACTGCTCGTACTCGGACGGGTTCAGCTCGGCCAACCGGAGCAGCACGATCTGTGTCCGTACCCGCGTCTCGCCGCGCGTCACGGTGTGGATGTCGGCGAGGTGATCGGCCGCCGGCTCCGGCTCGTGGTCAGGCTCGGTGTCGGTGGCCGGCAGCGTGAGCCCGTTCTCGTCCAAGAGCGCCATGGCGCGGGTGATGACCGGGGTCACCTCGTCGCGGTCTTCGTCGAACGCGACATAGAAGGTGTTGACCAGCTCGAACCGATTCGCCGTGAGCCCGACGGTTACGGCGGTGCCGCGGTCGTCGCCGGGGCGGAGTTCGGTGGCGCGGATGCCTTGCCGGTGCCGAGTAGCCCGGCGTTGGCGACCTGATCGGCCACGGAGAACGCGACGCCGTTGGAGCAGTTGCGGGTCAGATCCTTCGGGATCGACGCCGCCGTCGGCGACTGAGTCAGAAACACCAGGGTGATGCCGCACTTGCGGGCCTTCTTGACCACCTTAATCGCCAACGCCGCAGCTTCGGCGCCGTGGGTGGGGTGCTCAAACATCTCGTGACACTCGTCGAAGATCACCACCACCGGATGCAGGCCCTTCACCGTCGAGGCGAGCTTGCGAGTGACCTTCGACGCGCCGTGGCGCTCCAGAAGCTTGCCGCGCCGGGTGACCTCCTCCCGCAACTGGCGCAGCTCGCCGAGGCCGGCTTCGATGGCGTCGTCGTCGTCGCCTTTGACGTAGGCTGACAGGCGCGGCGCGAACGGGTCGAAATCCGGGTTCGAGGCGAACACATACACCCGCAACTCCACCGTCGAATCCAGCACACACCCCAGGCACAGCGTGCGGCCGGCCGAGGTCTTGCCTTGGCCGGGTCGGCCACCGATGAGATAGTTGCGCTCCAGGATCGGCGCACTCAAGACTTGGCCGCGTTGTGAGCGACCCAACGGCACCCCCTCGAACACATCTACCTTCCCGTCGGTCAACAGGGGCCACGGGCCGGCGCCGCGACCGAGCTTGCCCTTGTCGGCTATCCACAAATCGAGCTGGCCGGCCTCGCTGCCCTCAGTGGGCCAGGTCTCGAGCTTGGCGCGGCCCAGGTTGGCCGCGAGCCGGTCGCGTCGGTCGGCGACCATGTCCGCGGTCACGCCCATTGGTAGCCGGACCTGGGCGTAGGTGCCCTCGCCGTCCATCCTGGCGGGCACGGTGTAGACCAGTTCGCCACCGTTTTTGACGAATCGGTCCAGCGGCGCGATACCCAAATGGGCGAGGGCTTGGGAGATCATCCGCTCATCCACCCACGAATCGGAGTCCGCGCGGTCCGGGCGCACCAAGAACCCAGCACCCGGGGTCAGGTCCCGACCTGCGTAGGCGGTCGCCATCAGCCAACCCGTGGCCATAGCCCCGGCGAAGATCGGCGCAGCCGCCGTGACCGCCGACCCGACGGTCGCCACGATCTCGTAGAGGCTGGCCAACCACGGCCACATGTCGGCCCGGCTCATCAGCGAGTCGATCAGCCATAGCGCCAGCGCGGTCACGCCCGCGGCCACCGCGGCACGCCACGCGTTCTCCGCGACCATGGCCAGGCGGGCCCAGCGGGCACGCGAGTCGGCCCGGACCAGCTCTTGCGCCGTACGCCGAGCCTCGGGATCCCCGGCCAACCTGGCCGCCCGCGCGTCCGCGCGGAGGTCGCCGTAGGTGAGAAACGTCCACGCCTTGCCGATCCACCGGCCATGCCCCCGCACCACGAACCACGACAGCCGCAGCACATCCAGCGGGGCCTTACGCACCCGATACCCCAGCACCGACCGGACCCGCACCACCCGCTCAGCACGCCACACCACAACCGCCGTACCAGCCACCCGCCGCCGCGCCAGCCCGACACCCCGGCGGGCCAGTGCAACCGGCCGGCGGACCAGCTCGACCCGACGCCGGGCCACATCGGCCCGTTCCCGCCGCTCCACCGCCGTCTTGGCCTGGGCGTAAGCCAGCCACCGCGTCACGTACTCGCTCTGCACATCGGTCAACAACTCGCCGTCGAACACGAGTGGCTCCGGGGTGTCCGGCCCGGTGGGCGCGACGCCGTCCTCTCCGCGCCCACCTTCGACCGGGCGCCCGTCCTCGGTGGCGGTCATCGCCGACCACCCACCCGCCGCGACGGGTTGACCTGAACCACGGTCAACGCCTTCACCAGCACGTATGCGGTCACTAACGCCGGCAACCCCAACACCACCCACCGCAACGTCACGTTGTCCGAGTGCGTGATCACCAACCACTGCACGCCCGCGATCACCAGCGCGGTGACCAATACCCGCCCCAGCAACGACACCGGACTCGTGCCCACTTCCGCGATCTGCGCCGCGGCCGCCGCGCGACGCACGCCGGCCTTGGCCTTCACCACCACCGACACCACCGCCAGCGCGGCCATACCACCGAGGAACAGCTCCGCGCCGTTCATCGCGCGTCGCCTCCCTCGTGCTCTGGTAGCTGGGCGATGTCGTCATGGCGCCGGGAGGTCCAGACCTTGTGCAGGGCACGTCGGTCGTCGGTGTTGAGGTCGCCCCACACCCCGAGCGTCTGATCACCCGCGACGCGCAGTTCGAACTCCAAGCACTCCGAGCGCACCGGACACCCGGCGCACAACCGATGCGCCAACTCCCGATCCGGCTCGTCGTCGCCGATCCACGGCGGCTCACCGAACGTGGTCTCCCACAAGCACCGGCCCCGCGCAGTCACCCATTGCGCCAATACCTCGGTCGGCACCACCGCCAACTCGTCCAGCTCGGCCGCCCGCTCCTCAAAGCTGGCGTCTGATCTGCGACTCGGCACCTCTCGAACCGCCGGAACAGTATTAGCTGGTGTGTTGCATTCGTTGTTTTCCATGCCTCAAGTCAACGGCGAAACCGCCGCGCAAACCATGCACCACCACGGCACTGACCAGGCATTTTAGGTGCACTAATAGTGCACTCCCGGAAAGGCGGGGCACCCATTCACGACGCCCGAAACTGACGGAGGTCGCGGCGCATCGTCCGCCCGGCCACGATCGCGACTAGCGAATTTCTAGACCAGCACAGGAAATCGGCACTGGACTATTCATGAATCGAATATTCCACCCGCGACTAACCCCAGCTCGGAGCGTTCAACCTGCGCGTCCGTAGCGGCGAACGGGTGCCTCCTCGTGCATCGACGCCATGCGCCAGCGGGCGGAGGGCGGTCGGCGACCGTGGGCAGGGTCGCGCGCCAGGTAAGCAACTCGGGTCGCGGAGTTGCGCCGAGCACGGACGAACGCGTCACCCGCAGATGGATAGGAATCATTTAGTCCCTCATGGAAGTGTTATTTAAGACCCTTCCGATACTCGGCCCGCTGATGTCCGCATAGCGCGGGAGGCCAGCCGAGGCTCCCGCTATTCTCGGCCGACCGGATGAAGCGCGGAGGATTACGTGGCGGAGGACTGGGCGGCAGTCGCGCGAGCGATCGATGAGCGCATGACGGAACTGGGCCTCAACCAGCGCGAATTGATCGAGCGATCCCAAGTTTCGAAAGCGACCGTCATGGAGATACGTCGAAACTCCGCAGAACGCAAGCGAAGTACTCGCACCTTGGAAGCGCTGTCGACGGCACTCGAATGGCATCCCCAACATCTGATCGCGCTGTTGTGCGGCCGCCGTATCCCGGCTATCGGCGAACCAGTTAGCAGGTCTGACGACGATATACAAGGGAGGCTCTCTGTCATCGAGTACCGCCTCGATCGAATAACGGCGCAGCTCGCTACCAGTGGCGAGTTGGGTCAGCGCCTCGATGAAATCAACAAGAACGTCGAGACAGTGCTACACCTCATTGTGGCACATCAACAAGGCGCCCAGACATTGAGGAACACGGACTGATGGAACCAGTTCAGCAATGGACCGGCCAGACCGCATGCGCGCTGCAGCGAGCACTCCGCATGAGCAACGACTCATTCGCCGCGCATCTCGGTATCGCCGCCCGGACAGTTGCCATGTGGCACCAAAAACCCGACCGAGTACCACATTCCGAGATGCAACAGGCTTTGGATACCATATTGGAGCGCGCGAGCGACGGAACCAAAGCGCGATTTGCCATGAGCCTCGACGAACTAAATGATCCCCTACCCAGGGCGCCGAATCCGATACCCGACGCCCCGTCCCCCGCCGCCGCAGCGGACGAGACGGTCGCGACGAGTAGCCTGACCTATACTCATTCATCTGCGACCACGACAGGAGAGGTCGCGGACGCCGCGGACGGGGACTTCATGGGCTGGTTGCAGGTCGCGCACGAGGCTACGGCTCCGCCGGACGGCTCGGACATCGGGCAGATTCTGCGCTGGTACCGCAAACACGAGAGGCTCACCCAACAAGACGTAGCCTCCCTGCTCAACACCACCCAGTCGCGACTGTCCAAGCTGGAGAAGGGCACCCAGGCGCTCAGGGACGTCACCGAGCTGCGCTATATCGCACGCAAGCTCGGGATCCCACCCGAGCGCCTCGGCGTGCTTCCCGACCAGTCCCGGGACGCCAACCCGTTCCCGTCGCACGTCAGCGACCGGCCAGGCACGATCCGGGACAGCCAGGAACGCTGGCGCGACATCAGACGGGAGCTCAACGCCCACCGCGCGACACTCGGCGACTTGGCCGCCGAGCTGTATCCCCGGGCGCAGCGCATCCCCGGGACCACGGTCCTCACCTCGGCAAGCTGGGTACCGGACGGCCCCGTTGATCTGGCTGATATCGAGTTGGCCTGGCGAGCGGAATCACCAGCTCCTCGGATTGAAGGACGAGCACCGGAGTCGGCCGGTGCGCGCCCTCTGATGGCTAACGGTGAGCGTTATGACCGTTACTCCCGCGCGCTGCGTGACCTGGCCCGGCCCAGACTGTTCGACAACCGCGTCAGCTATCAGCTGATGGACCTGACATGGGCTGGTTCCCGGGGAATCATGGGATTCCACTACACGTCCTTCTTCAGCAGCCTTGACGTGTGTGAAGCGTCGGCGCACGAGCTCGCGCAAGCGTGGCTCGCCGCAGGCCGAAAGCGCCCGAGTTTCCCGGACTTGCCGTTTCGCCGGTGCATCGCCGACCCGTTCGATCTGTCCACGCGGCCGGTCCTGCCCGGTATCGCTACGCTGACGATCCGGCGCGACCCTATCGAGGGTCACCGCATGTACCTGCATCACCGGGACACCAGGGCTGCGTCAAAGTCACGTGATCATGGCTGGGTGCTGTGGTGACACGCCGAGAGTGGCGTTTTCGCGTCCGGGCTGGTAGATGTACTGGGTGGCTGGGGCGGGTGTGACGGATGTGGTGGT